>CAZIOQ010000030.1:0-18842 GCA_964540975.1 uncultured Gammaproteobacteria bacterium
TTGACATTAGTGTTGATGGCCAAAATCCTTGGACAGCAACCTATTCTGGCCAGTTGGCCGATATGAAACCTTCCCAAACTAGATATATTGAATTTATTGTTAGAAATTTGGAAGGGAGTAATGATGTTAATCTCTGGAAGCACATCAATATCACAAGCCAGACTGATGGAATAATCACTGAGCCAGAATGTACGGAAGGAGGAGGAACTTGGACGGGAGGAGTAAAAACAGATTGTACTGCTGCGTCTGAGTGTTGTACTGGAGGCTATACCCCAAGAAACAATCTGGCTGCCTATACAATCTATGATATGTGGGTGTGTTACGATCCTAATCCTGAGACAGGAAGATGCTACACGAACCCTGCGACACATGAACCTTCCTTTGGAGGAAACTGGATACCAATTATCAGAGCAAACCAGTATGTCCGGCTTGATAATGTCAGCAGCTCCTGGATTTCTTTAGGTCGGTTAAATAAAGGTCAAGCATTAAAGGTAGTCCAGAGTTATCATCTAAGTTCTTGGCCAAATGCTCCAGAACCAGAAGTAACAAACTGGGCACAGGGTGATATATTAACCTTTGACATTGAGCTGATGGCAATGCAATTGAATGCTCCGGGTCCTGAAGGTGTTCAAGCATTTGTAGATTTGGAAAACAAGAATCCAATAACTTGGGAGCCAATTACTGGCGATGGCATAGGAGGAACATTGTCTTATAACACATCTGGCCTGACTTTTAACTATAGTTTTACGGGTACAGGTCTTCAAGCAAGCACCGAATACAGCTTAATTTATTATGCTGATCCGTACCCAGGGGATCATCCAGGCAAATTGATTGACACGATGACTACAGATGGGAGTGGCGCTGTTTCCAAAGCAAATAATGTAGATCTCGCTATGGATCTGCCGTCATCTGGTGACGCTAATTATCCAGCTGGAGCCAAGATTTGGTTAGTACCATCAACTAGATACAACTCTGGGACAAACTCAATTATTGGTTGGAACCCAACAGAATATCTGTTTGAGATGAATTTGATTACCTACGACGACACAGACACACCCTAAAACCTGAGTTAAGTGATTTTGGAAGTTCACTGGAAGGAGATTATTCAGTCACCTTCCAGGTGGCCGGATGGACTCCTGGAAGGTGGACATTAATTTCACCCGCAAGGGGAAAGTTTTTGCTATGAAACTGAAAGCCTTAGTGAATTTTGTTTATACCGTAACAATTATTGTTTTTATCGCTTTCGGCTTGATAACTACCTACCCAGTTTTGTCAAAAAAGGATAACTTTCGTTTCTTGGTTGTTCAATCCGGCTCAATGGAGCCGAAATTGAAATTGGGTTCTGTTATTTTAGTTTTGCCAAAAAAACAGGAAATAATCTCGCCTGTTGGCTTTTTGCCAAAATTCCAAAAAGGAGAAATTATTAGCTATCTGGCAGGCAAGGAAACTGTTACCCACCGCATTGTTAGCCTTGAAAAAATTGATGGGAAAATTTTTTACCAAACCAAAGGCGATGCCAATCAGGGAGCAGATGTTGAAAAAATTCCCGAAGAAAAAGTTTTAGGAAAAGTCGCCTTTTCTTTACCCTATTTAGGCTATTTTATTTCCTTTGCCAAAACCCAAATGGGCTTTATCGCCTTAATTATTATTCCGGCGACAATTATTGTTTATAGCGAAATCTTGAAAATCAAAGAAGAAATTCAAAAAATAGTTCTTAAAAGAAAATTTTCCCAACCATGAAAAAACTTGTTTTTGTTTTAACTTTTTTTATTTTTTTAGGCGGTGTTCGCCAATCAACCGGATCGTTTCTTACTGATACGGAAAAAGCAGAAAACAACATCCTTTCTGTGGCAACTGACTGGGGAATTACTCCAACGCCAACCCCAACTTATTTTGCCAATTATGTGGTGATTAGTGAAGTGCAAATAACAGGAGGGACAGGAAAAACAGATAATGATTTTGTTGAGTTTTATAATCCAACCTCTACCCCGTTTGATTTCAAAGGTCACCGACTAGTAAAAAGAATTCGAGGTTCTTCCACCGACATAACCTTAAAATCATGGACCTCTACAGCAATTATTCCTGCCTATGGCTTTTATCTTTGGGCAAATTCTAGTGACGGTTTTGCACTATCAATTGGTGCTGATGCATCTACTAGTGGCTATCTTACCGACAACAACAGTGTTGCCTTAAGATTTGGTGCTGAGAATACCGGAATCATTATTGATTCTTTAAGTTGGGATTCTTCTCCTAACTCGTTAAAAGAAGGTACAGAATTTTCTCCGAATCCCGGAGCAAACCAAAGTATAGAGCGTAAGGCCTATTCAACCTCAACCCCAACTTCTATGTTTATTGGTGGCGCCGACGAATTTAAAGGGAATGGTTTTGACTCTAACAATAACGCCACTGATTTTGTGTTAAGAAGCGTATCTCAACCGCAAAACAGTAGCAGTTCACCAGAAATACCATGAACAAACAAATATCAAGATTAATAATTTTGGTTGCCATAGCGCTCCTTGTTACTCGTGTAAATAACCGATTTGACATTTTCAGGTTATTTGCTAATAATTCCACTGCCTTTGCTGTTGGCGATCTTACCATTGACTGGGGAGTTCCCAGTGGCCAGCCGATTTTTGTCATTAACAATTTTCTTCCCGGACAAAAAGAAATAAGGGAAGTCCAAGTATCCAATGGCGCAAGTGCCAACAGACCAGTGGGGATTAAGGGCATTAAAACTTCTGAAACCGGCAATTTGGCTGACGCCTTAATTATTACCATTTTTGAAAATGGAAATATTATTTTTGGCCCCCAAAATTTAGCTTCTTTTTTTGAAGAAAGCGACAGGCCAACTGGAATTTTTCTCACCAACCTTGCTCCGACAACAAGCACAAAATATAATTTTGAAGTTGCCTTTGACCCTGAATCCGACAATGATTTTCAAAACACCAGTGTTGTTTTTGACATTATCATTGGCATTTTTGTTCCTGTTCCCCAAGAGTGTCAAGGGATAAAATTTAGCGGTACGCCAATCTTCGGCACTCAGGGAAATGATAATTTAAAAGGGAGCAACGGTAATGATTTGATTTTCGGTTTTGAAGGAAACGACAAAATCGATGGTTCAAATGGCGATGACTGCCTTGTTGGCGGTCCGGGCAATGATATTGTTGAGGGTTCAAATGGCGATGACAAAATCTATGGTGGCGAAGGAAATGATATCATTGACGCTGGAAACGGCAATGATTTAATTTTTGGCGGTCCTAGCAATGACACTATCAGGGGAGGAAATGGCAATGAGGAAATTTATGGTGAAGAAGCTGATGACAAACTTGAAGGAGGTAATGGCAACGATATTTTAATAGGAGGCGAGGGAGAAGATTCTGCCAACGGCGGTCTGGGAAAAGATAAATGTGAAGCAGAAACAAAAATCAAATGCGAAAACTAATCGATATTGAAATACAACCCCAGATCCTTAAGGCGCGACAATGGAATATAAAGACATACTGATAAAATTAAAGTCTCTTTCTAACCCTAAAGCAGTCAAAAGAATGACAAGATTTGGAATTAATCCAAAAAATAATTATGGGGTCTCAATCCCAAACTTAAGAAAACTTGCTAAAGAAATTGGCAAAGATCATCATCTTGCTCAAAAACTTTGGCAATCAAAAATTCGAGAGGGAAGAATTCTCGCAAGTATGGTTGACATTCCCAAGAAAATAACTAAAAGCCAAATGGAAAATTGGGTAAAGGAATTCAATTCCTGGGAGGTCTGCGATCAGGTTTGTAGTAATCTTTTTGGCAAAACCAGGTAGGCTTATAAAAAAGCTTTTGCATGGGGTCAACAAGAAGAAGAGTTTGTCAAAAGAGCGGCTTTTGTTCTAATCGCCTGGTTAGCTATCCATGATAAGAAAGCAAACAATGAAAAGCTGATAAAATTTTTCCCCTTAATCAAAAAACAAGCAAGAGACAAGAGGAATTTTGTTAAAAAAGCAGTCAGCTGGACACTGAGGGAGATTGGAAAAAGAAATATTGATTTAAACAAAAAAGTGATTGGGTTAGCAAAAGAAATCTCTCAGTTAAATTCCAAAACAGCCAAATGGATTGCTTTAGATGTAATCAAAAAGTTAAGGCAAAAAAAATTCAAAGAAAATATTGACTTTTAACATCCATTGATTAATATATTTTTAAAAGGAGGTGATGAATTATGGCTGGTTGCAGGAGCCGTGGAACAAAAAAGAAAAAAACCAAAAAAAGAAAAAAGAAATAACTTCTTATACCGGTGGGAAAAGACCAAACAAATAAGTTACCGACCTGAAGTAGATTATAATCTTAGTGAATAGCAAATTTAGATTTAGCTTAGAAAAGAGGGGATTAATTTCTGATGTAAGATTCAGGGGAGAGGTAACTTTTAGAGGTTGGGGGGTTGGGGTAAAAATCTACTGGCAGTCACTATCACAGGCTATACCATCTCCATCTGCATCTCTTGCTTGACAACCACAAACATTTAGTTGATATTGAGCTTCGGCACAAGACGACATCTGAGAACAGATCTTTGAACAATCACAGGTATAACTTCCTGATGTTTGATTGGTAGGTTGAGTTTGAGCAGGCGGGGTTGTCTTAGTGACAGTCTGGAGTCGAACTTGCGGTGATGTTTGAACCTGCTGAGGGGAACCACAAATATCTCCCCACAATCCTTTCTTTTCTTCTCTTGCTAGTCTTTGGGCTTCAATAAATCTATCTTGGTATTTTACATCCGGAGGATAACTACTTGACTGGGCATAACCTTCTCTAACTAAGTATTCATTCACCAACATATCTCCAAGCCAAACATATCTTAAAAGCCTGCTATATTTATCTGTTTCAGAAACATCTTTCTCTAATTTGACCTCCTTACCTTCAACTAACTCTTTATTTTTATCGGAAGCCTCCTTCCCATAACATTGGACTGGTTTGCTGGGATGAAATGTTTCAGGAGTATCAATGCCGATATACCTAACCACTTTATCCCCCTCTATTTTGATGGTGTCACCATCAATGACCTTAATGACTTTAACTTTATACTTTATAGGGTTGAAATCTACAGAAGCACCACCAACTGCACTTTCGTTACCAACACTATCAACTGCCTTGACATTGATGGTGTTAGCGCCTAAGACCAAGCCTGTCTTAATCTCAAATTCACCCTTATCATTAGCCGTGATTGCTGGTAATTCGTTACCCTGAACCGAAGCGATGATTTTGGCATTAGGTTCGGAGACACCTTTAATAACAATTTCTTCTTCGCCATCATCAGGCAATTTATCTGGCAGGGTAATGATTGGGTTAGCCGGCGGGGTTTGATCTATGGTAATAAGGATATTCTCACTTTTACATTTATCTCTCTTTTCTGAATCGCAAGCCTCAACGGTATAGGTGTAATTACCCTCCTTTAGATCATTTAAGGCAAAATAAAACTTACCGCTAGAATCTGATTTGATTGACTGGACAATTTCATTATCTTTCATAAGATACACTGGTTTACCTGAGTGGGTTTTACCAGCAATAGAGACAGAACTTTTGTTGGTAGGATCAATTCTCTCTAAAGCAAGCGGAGGAGGAGAAGGGGGAAAAATGGTTAATATCGTTAAAAAAGCAAATAAATAAAAGCCGGAGGCAATTAAAAACTTCCACCATTTACCTGAGCGAAAACCAGGAACCTTCCTTAGGGAAGAAAACATTTGACGTTATTATAGCATTTTATAGCCTGACTCCAGAAATCACCTTTCTTGTTTTTGGAGGATTTATTTTTTACTCCCCGGGATTGTGTTTTTCAGCCCGGATAATCGCCAAAGGAACGAATTTGGGAGGATTATAAAGTCAATCTCCCAAGATGTATTTTGGGTCGGTTTCTAATCCTTACAGCTTGTTACAGGGATAGAGAGTTTGATAAAATCTTAAAGATGATAGATGAAATAAAGTCTCCTTTGAACAGTTTGGCTTCTTTCTTGCTTCATTCATCCCCGCCTCAGGATCGGCGGTGTATTCGCAGGGGCGAAATAAACTGGAAAAAAGTAAAAAATCAGTTTGAGAAAGAGATGTTTGATAAATTAAAAGGTTTACCTGGACATAGGGAAGTTTCAGAAGAATTAAGGAAATTTAGAAATATCATTTCTCATGAGTTACCTGAAACGGCTCCAAAAGCATTGTTTCAGAGGCTTATCAAATTGCTTTTTTCTGGAGAGAAAATTTATATCCGAAAGGTGAAAAAGATGTTTCTTAACCCTGAACTCAAAAAAGAAAAACAACTGCTAGCACGGTATAAGGTGGAATTTAAGGAATTAAAAAAGAGCGCTAAAAATTGGGTAAAGAAAAATCTCCCTGAAGAAAAACTTCAAAAAATGTGGAAAGCTCACGAAACTTGGCTACCCAGAAGGTATACCATTTACAAGAGACAACCAGCGTTTCAAAAAATAGCGGCGGATACTTTGGCACGATTTTGTTTAATAAATAAATATGAATAATTCGCCTAAAACACTTTGGATAAAAAGGCAATTTCTGGAGAAGATTCTTGCTGGTAGAAAAACAGTTGAAGTTCGAGTTGGTTACAGAAACATTCAGGAATTAAAGCTAGGAGAAAGGCTTCTTTTGAACGAAGAATATGAAGTAAAAATCAAGGATGTCAGGCGATATTCAACTTTTTCGGAAATGCTGGAATATGAAGAAGCTGAAAAAATTGTACCAGGAATGCCAAAAGGAGAAATTCTTAGGATTTTGCGAAGTTTATATCCGCCGTTTAAGGAAAAATTGGGAGTTTTTGCGATAGAGTTGGAATTTTCTCCAAAAGAAGAAAAATAACTTCTTTTCTGCTAAAATTAATCTGCTGTTAAGTAGTTTTCAAAACAAATGTCAAACCTTTCGGTCGGGATTATTGGGTTGCCTAATACCGGGAAGTCCACCTTGTTTAATGCTTTGTTAAAAAAACAAGTGGCGGCGGTGGCCAATTTTCCTTTTACAACTATTGAACCAAATACAGGGATTGTCCCGGTTCCAGATAAAAGACTAGATATTTTGGCAAAAATTTTTCCCGCTGATCAAATAATTCCCACTACAATTGAATTCGTGGATATTGCCGGATTGGTCAAAGGTGCTCATCAAGGAAAAGGATTAGGCAATCAGTTTTTGTCTCACATTAAAAATGTGGATCTAATAGCCGAAGTAGTAAGACAATTTACTAATCCTAATGTGCCTCATATCGAAGGAAGAATAGATCCTCAAAATGATAGAGAAATTGTTGATTTGGAATTGATAATGGCTGATCTTCAGTTAGTTAAAAAACGCTTAGAAGACTTTGAAAGAAAAAAGCGTCTTGGATTGGATAAAAACACGGCTAAACTTTTTGTTTTATTGAAAAAAATCGAACAACATCTTAACAATGGTAAACCGGTAAGAAAGCTAAACTTTACCCTAGAAGAAAAAGAACTGGTCAAGGAGCTTAATCTCCTAACGATTAAACCAATTGTTTATGTAATTAATATTGATGAAAATCGAATTGGTAAAAATCAAAATACTGATGATCAAATCTTTCTCAGCGCTCAATTAGAGGCAGAAATTGCCAGTCTTCCTTCCAATGAAGCTCAAGAATTTTTAAAAGAATTCAAACTTGATCAAAGCGGATTAGACAAACTCATTATCACTGCTTACAAAAAACTGAATTTGATTACCTTTTATACCACTACCAAACCTGGAGAAATCCGCGCTTGGACAGTAAAAAAAGGAACAAAAGCGCCCCAAGCAGCAGGAATAATCCATTCTGATTTTGAAAAAGGTTTTATTAAAGCAGAAGTGATTTCTTATCAAGATTTAATCAAGGTGGGAAACAAAAATGACATCCTCCCCGCCCGTGGAAGGGCGGGGTTTCCTTCAGAAACCTCGAAAGGAGGCCGTCTTCTTTGCTTCAATTCATCCCCGCCCACAGAGGGGCGGGGTATTCTTGAAGCGCAGAATAAAGCTAAAGAAAAAGGACTGTTGCGAATTGAAGGCAAGGACTATATCCTTCAAGATGGAGATATCATCCACTTTTGGTCCTCTAGATAAAGAAATTTATCGTTTTGGTGATTGTTTTTTCCTTCTCGCCTTACCACCCAAACCAGGTTTGCGTCTCTCTCTGGCCCTTGAATCAACTGTCAACAAACCAGCTTTTTTAAGAATTGGCCGATAAATTGGCAGATTAAATTTTTCTAATGCCCGGGAAAGAGCTAAGACTACTGCTTCAAGCTGTCCTTTCTTGCCACCACCAAAAACATTAATTTTTGCCCAGAATTTATCTAGATTATCAGTAATTTTAAAAGGCAACTGGTAATAAGTTTCTGCTACTGGTCCTGAAAAATATTCCCCAATTGGCTTCTCGTTAACCACTGTTTCTCCTTTGCCTTTAAATAGGCGAACTACGGCCGTGGCCTCTTTTCTCCGACCAACTGCATACCAATAATTTTTTTTCCTTGATTTTCTATGAATCATTTTTGTTATCCCTTTCTTCAAACTTATCTTGATAGGGATGTTGTAAGTTAGGAAAAATCTTTAATCTTTTCAACCTTTGTTTTCTTAACTTATTTTTAGGCAACATTCCTTTAACTGCTAATCTAATTACCCTCGTTGGGTCTTTGGCTATTAGTTCTTTAAAAGTTATCTCCTTTAATCCACCTAAATATCCAGTATGATGGCGATAAATTTTTTGTTCTGCTTTTTTACCAGTAACGGCAACTTTGGCCGCATTAACCACTACTACATAATCACCCATATCCAAATGAGGACTATAGCTCGGTTTGTGTTTACCCATCAATAAGCTAACAATTTCTGTTGCTAGCCTACCCAAAATTTGGCCCTGAGCATCTTTTAAGTGCCACTCTCTAGTAATTTCTCTTTCTTTTGGAAAATAAGTTTTCATTTCTTTCCCTTCTTTTTGTTATCTGCCTTTAATGCTTGTTTTTCTTTCTTAGATGTTTGTTTTTTCCCAGGAAAAGAAACTGGTTGACTAAATTCCAGCCTATAGATTAAACTACCATCTCCTTTTCTGATTTTTACTTTCCGAATTCTGGTAAAACCACTTTTTTTGTCTTTTAATTGAAAAAAAATATTTTTAAGATCTTGGACTCGCTTTTGATCTTGAAAAACCTTAAAAAGTTCCCGAGAAACACCCAGCTCTCCCTTTACCCCCTTGGCAAGCAGATTCTCTACTGCTCGTTGGGCAGCAAGAATTTTTGGCTTTGAAGATTCAATCCTACCTTTTTTGAAAAAGGACGAAACCAGATTATTAATCAGCCTCCGGCGATGATCATAGTCGCGACTCAATTTGATTTTCTTAATTCGGTGTCTCATTCCTTTTTAAAATTAATCCTTTTCTTTTTTAAGACTTTGAATAATTGATCGACAGATTTTTTCCCCACATTTTTAATCGCCAAAATTTGGCTCACTGAAACCCCTTCAAAGTCAGAAATCTTTTTGTAACCGGCTTTTTTTAAGGCATTAATTAATCTTAAAGGCAAATTGAGTTCATCTAACAAAAGCTCTTCTTTTTTCTCAACTGGTGTCTTCTCTTTCTCCTGGAATAAAGTGACTTTTTTGGGCGATCTAATTTGGTCAAAAACTTCTATCAAAATTGCCGCTGCTTTCTTTAGCGCCTCAGATGGCCTGATTGTCCCATTGGTTTCAATTTCAATTGAAAGTTGATCAAAGTCAGTTTTTTTCCCTACCCTGGTAGGAGTCACTAAGTAAGCTACCCTGACTACTGGACTAAAAAGGGCATCAACGGCAATAATGCCTATTTTATCGGTTTTATGCTCATCAGCTAGTGAATAACCAACTCCTTCTTCAACCTCAAACTCAATATTTAAATTAGTTTTTTTGTCTGCTAAATGAGCCAAGGTGAGATCTTTATTCACTATTTGAACCCCAGCAGGAGTCTTGATATCACCGGCCTTCACCTCTCCTGGACCATTTTTATCTAATTTCATTTTAAATGACTTCTGTTCAATTGATTTAATTCTAATTTGTTTAATATTCAAAACAACTTCAATAAGATCCTCTTTAATACCAGGAATATTGGCAAAAAGATGGCTTGCTCCTTTAACTTTAATCTGGCAAACTGCCAACCCTGGTAAACAAGAAAGCAAAGTTCTTCTTAAACTATTCCCAACGGTAATCCCCAATCCTCCAAATAAAGGCCCAATTAAAAAAGTGCCTTGGGTGGCGGTTTCTTTTTTCGTCTTGATTAAAAACTGATTAAATTTTTCTCGCATCTTATCCTCCTTTTTATTTTTTTAAAATTAACGGGAATAAAACTCTATAATTAAGTTCTCATTGATATCTTGAGGCATTTCTTCTCTTTTAGGCATTCTTAAAACTTTTCCTTTTTTACCCTTTTTTTCCAACCAACGAGGAATTTTAACCTCTTTCCTGGCTAACCATTCCTCGATCACAACTAATTCTTCAGCCTTTTTGTCTAAAGAAATCTGATCGCCAACTTTTACCTGATAAGAAGGAATTTTTACCTTTTTCCCATTAACTAAAATATGACCATGATTAACCAATTGTCGGGCCATTGCTCTTGAAGGAGCTAGGCCTAATCGATGAATAACATTGTCAAGTCTCATCTCTAATAATTTTAATAATCCTTCACCTCGATTTACCAAGCCTGATGCCTTTTGGTAATAATTTTTAAATTGTTTTTCTAAGATACCATAATATCGCTTTGCTTTTTGTTTCTCTCTCAGCTGGATTGCATAATCTGAAGGTTTGATTCCACTCCTAATCCCATAAAAACCAGGAGGAACAGCCCCTCTTTTTTCAATTGGGCATTTTGGAGAAAGACATCTCCCGCCTTTTAAAAAGAGTTTTACTCTTTCTCGACGGCATAAACGACATTTATCAGTAATCCTTGCCATTTTTAACTTCCCCGGCGCATTTTTGGCGGCCTTGGCCCATTATGCGGAATGGGGGTAATATCTGAAATAGATAAAATATCTAACTCTCTTTTAGCTCTTAAGACTTTTAAAGCTGCCTCTCTTCCTGGTCCTGGACCTTTAATAAAGACTTGGGCTCTCCTTAAGCCTCTCTTGATTGCCCGATTAATTCCCTCTTCCACTGTAGTAATAGCAGCATAAGGCGTTGATTTTCTTGTTCCTTTAAAACCTAAACGGCCAGAGGAGGTCCAGTCAACCACCTGACCTTCAGGATCGGCAATTGTCACAATTGTATTGTTAAAAGTAGCATTAATATAAATCCGGCCTTCGTTGAGCAATCGTGGTTCTTTGCTTAAAACTTTTTTTTGTTTCATGCTTTTTCTTGGCTGCTAGCTAATTTTTGTTGCTGAGCTTCAAGTTTAGCCCACATCTCTTTAGTTAAAGCGCCGACTGTTTTTCTCTTGCCTTTTCTTGTCCGGGCATTATTTCTTGTCCGCTGACCTCTCACTGGCAAACCAGCAATATGTCTTAATCCCCGATAAGCCTTGATTAATTTGAGCCGTTCAATATTTTGTCTTATCTCTTGTTTTAAATCACCCTCTATTTTAAAATTTTCTAAAACAATAATAAGCTTTGCTTTCTCATCATCACTCAACTGATGAGATTTTTTATTTGGATCAACATTAGCTTTTTTAATCAGATCCCAAACGTTATTTCTCCCAATTCCATAAATCCTAGTTAAAGCAATTTCTAACCTTTCATTATCTGGTATCTCAATCCCTCCTAATCTCATCCTTGTTTTTGTTTGTGTTTTTTATTTTTACAAATAACAAATAATCTCCCCCGTCTTCTGACGATTCTACAATCTCGACATCTTTTTTTAATACTTGCCTGAACTTTCATTTTACTTCTCTCGATAAATTATTCTCCCCTTGCTTAAATCGTAACGAGATATTTCTAATTTAACCCGATCACCAGGAATCACCCGAACGTAATTAACCTTCATCTTACCAGCTAAATAAGCAAAAATCTCTTTCCCATTATCAAGCCTAACTTTAAAAGTAGTATCAGGCAAAGCCTGGGTCACTATCCCACTAACAACAATCTTATCTTGCTTTTTTTTATTGGACATTATTTTTCCCAAAGAAAAGGCGTTAACTCAAAACCGCCATTGGTAGTAACCAAAACTGTTTTCTCAAAAAGCGCTGATATTTTACCATTTATATTCACGATTGTCCAGCCATCAGGCTCAACTTTGATCTTTGATTTTTTTTGTGAATAAATGATCTCTATGGCTAAAGTCTCATTTTCCTTTAAAATAGGCGTTTTTTTTCTCTCTTGGGACAAAAAACAAGGAATTATTGGTAGTCGATGCAAATTAGTGCCCACCCCATGACCGGTTAATTCTCGAGAACAATAGCCTATTTTTTTTCCTTCGATTTCCTCCTGAATAGCCGAAGAAATATCAGCTACCCTATTGCCAGCTTTTGCTTTTTTAATCGCCGCTTTTAATGCTTGTTTCCCAGCGGCAAGGAATCGAGAAAAGTTATTAGTTTTGATCTCCCAAGTATAAGCGGCATCGGTATGATAACCTTGATAAAAAACTCCGATATCCAAACTCACCAGATCACCTTTTTTGATTTTCTTTTGGTCAGGGACGCCATGAACAACTCCGGCATTCAAATTGATACAACTTGCCCATTTATAGCCGGGAACCATTTTAAACGAAGGTTGAGCTCCTTTGCTTTTAATCTCCTCTTCGATAAACTGGTCTATCTTAAAAAGAGTCATTCCTGGCTGAACAAAATTAATCGCCCTTGCCATTACCTTGGTTAAAATTGCTCCACCCTTTCTCATTTTTAAAATTTTTTTCTGGTTATCTTTCATTGATTTTTAAAGTGCTTTTAACCGAACCAAAATGTCTTGAAAAATGTCTTTAATTGGTCTTTCGCCATCAACTTTTATCAGCAGGTTTCTTTTCTCGTAAAACCTAAGGATCGGATTAATTGTTTTCTGATAAGATTTAAACCTTCTTTTAAAAATTTCCGGTGAATCATCAGCTCGATTTTCTTGAAATTTTCTTCCTTCCTTAATCACTTTCTCTCGCCGGGCAAGAATTACTTCTGGTCTGATTTCCAAAAGCAAAACCGCATCTAAGGTTATTTTTTCTTTGGCTAAAAACTTTTCAAGAATTTCTGCTTGACTAATGGTTCTGGGAAAACCATCAATAATAAAACCTTGCCGAGATCCTTTTTTGAGAAACGGTTGAATGATTTGAAAAACTAACCCATCTGGCACCCAACGACCCTGATTAACAAAAATAGCAATTCTTTTCCCAACTTCTGTTTTAGACTGGATTTGCTCTCTTAAAAGATCGCCCATTGAAATATGAATTAAACCAAATTTGTCAGTCAAAAGTTTTGCTTGAGTGCCTTTGCCGCTTCCAGAAGGCCCGATAATCACTAAATACAATTTTTTTCTTTTCATCTTAAATCTGATGAAAATTCATAAATTTTATAAATAATGGTCATACCGCCAAGTCTGAACCAAATTTTCTAAAAGCCGATGCAGTTCTAAAATCACAGAAATAACAATTAAAATTCCTGTTCCACCCAAGGAAATTGTAGAAATACCAGTTGCTCCCTGAGTCAAAGAAGGCAAAACTGCCACTAGGCCTAAAAAAATTGCTCCGATAACAGTCACTCTAGAAAGCAAAAATGCTAGTCGATTTTTAGTAATTTCTCCTGGTCTGACACCAGGAATAAATCCTCCTGACTTTCTTAATTGTTCAGCCACTTCACCAGGATTAAAAACAACCGTAGTATAAAAATAAGTGAAGATAACTACCAATAAGAAATATAAAAAGTTATAAAAAAAACTTCCCGGATGAAACAAAGAATTAAATTTTGAAATCATTGACGCCAGCTGTGGATTAGGTAGTCGGGAAAAAGCACCCAGAAACAACGATGGCACCATTAACAAGGAAAGGGCAAAAATAATTGGCATCACCCCAGCAGTATTAACTTTTAAAGGCAAGAAGCTTGCTTGACTGCCATAAGTTCTGCCGCCAGCAAGACGGCGAGCATAAGTTATTGGCACTTTTAAAAATGCCTCATCAACCATTATTATCCCAATAACCAAAATTATTGCTAAAGCAGCAAAAATAGCAATCTGGAAAATATTTGTCTGGCTTATTGTTGAAAGGGTTTGAAAAACAACCACTGGATAACGGGCAACAATACCGCTGAAAATAATCACCGAAATCCCATTGCCAACTCCATGCTGATTAATTAATTCTCCCAAAAAAACCAAAATCATTGTTCCTCCGGCCATCGTGAAGACTAGTAAGACGACTTGGATTAAAGTAAGATTATTGATTAAATTTTGTCCCCGCAAAAGAAAATACATCCCTATTGCCTGAATTAGGGCTAATGGGACAGTTAACAGTCTAGTATATTGGGCCAGTTTCTTTTGGCCATATTCTCCTTCTTTTCTTAATTCATTAATTTTAGGAAAAACAAAACCGAGCAACTGAAACATCACTAAAGCATTGATGTAAGGATTTAAGCCCAAAGCAATTAAAGAAAAATTCGCTAGGGTACCGCCAGAAAAAATATCCAATAAAGAAAAAAATTGACTCTGGCTAAAAAAATTTTTTAAAAGGGTGGTGTCAATTCCTGGAGAAGGCAAATGAGCTAAAAACCTAAACCAGCTAATAATCAAAAGGGTAAAAAGAATTTTTTTTCTTATTTGAGGGATTTTTATTGTCTCAGAATATATTTTAAGAACCTGTTTAATTTTTGACATCTTAAACCTTAACCACCTGGCCTCCTGCTTTTTCAATTAACTGGGCAGCTTTTTTAGAGGCGGGAAGAGCAACTTTTAAAGGCTTTCCTAAACTACCTCTGGCTAAAATTTTAACTTGATATCTTTTAGCTGATTTTGACAACAGACCTTTCTTCCTCAGAAATTTAAAGTCAACCAAATCACCAGGTTGGGTGTTTTTCTCCAACCAAGCACAGCTTATTACTAATCGGGGTCGGCTTTGCATCTTGCCTTTACCACGCCAAAGGGGCACCTTTCTTAAAAAAGATTTTTTAATCTTGGTCCCGCCAAAAGTAAGTTTGATCTTGGAACGGGCTTTTTGACCTTTGCTGCCCCTCCCAACTGTATGGCCACCTTTGCCCGAACCATAGCCTCGGCCAATCCTCTTTTTCCTTTTGATCGTCTTAACCGATGGTAAATTTTCTAGTTTAATCATTTTTAACAAATTGTAAAAAGGCATTAAAAGTAGCATAAACAACTGCTGTTTTGTTCCTCGAACCAAAAATTTTAGCGACCATATTTTCTATCCCAGCTAATTCCGCCATTATCCTAATTGGTCCTCCTGCGATCAAACCTGTACCTCCTTTTGCAGGTTTTAGAAGAATCCTTGAGGCCTTATATTTAACTTCAGCTGGATAAGGAATTGTTTTCTTTTCCGGATCAAAAACAATTTTTATCATTGTTTTTTTAGCCTTTTTCTCTCCCTTAAGAATTGCTCCCTGGACATCTTTAGCTTTAGTTAAGGCTATTCCTAATCCTCCTTGTCTATCACCAACAACTACCAAAGCAGTAAAACTTATCTGATTTCCGCCTTTTGTCTTTTTAGAAACCCTTTTGATTTCGATTACTCGGCTTTCAATTTCTTTTTCTTCCTGATTATTTTGCAAATTAATCATTTTTATTTTGGAATTAAAATTTTAAACCACCGGCTCTGGCCCCCTCGGCCAAAGCCTTTACTCTTCCATGATAAGCATATCTGCCTTTGTCAAAAAATACCTCTTTGATCTTTTGTTTTAAAGCTCTCTGGGCTAAGATTTTCCCGGTCTCAAACGCTTCTTCGATTTTAGTCAACTTTTTGTTTTGATAGCCTGCTGTTTTTCTTAAAGTTTTACTCGAAAAGGAAACTAAAGTCTTTCCTGAACCTAAATCAACAATTTGCGCCCAAATAAATTTGTTGGAACGAAAAACAGCAATTTTTCTTTTCCTTTGAATAGATTTTTTCATCCTGCTTAAACTAATGCCCTCCTTTTCATTAGCATTTAAATTTCAGTAGTTTTAACTACTTTACCTGGTTTTAATTTTATCACCTCACCCTCATATCTGATTCCCTTCCCATGATAGGCATCAGGTAATCTCGCTTTTCTGATCTTGGCTGCTTCTTCTCCTACCAGTTGCTTATCTGCTCCTTGAATAATAATCTTATCTTCTTGGGTCAGAAAAGTAATCCCTGCTGGGGGGGTAAAGACAACATTATGGGAAAATCCGATAGTTAAAACCAACTTGCCATCTTGAATTTTCGCCCGGTAACCTGTACCGACAATTTGGAGTTTTTTTTGCCAACCTTTACTTACTCCTTCTACCGCATTTCTTAGCAAACTCCAAATTGTGCCCCACAAAGATTTTGTCTGAGAATCTATTTTTTTCGGGATGATCTGAATTTTGCCATCTTCGATTTTAACCTCGATCTGCTGAGGAATTATCTGAGTCACTTCCCCTTTAGGCCCACTGATAATAATTTTATCTTGTTTTTTCTTAATCTTAACTTCTTCAGGAATAATTATTGGTTTTCTGCTAATTTTAGACATTTTATTTTGTTATTTCGGCGATTACCTCGCCGCCCAAATTAAGGTTAACTGCTTGGGCAGCCGTCATTATCCCTTTTGAGGTAGAAACAATAATAATTCCCTTACCCCGAGGATAAAGTAATTTATCAGCAGGAAGGTAAAACCTTCTTCCTGGTTTAGAAAATATTTTTACTCGGCTAAAACCTGGAATTTTGCCTTGGTAAAGTAAACTAACTATTATTTGTTTTCTTTTATCATCAACCGAAAAATCAGCAATCAAATTATTTTTTTTCAACACCTGAGCAATTTTTTCCACTAAACGAGAAAAAGGCGCTTTTGTCTCTTGCTGATGAGCAAGATAAGCATTTTTAATCCTGATTAAAAAATCACCAACTGGGTAGTCCATTTTTACCAACTAGCTTTTTTAACTCCTGGCAATTGTCCACTTCTAGCTAATTTTCTAAAACAAAGCCGACAAAGGCCAAAAAATCTCAGAAAACCGCGTGATCTGCCACAAAGTTGACAGCGATTGCGATATCTAATTTTATATTTTAATCTTTTAGTTTCTCTAATAACTTTTGCCTTGCTGGCCATTTTTACTCCTTTTCAAAAATAGCTCCCATACTTTCTAGTAAAGTTTTTGCCTCGTTTCTATCTTTAGTTGAGGTAACAATCGTTACTTCCAATCCTCTTTCTTTTTTGATCTTGTCTGGCTGGATTTCTGGAAAAACCAGCTGCTCTTTAAGCCCAATAGTATAATTAGCTGAAGAGTCGAATCCTTTCAGCGGTAAACCACGAAAATCCCTTAATCTGGGAAGAGTTAAAACAAACAATCTTTCTAAAAAATCATACATCCGTCTTCCCCTTAAGGTAACTTTAAGACCAATTATATCCCCTTTCCTTAATTTAAACCCAGAAATAGATTTTTTAGCCTGACAAAATTTCGGTTTCTGACCAGTAATTAAAGCTAATTCTTGACTCGCCTGATCAATCACTGCTTTGTCTTCTTTTGCCTCACCAATTCTCATATTAACCACTACTTTCTCTATCCGTGGTACGGCCAACGGATTTTTTTTATTCAATTTTTGCTGTAATTCCGGTAAAATTTTTTTATAAAATGTATCAGCTAACATTTTTAGCTCCATTTAACAAATTTTTACAATGCCGACAAATCCTGATTTTTTTGCTTTCTGAGGTTATTTGATAACCAACACGGGTTGGTTTTTTACATTCGGGGCAAATAACTGCCACTTTAGAGACCAAAATTGGTTGTTCTATTTCAAGAATCCCGCCTGGTTTATCTTTCCCTCTTGATTTTATATGTTTTTTAACCAAATTAATTCCTTCAACAAGAACTTTTTTCTCTTTCGGTAAAACCATCTTTACCATCCCTTCTCGACCTCGATCCTTACCAAGTAAAACTTTTACCCGGTCGCCTTTTTTTATTTTTAATCTTTGATTTTTTTTCATTTCAAATCATCTCCTTTGCCATCGAAGCAATTTTTGAAAATCCCTTTTCTCTAATTTCTCGAGCAATTGGACCAAAAATCCTGGTTCCTCGCGGGTTACCC
Source organism: uncultured Gammaproteobacteria bacterium (assembly GCA_964540975.1). Classification (GTDB taxonomy): domain Bacteria; phylum Patescibacteriota; class Microgenomatia; order UBA12405; family UBA6130; genus CAZIOQ01. Next base: position 18,118 of record CAZIOQ010000030.1, read on the forward strand.
TGCTCATCAATAATTACCCCAGCATTATCATCAAATCTAATATAAGAACCATCTTTTCTTCTCTGCTCTTTTCTAACTCTGACAATAACCACCCAGACTTTTTCTTTTTCTTGAACAATTCCTCCTGGAGTTGCCTCTTTCACCACTGCTAAAACTTTATCACCGAGTCGGGCATAATATCTTTTGGCACCACCCTTGATATGGATAATCATTAATTTTTTGGCGCCAGTATTATCAGCTGATTTTAAAATAGATCTAAATTGTAACATATTTATTGCTTTTTAATAATTTTTGTCACCACAAATCTTTTTAATTTGCTTAATGGTCTGGTTTCTCTAATTTCAACCAGATCACCCTCTCGGGCTACTAAAGGATTATGGGCATAAAATTTTTTCCTTTTCACAATCACTTTGCGATAAAAGGGGTGGGGAACTTGTTTTTCTTGCAAGACAACCACCGTATTCTGCATTTTGTCAGAAATAATCACTCCCTGGAACCTTTTTCCTCCAGAAAGTTTTTCTTCTTGTTTTTTTATCTTTGTCATTTTTTAATTAATTTTTTGATTAATTTTTATTTCGCGCCTCAGAACCGCTTGTTAATTCTTTCTCCAATCTTTTTTCTGTCAAAAAAGTTTTGATAATCGCGATCTCTCTTTTTAATCGCCGAGGCAAACTAGTATCCTTAAGCTGGCCTAATCTAAGTTTTAATTTTGCTCCCAGTAAACT
>CAZIOQ010000031.1:0-7644 GCA_964540975.1 uncultured Gammaproteobacteria bacterium
ATCCTCGACCAAAGGGTAGATTCCTACGCGTTACTCACCCGTCTGCCACTTCCCGCCTTTCGGCGAGCGTTCGACTTGCATGCCTAAGGCACGCCGCCAACGTTCACCCTGAGCCACGATCAAACTCTCAGAACAAAATGGCCTCCCCGATTAAAAATCTCGGTTGGCCACCTTAAAAGAAAAAATGGCTTCTCCTGCTGTAAACAAACCTAATTTTGCTCTTAATTATCAAGGTGCAATTTGGAAAGACATTATTATCTTACCGGAAAAATTTAAAAAGGTCAAGAGCTGGTCCAGGTCACAGACTTTTTGGACTCTAAGTCCTCCTTAATCATAAACTCCGGGTATCTACCAGAAAATCAAGGCAGCTATCGACGGGCAACCCTATCCTCTAGACTTAAGTTTATGTCTTTTTTATAATCTCAAAACATAGAGGACGAGGTTGACTGCGAACGAGCCGTTATTAAATTTTTATTTTTCTGGATATGGTTTTTCTTTGCAAAATGGTCCTTCTCCACAACAACATCTACATTCTTTTGGAAATTGACTACCAGCATACATTTGAGTCATCCTGACGACCTCTTGACAATCTGCGTATTGAGGAACTCGGTCTACACATTCTTCGAATCGAAAGGTTTCTACCTCTCCTCCTGTTTCAAGAAATGCTTTTTCTGAAGACCCTAAAAGAATACAAGAAGGTTGGCTTCTGCATTGTTCCTCACTGAAATCTGAACAGTTAATTTGTTGAACAGGCTTTGTTAAGCTTTCATATTCCTCAGGAATTACACACCTTCGTTGAAAGCACTTACCAACACCAAGGCCTACACAGCTTTGCCCCCGCAAACTCGTCCAAATGAATCACACCAAACACCCATAGTACAACTTATTCCATCTGGTTTTCCTAAACATTGTTCAGTCTTATTAATACACGTTTCCCTAGAATATAAGACGAGACTAATAGATATGACGCTTATTAAGATCAAAATTCCAATCAAGATTCTAATTTTTGAATTCATAATTTCCTTTCTAAATTATTTTAGAAAATTCTATTTTATAAATCAATCGAATTCCCCACCCCAGGCCTGAACATTTAATTCCATTTCGCATCCTGATTGTTGATGAAAAGCAATTTCTAATTGACATAAATTACCCTGACATTTTATTGAGTATGGAACACCAACTTTATATTTCGGACCAGGAATCGATTCTAAATTTTGTGGAGGACTGATAAAGATCGCTTACAGCTAAAGCTTAGCTTTCTTGAAATCTTTCATAAGGTGTTTGTCTCCTGAGGTCTATGACTAGGGTTGGTTTCTTGTCCCTTCTCCATCTTTGTTGTCTTCGGACTGGGAGTGGCCGGTGGGAAGATTGCGGGGCAGTTTTCTCCGCAGATTTACCGATTTTTTTCCGCATGCTTCTTGTTTGGGAAGCAATTTTAACGACTAAAGGTCCCTATCAGTTGACCAAAACCCAAAATTTTCCCCTCCATTGCTTTTTCTAACTCTGATTGGTCAGCAGTCGAAGACAAATTTAATTTTTCTTTCAAAGCATAAATTTTAAACCGATAATGATGAACTGGTCCTGGCGGCGGACAAGGACCACCCCACTGATTGTGGCCAAAGCTGTTTCTCCCCTGGATTGCCTTTAAAGGAACAGAGTTTTCCTCCACCCGAACAAGACTAGGGTCAATATTGAAAACCAACCAGTGAGTCCAAACACCACCGGGAGCATCAGGATCATCAACAATCAAAGCCAAACTTTGGCACCCAGAAGGCACATTGCTAAATTCTAAAGCTGGATTAACATCTTCGCCCTGGCAAGTATATTTGTCAGGAATTCTTTGTTGATCTAAAAACGCTGGCGAAGTAATTTTAATTGTTTCCATCTGTTTCACCTCCAATCTAGTTTGACTCCTTTTAAACCCCAAATACCAACCAGCTAACAAAACCAAACAAAAAAAGCTAAACCAAAAAACTTTTCCCCATCTTGGAAAAATTCTAAACAAATTTTTTTTAATCTGCAACCAGAGCACAATCATCTTTCGAAGAATTTAAAGCTTGCTTATAATTGTTGAAGGTCGTTTTCAATAATTTCAAAATCTTTTTCAAAATTACCCAGATCCAGACTTTCTATTTCTTCTTCTTCTGGTGATTGGGTCGGAGTTGGCGACAAAACAGGGGTAGGAGAAATCAACCAAGATTTTTTAATTGCTTTTTCCCGGCTTAACCAAAAAAGCAAAAGACTAAGCAAACTTAATAAAATAATTGTCAAACCAATCAAAACAACCAGCAAAATTGCTGATTTTCTTCTTGCTGAAGACGCTAGCATTTGATTTGATAATGGTTGAGTTTGTTCGTTTTCCATCTCTTATGGCTCCCCTGTTAATGTTGGCGTTAATCTTGGCCTCATTTTGTTAATTTTAATCTCCCCTAACACTTTTGCCAATTCTTTTGCTGCTTGAGAAACTGCTTGCTTGGCCTTAATTACTGCTTGCCAAACATCTCTTAAGTCATTTCTAAATTGACTGACTGTTTGACCAACAGCATCTTTCAGCCCCCTCTCCTCTTGGGGCAACTGAATTAGATATTGTTTTAAAGCTTGGGCGGCAACTTTTTCCCGAGCAACCTTGATCATAAGTTCTGCCTGATCAATGGCTGTTTTTAACGCGGTCGTCTCTTGACCTTCTGGGGCAATCTCCTCTGCTTTTTGACTAATCCGCTCCAAAATTGATTGTAATTTGTCAAGAACCGAGGCGAATTTTCTCGTGTAATCCTGATTCATCATCAGAATTCTTTGATTAATTCTTTCCACCAAATTTCTTTTTCTTTCGTCTTTTATTTGTCTTAGTCGCAATTGGAACTCTTCTTGTTTTTCTTTAGCTTTTTGCCAGCTCTCTTCGTTTCTTTTTTGGATCTCTTGAAAAAAACTTTCTTTTTTCTCTCTCATCTTTTCTTCTTTCTCAGCCAATCTTGTTTGAAGAGTCTCTTGGATTCTTTCTTTAGTCTTTGTTTGTTCCTCAAGGGTATTTTGGAGAACATTTGACCGGGTTGGGCCAAAAAGATTTTCTTGACTGAAAACAAGATCAAAGGGAAAAATCATTCCTAAAACAAAAAAAGCAAAAAAGCCTAAACCCCTTATCTTCATAAGAATCAGTTTATCCTTCTTAAAAGGAAGTTGTCAAGAGAAAAGTTAAAGCGGGAGGTGGTGAGCCTGCCCCTCTCATCACCCCCCACCTTAGCCTTAAAAGTTAAGATTTTTCTCTTGACTTTTATTCTTTATTAATTATAATCAGATCATAAGGGCATTGCTATTCGCATTCCTTATTTTGCCCGGAGTGGCGATAGCGATGCTCTTTTTTAATCTTTTCAAACTAAAAAGTCAATAATAATTTTCCTCCTAACTGGGCAGTTTTCTCAAGCTGCTTTTTAACCCATTGTTTGTTTTCCTTTTCCTGATTTTTGTTTTTTCCGCGAAAGACAAATTTGGAAAACAGAGCAACAAATTTTTTCATTAAACAATTTATACACCTTGTTTTTCAGCTTGTCAAGTCCTATAGTAAAAATGCCTCCAGAAATCCATATTCCTATAGTGTTTACTACAAAAACAATTGAACCTAAAAATATCACTTTTAACCTTATCTTTGGTTGTTGTGGAAAACTATTTGGCTAACTTTTCCTGGACAAAAGTTAGTCTCCCTACCCCTTTAGGTAATCTTCGCTGCTTTAGTTTGCCCAAGATCAAAGTATTCGCCTGGCAGCCGCGAAAACAAAAAATGATATAATACTATATAAATAAGCAAGCGCTGGAAGATTGGGTAAAAAAATGTTTAAGCTTAATCAAAAACCATTCTCTTCAAAAAAGCCAACCAGTGGCCAAAAAGAATTGCCAAGAAAAAATGGCTGGCGACGATATTTGGCAAGAATTATCATCGCTGCCCTAATTTTCTTTTATCTTTTTATTGGTTGGCTTAATTTAAGCTCTGGCCAAAAACCAGGAGCGCAAATTAGTTTCTCGGAATTGATTAGCAAGATCCAAGAAGAGCAAGTAGAAAAAATTGTTGTTTTTGATACCTATTTAAAAGTTTATCTTAAGGCTGACCAGAGCGCTTTTGTAGAAAGAGAACCCGGAACTTCTTTTATTCAGGCCTTAAAAGATAGTGGCCTTGACCCTCAGAAAGTTAATTTTGAATTTAGCAACCAAAATTTAACCAAAGCAATTGGCAATGCGATCGCTGCCTTAGGACCAATTGTTTTAACCGGTCTTCTTTTCTGGTATTTATTCAAACAAGCAGGCAAAGCCCAAAGTTCAATCTTTTCTTTTACCAAATCAAAAGCAAAGTTCTTTAGCAAAGGCAAGCAATCAATTACTTTTAATGATGTGGCTGGGTTGGAAGAAGCAAAAGAAGAATTAAAAGAAGTGGTTGATTTTTTGAAAAATCCCCAAAAATATCGCCGCGTTGGCGCCCGACCGCCAAAAGGCGTGCTTTTAGTCGGCCCCTCAGGGACGGGAAAAACCCTTTTGGCCAGAGCAATTGCCGGAGAAGCAGGTGTGCCCTTTTTTTCGATGGCCGGATCTGAATTTATGGAAATCTTGGTTGGTGTTGGCGCGGGAAGGGTAAGAGATCTTTTTGCTACCGCTAAAAAAGCCAGTCCATCGGTCATTTTTATTGATGAGATTGACGCGATTGGCAGAGCCAGAGGTCTGGGTGGCTTTGGTGGCGGCCATGATGAAAGAGAGCAAACCTTAAACCAAATCCTGGTAGAAATGGACGGATTCGAACCCACTGAGCGAGTAACCGTGATTGCCGCGACTAATAGGCCGGATCTCCTCGACCCAGCTTTATTAAGACCAGGCAGATTTGACCGAAGAATTACCTTAGGCTTACCTGATCTTGAGGAAAGAGAGGCAATTTTAAAACTCCACTCTCTAGGTAAACCCTTCAGCAAAAATGTCTCTTGGAAACGGGTGGCTCAAAGAACAGTTGGTTTTTCAGGGGCTGATTTAGAAAATATGTTAAATGAAGCAGCTATTTTAGCCGCCAGAAAAGGAAAAACAAAAATTACCCCAGAAGAAATTGATGAAGGTGCTTTAAAAGCTAAACTTGGGCCAGCAAAAAAAAGGGTTCTTTCTTTAAAAGACAAAAAAATTGCTGCTTACCATGAAAGTGGCCATGCCCTTGTTAATTGGTTTTTGCCCAACACCGATCCAGTCCAAAAAATCTCCATCGTCTCTCGAGGAATGGCTTTAGGTTTTACCCTCATTCCTCCAGAAAAAGACAGACCACACATCACCAAAGATTTTCTTTTTGATCAAATTGCAGTTTTAATGGCTGGCCGGGCGGCAGAAGAAATTAAATTCAAAACGATGACCACCGGTGCCGCTAATGACATCCAAAACGCAACCCAAATTGCTCGAGAAATGGTGGTTGAATATGGAATGGGTAATCTTGGGCCTTTGTATTTTGGTCCGCAATTTGATATTGATCAATCAAGAAGTTTTTTTGTTCCCCAAGAGATTTCTCCCCAAACCCAGGCTAAAATCGACGACGAGATAAGAAAAATTGTCCGCTCGGCTTATCAAAAAGCAAAGACAATTTTAAAAGAAAACAAAAACAAACTAGACCAACTAGCAGATCAGTTAGCCAAAAAAGAAACCTTAGATCGGAACGATTTAAAAACTATTATGAAGAAAAACTCCTAACCATTAGCCAACAATCCATAAAGCTTCACCAGCCAGGGAATTTGCTCTTTGTCAAAAATTTGCTTAATCCCCAAGCTTTTTGCCTCTTTAATTCTTTTGTTTGCTCCCCAAACTTCCCTCACCTCTCCTAACAAAGAAACCTCGCCAATAAAAACCGAATTTGGGGGCAAAAGTTTGTTTTTAAAAGAAGAAACCAAAGCAGCACAAATGGCTAAATCAGCCCCAGGTTCATTGGTTTTTAAACCACCAGTGATATTAATAAAAACATCATATTTAAAAAGGGGAATTTTTAATTGTTTTTGGATCACTGCCAAAAGAATTTGTGACCGGTTATAATCAACTCCATTGATAATTCTTTTTGGCGCGGGAAGAAAAGTTTGACTAACTAATGATTGCACTTCGATTACCATTGGCCGTGTGCCTTCAATGACCACTGTCAGGGCAGAACCAACAACCGGTTGTTTTGTTTTGCCTTTTTCCAACCAAATGCCAGTTGGATCTTTGACTTCTTGCAAACCCTTATCTGTCATCTGCCAAAGACCAACCTCATCAGTTGCCCCAAATCTGTTTTTCACTGACCTTAAAAGCCTTAAATTTTGATATTTTTCGCCTTCAAAATAAAAAACCGCATCAACCATATGCTCTAAGGTCTTTGGCCCGGCTACTGTTCCTTCTTTAGTGATATGACCAACAAGAAAAACCGCTAGCTTTTCTCTTTTTGCCAAATCAATTAATCGGTGAGCTGATTCTCTGGTTTGGCCAATCGAACCGGCACTGCCTGAAAGTTCTTCGCTAGTCATTGTCTGAATTGAATCAACAATTAAAATTGACTTTTCTTTAAATTCAGATGTTTTCACCAAATCAACCACTTCATCAACATCGGTTTGGGGAAGGAGGAAAAATTTTTCTAAATTTTTTAGCTCTCCCCTGCCGCCAGCTAAATTGTTGATTCTTTCTAACCTCAACTTAACTTGTTGCGGTGATTCTTCTCCGCAAACATAAAAAACTGCTTGGTTTTGGTTTTTCACCAAAGAAAGCGCTAATTGAGAAAGCAAGGTTGATTTGCCAATTCCCGGCTCGCCCGCAATCAAAATCACTGAACCAGGAACAATCCCGCCACCCAAAACTCGATCAAATTCTGCCAAGCCAGTGGGCAAACGAGAAAATTTAAATGATTCTACTTGGGTCAACTTTATTATCTGAGCTGCTAGAAAAGATTTTTTTCTTTTTGTTTCTTGTTTGCTTGTTAGTGTCTCCACCATTGTGTTCCACTGGTGACAATTTGGGCATAAACCAAGCCATTTTGGAGACTGAAAACCACAATTTTGGCAAACAAAAACTGTTTTCACCACTGCCAATTAAGTATAGCACTTCCTTTGCCAATCCACACCTTCGAGAAATCCTTTTGCCTTTTCTGTTTTGGGGTATTTTTTAACTCTCTGCCAAAATTTTTTATTATGTTTGCCAACAAAAAGATGAACTAGCTCATGGAAGATCACATAATCCAAAACCCAACCAGGCATTTTTTGCATCCTTGAAGAAATCCTAATTTCTTTTTTTTTAGGATAATAAATACCATAACTTTTCTTTAATTTTTTTGACCAAAAAATGTGATAATTTAACTGTTTTCCCGGCCAATATTTTTTGTATAAATAAATTGATCTTTTTTCTAAAAAACTATCAGAAGATCTGCTCTTTTCTTTTTGTATTTTTTTCTTAAAATCCTTGATCATTTTTGTTACCTGGGCAGTCGGTAGCCACCAAGGAACCATAACCTTTAAAAAAATATTATTTTGATTTTTAATTATCCTGGCATTGGCTGTCCGCTCTCTTTTCTTGCTTTTCACCACAATTATTTTCATTGTCCTTCTGGTCTGAAAATCCAAGGTCTTTCCTCTTTTGAGGCTAAAATATTAATAATAATGTATTAATAATGTATTATAC
>CAZIOQ010000032.1:0-2605 GCA_964540975.1 uncultured Gammaproteobacteria bacterium
GAGGATTCTTTTTGGACTTCATTACCCGATTGATATTTTGGGAGGATTTTTGATAGGACTGATTTTAATTTTAATATTTAATAAATTAAAGTTTGATAAATATCTAAATTATTAAAATGTTGAACGATTTTTTAATTTGGATCTACTGGTGGTTGCTTATTTTAGGGATCGGTTTTCTTTTCTTTCCTTTGACAACCAAATTATTTAATAAATTTTGGGATTGGGGTTGGATTTTTAGCAAGACTTTGGGAATTATTATTACAAGCTATTCAGTCTTTTTTTTGGGATTTATTCGCTTAGTTCCATTCTCAAAGATGGGTTTATTGCTGATTTTTTTGTTTATCCTGGCAGGTAATCTCTGGTGGATAAAACGGGAAAATCACTGGTATAGTCTCAAAAAGATTTTCAAATGTCATTGGCAAAAAATTCTTTTGGAAGAATTAATTTTTTTCTTTGCTTTTTGTTTTTGGTCTTTTGTTCGAGGATTTCAGCCAAACATTGAAGGATTGGAAAAATTTATGGATTTTGGTTTTGTCAATTCAATCTTACGCAGTCAATGGTTTCCTCCCCAAGATATGTGGTTTGCCGGAGAAAAAATAAATTATTATTATTTTGGCCATCTCGAGAGTGCTGTTTTAACAAAACTTTCTGATTTAGACTCTGCTTTAACTTACAATTTAATGATTGCGACAATTTTTGCTCTTGTTTTTAGTAGTGCTTTTTCTTTGGCTTCAAATTTATGTTATTTAGCAAGCAAAAAATTGAAAGTTTTGACCATTAAAAAATTGATTTTAGTGGGATTAATTTCTGCCTTTTTGTTGACTTTAGGAGGTAATCTTCACACCGTTGTTTATATTTTAAAAGATGGCGCTAGTAAATATTGGTATCCAGATGCAACTAGATTTATTGGTTATCGGCCAAATAATCCTCAGGATAAAACGATTCATGAATTTCCTTCTTATTCTTTTGTGGTTGCTGATCTACATGGTCATATGAATAATATCCCTAACGTTTTACTATTTATGGCCTTATTACTTGTTTGTGGTTTTCAATATATAAAAGAGAGAAAATTGGCGATTGTAAATTGGAAATTAGAACTTTCTCTTTTAAGCTTGCTGTTAGCAATAATGTATATGACAAACTCCTGGGATTTTCCAATTTATGGTATTTTACTGGCAATTTTTATCTCATCTCTGCTAGTTTTTAAACAATTTAATCATTTAACTATTAAAAAAATATTGTTTTTGATAATCAGAGAAGTAATTCCTTTAGGAATAATTATCTTTTTTTTGTCAATTATTTTTTCTTTACCATTCAGTATTAGTTTTAGTCCGATGGCAGAGGGGATATCTAAAGTGAGAGCGCACTCTTTATGGTGGCAACTGTTAATTCTTTGGGGTTTTTTTTGGTTTATAGTTTTTGGCTTCTGGATTTTGGCAATTAAAATATTTTTTAAACAAAAAATTGGCTTGGGGGTTAGTGATATTTTTGTTCTTTCTGCTACCTTTTGGGCAACAATTTTGATTATTATTCCCGAGTTTGTTTATGTTCAAGATATTTATACACCTGAATATCATCGGGCAAACACAATGTTCAAATTAGTTTATCAATCTTTTGTGATTTATTCTTTGGTTAGCGGTTTTATATTCTTGAGATTAAAAGAATATTTTAAGAATATTAATCCTGGGTTAGCTACTGGTTACTCTTTTTTGTTTTCTGCCGGTTTTGTCTGTCACCTTATTTATTTCCTTTTTGCAATTGAAGGATATTACGGTAATCTGAATTTTAGACGTTATCAAGGATTAGATGGTCTTGGATTTTTAAAAGATAACCAGTCAGAGTATGAAGCTATTTTGTGGTTAAAGAAAAATATCATTGGCCAACCAGTTGTTTTAGAAGCGCCAGGAGATAGTTATACCAGATATAATCGGGTATCGGCAATCACAGGTTTACCAACGATCCAGGGTTGGATTGTCCATGAGTGGCTTTGGCGGGGAGGTTATGAGTATCCTGCTACTCGTCAAGAGGAAGTTAGGATAATATTTGAAGATGAGAGCAATGCATTAGCCAAATATTTCCTGAAAAAGTATGGAGTAAAATATGTTTTTATTAGTAATCTGGAAAGGAAAAAGTATCCTAGGCTTAAAGAAGAGCGATTTGCCAATTGGGGACAATTAGTATTTTCTTCTGGAGAGACAAAAATTTATCAACTAAATATTTGACTTTCTGAGTGCTTTTTATGGAAAATTTTTTAACAGGACTAAATCCAGCCCAAAGGAAAGCAGTTACTTATGAAGGCGGCCCTCTTTTGGTTTTGGCAGGAGCAGGCAGCGGGAAAACCAAAGTTTTAACTCATCGAGCCTGTTGGTTGGTGGCTAGTGGAAAAGCTTGGCCGGATCAACTTTTGCTTTTGACTTTTACTAATAAGGCTGCTGAAGAAATGAGGCAAAGATTAATCAAACTTCTGAGTGGTCATCTTGCTTTTCCAGTGAAAAGATTATTTGCTGGAACTTTTCATTCTTTTTGCGCTTTTGTTTTACGTCGGGAGGGTAAAGAAATTGATATTAGCAATAAGTTTGTGATCTATGATGAACAAGATCAAATA
>CAZIOQ010000033.1:0-20172 GCA_964540975.1 uncultured Gammaproteobacteria bacterium
AACCTCACTGAAAGAGAATCTTTTTAGGCTGGGAAGCATCTTTTTCACCTCCTTTAAGCCTTTGATTCTACCAAAGATAGGATATGCTCTGGCGTAGTGATCCAAATTACTTAATGTCTCAAATGTTTCGTAACCTATTCACCAAAATACCTCTCAAATTTTCACTTTTAAAACACTAATCAGATTACTTGACGTTAAGAGACTTTTCTCTCAAAATAATCTTAATGTTGGCAAAAATTTATTCTGTAGCTAACACTGGTTTAGAATCTATTGGGGTTGAGGTTGAGGCGGAAATCGTCAAAAAAGGCTTTCCTTCTTTCAATGTTGTTGGTTTGGCTAGTAAAGCTGTAGATGAAGCGAGGGAGAGGGTGAGAGTTGCAGTTGACAATTCAGGGGTAGAATTTCCCTCAAGATCCAAAATTACTATTAATTTAGCGCCAGCAGATGTGGCAAAAGAAGGTTCTTGCTATGATTTGCCGATCGCTTTAGCAATTCTTTTAGCTTCCGAACAAATTCATCCCAGAAATAATATTTTTGAAAAAAGTTTATTCTTTGGCGAGCTCTCCTTAGATGGTTCTTTAAGACATACAAAAGGAATTTTTTTAGTAGCAGATTTTGCTGTTAAGACTGGTTTTGAGAGAATTTTTGTTCCTCGGCTTTCTGCGGCCGAGGCAGCCTGTTTCCAAAATTTAGAAGTATTTCCAGTTAATTCTTTGTCTGAATTAATTTCTTATCTTTTGGGGCTTAGACAATTAAAATCTCTTAAAAAGCTTGATCTAACTTCTCTTATTTTAAATTCTGATTCAGAATTTGATATGGCGCAAATTGTTGGTCAGTATCAAGCCAAAAGAGCATTGGAGATTGCTGCGGCTGGCGGACATAATGTGTTTATGATAGGTAGCCCTGGTTCGGGAAAAACAATGTTGGCGAGAGCTTTACCGGGGATTATGCCTGTTTTAACCGAAGCAGAAGCAATAGAAGTTACTAGAATTTACTCGGTAACAGGCAACATTGGACCAGGAGAATCCATTGTTAGAAGACGGCCTTTTCGGGCTCCCCATCATACTATTAGCCGGGTCGGGTTAGTTGGTGGAGGCAGCAAACTACAGCCGGGTGAAGTAAGTTTAGCCCATCGAGGGACTCTATTTCTGGATGAACTCCCAGAATTTCCTCGACATGTTCTAGAAGCTTTACGCCAACCTTTAGAAGATGGCTATATTAGTATCTCTAGAGCAGCAGGGAGAGCAATTTTTCCTTCTCAATTCGTTTTGGTGGCTGCTTCTAATCCTTGCCCTTGTGGTTACTTAGGCCATCCAATTCAACATTGTCGTTGCCTTCCTGGACAAATTGCTAACTATCGGAAACGGCTTTCTGGCCCAATTATGGACAGGATTGATATCCATCTTAATATTCCTCCAGTAGAAATAGAAAAATTAACCACCAGTCTTTCGGCAGAGGAAGGGGAATCTTCGGCCAAAATAAGACAAAGAGTTGAACAGGCAAGAAGGATTCAAAGGATAAGATTTGCCAAACTAGGGATAAATCTTCGTTCAAATAGCGAGATGAGGATTAAAGAGATTAAAACAATTTGTAAGCTCCACTCCGAAAGTCTTAAATTACTCAATCAGGCAGCAGAAAAGCTTGGTTTTTCTGCCCGAACTTATTTTAAAATAATTAAAATCGCCCAGACAATTGCTGATCTTGCTGGTGAGGAGCAAATAACTCCTCCGATTATTGCTGAGGCACTTCAATACCGAGCCGGCCAAATAGATATTTTATAAATTGAAATTATATTTGACCTTAGCTTTAGTTCTGGTATAATCTGATTAAGTTATGACAAAAAGAAGAAAAACAAAAAAAGAGAAAATTATTGCTTCTTTAAGAAGACAGATTAGATTCCAAAGAAATCAGGCTGTTTTTTCTTCTCAAGATAGGAAAGAACCCATTACTCCTTTGATTGAAAAAGAAAGCAAAATTTCAAGTTCTGAATTAGAGCAAAAAATTGAATTTAATTTTTGGTCTAATGAACAGATTTCCCAAACAAAAAAAGATTTATTAAAAAGTTTATTTTTTTCTTTAATTGCAATTATTTTTGAATTTGTGTTATATTGGAGATTATCTTGACAATTTAAATTTCCCTGCCTGAAAGGAGGTGAATTTAAAAAATGGAATTTTACTGCGTCAAATGTCGGACAAAGAAAGATGTTGGCGATAAGTACGAAAGGGTGACCTTAAAGAATGGAAGAAAAGCAGCTCGAGCAGTTTGTCCTACTTGTGGAACGAGAATGTTTAAGATTGTTTCTGCCTGAGATAAATTCTAAGAAAGCCGCTTAAATAAGATAGTTTGCGATTAGAAGGCGGCTTTCTTTTTTAGATCTAAAATTTATCATTGACCGAATGCTTTTAGGAAGTTACAATTAGAAAATGGAACAGGGTATAACAAACCAGATAGGAATTATCTTAATAGGAGGATTTTCTTCAATTTGGTTGTTTATTTTGACGATTTATTTTATTAAAATAAGCAAGCATTATAAAAAATTAACTAATGTTTCACCAGGTGCGTTGGATCAGGTGTTAGAAAAAATACTTAAGGAAATGAAGCTCAATGCCGACCAAATTAAGTTAATTGAAAAGAAATACCAGGAGATGACAAAGGAACAGAAGCGAGCAATCAGTTGTTTCAGTTTAGTCAAATTTAATCCTTTTGGCGAAGTTGGTGGCAAACAAAGTTTTGCCGCTGCTTTACTTGATAAGACCGGAGCAGGAATTATTTTGACTGCTTTTCACAATCGTGATTCCACCCGGATTTATGCCAAAATGGTGAAAGGAAACAAATCCGGAGAATCAGAACTATCCGAAGAAGAAAAATTAGCAATTAAACAGGCTTTAAGGAGGTAAAAAATGATTTCAAGATTGAAAAATATTTTACCTTTCTTGGGTATTTATTTTTTAGTTTGCGGCATTTCTTTTGTTGGCTTTTCATGGGCAATGAGTAAAGAGCGAAAAATAATTTCTCCGGTTGAAGAACCCCAGGAAGTTCCAGCCGGTGGTCTGGCGATGCTTTTTTCTGGTCCCAAAGACCAAGAGTGTCCGATTAATGGAGAGATGTTCACCAAAGAACAAGCCACTATTTGGGAGAAGAACAGACCTTTATTGGTAATGATTGAAAATCATAAAGATTCTCGGCCGCAATCAGGTTTGTCTAGAGCAGATGTGGTTTATGAAGCGATAGCAGAAGGAGGGATTACTAGATTGATGGGAGTTTATTATTGTCGGGCAGCAGCCCCAGTAGAGAGGAAATATGATGTTGGTCCAGTCCGTTCAGCCAGAACATATTTTCTTGATTGGGCTTCAGAATACTCCCAATATCCCCTATATAATCATGTCGGTGGGGCAAATTGTAGTCCAGTTTCGCCTGGTGGACCTTGTACTACTGATACCCGGGTGAGAGCTTTAGAGCAGATCGAGCAATATGGTTGGTTGGACCCTAACCATCATTCTGATATGAATCAGTTTGCTTTAGATTATAAATATTGTCGCCGGGAGCCAGAAAGAACCGGAGAGACCAAAGCAACGGAGCATACTGTTTACTGTGATACCAGTTCTTTATGGAGATTAGCCGAAGAGAGAAATCTTGCTGGTTGGGACAAAGATTTTTTTAAACCTTGGCAGTTCAAAGATGATTTAGCAAAAACAGAAAGAGGTACAGTTAATAATATTAGTTTTGATTTTTGGCAGGGGTATAAAGATTATAGTGTTATTTGGAAATACAATTTAGAAACTAACAGCTATTTAAGAGAAAATGGCGGAGAATCGCATTTTGATTTTCTGACCCAAAAACAGATAGAAGCAAAAGTGATTGTTATTCAATTTACTAAAGAAACTGGACCAGTAGATTCTCATAAGCATATGCTTTATGGAACTGTCGGTAGTGGTAAAGCGTTGATTTTTCAAGATGGAAAAGTAATTTCAGGAATTTGGGAAAAGGCTAGCCGAACAAAAAGGACGGTGTTCAAAGATGCTCAAGGAAGAGAAGTTAAATTCAATCGCGGTCAAATTTGGATAGAAGTTCTGCCCTTAGGAAATAAAGTTGATTATGAATCCTAAAAAGTCATTTAAGGGTTTAATTATTTCTCGAGCAAGATTAAGATTGCTAAAGGAATTTTTTAGCTTTCCTAGGGAAGCTTTTTATATTCGGGAGTTAGCAAGAAGAACTAAGGAAAAAATTAATTCTATCAAAAGAGAGTTAGTCAATTTAGAAGAGAGTGGTATTTTAGTTTCTGAGAGGCGAGGAAATAGAATCTTTTATTCCCCCAATAGAAATCACCCGTTTTTTTACCCCCTTTTAGTAATGATAGCAAAAACCTTTGGTTTGGGATTGGAGCTTGAGAAACAAAAAGCCCGTTTGGGGAAAATTAAATTAGTATTTTTTTCTAATCGATTTTTAAAATGGGAGAGTAATGCCAATGAGGTTGATATTTTGATTGTTGGACGAGTAGTTCTACCCGAGATTGGAGTTTTGATAGTTAAAGAGGAAGAAAAACGAGGTCGGGAGATAAATTATGCTGTGATGGATTGGGACGAATTTAAACTGAGAGTTACCAATAAAGACCCTTTTATTATTGAATTTTTAATTAAAAGTCCGGCGGTAATAATTGGTAACGAAGAGGATATTTTTAGTATTTGATTTTAATAAAAAATGAAGAGAAAAGTAATCAAGACTGGTCACAGTTTAGCAGTGACAATTCCTAACCAATTAGTTGATAATTGGGGAATAGGAGCAGGAGAAGAGGTTTTGGTGAATTTTAGTAACAAAAAACAAAAAATTATTTATACATTTACTAGTAGACCAAAACAAATGGGTCTTTTTAATGATCTAAAACGAAAGAACAAAAAATGAGAACAAAGCGTCTTTTTTGGTTAATTATAATACTGAGTCTATTGGGAATTTGTATAGATTTGCCTAAATTTTTTGAACAGGAGATCAATTTTTTGGGTTACAGACAGAAAATATCATTCCATCGACCTGATATCAACCTTACTTTTGGTCCTTTAAAAATTACTAAAAAACTCGAACTTAGAAAAGGATTGGATTTAGCCGGCGGAGTCCATTTGGCTTTTGATGCTAAAACAGAACAAACTCCTCCTGAAAGCAGGAATGAGGCCTTAGCTTCTTTAGAAGAAAATATTAGACGTAGAGTTGACATTTATGGTTTAGGAGAAATTTCTATAAGGACTATTAAATCAGTTTCTGAGGTAAGATTGATCGTCGAAATTCCTGGCGAGATTGATCCCCAACAAGCGATCTCTTTAATAGGACAGACTGCTCAGCTTGTTTTCAGGCTCGAAAAAGAATTACCTCCCGAAGCAACAGAATCAGCGACAATTTATGATTTTTATTCGCAGGAAACAGGATTAACTGGTGCTTATTTAAAACGAGCTTTAGTAGATTTTGATAAAAATACTGGTAAACCTCAAATAGCGGTAACTTTTAATGAGGAGGGGAGTAAAAGATTTGCCGAAATTACCAAAAATAATGTTGGGAAGAGATTGGCAATTTTTCTGGACCAATTTTTATTGATGGCGCCCCAAATTAAAGAACCAATTCTTAATGGAAATGCTGTAATTAGTGGCGATTTTGATCTGAAGACAGTTAAACAAATAGTTAGCCAGTTGAATGCCGGGGCCTTACCAATTCCACTCCAATTAGTAGAACAATCAAGGATTAGTCCCACATTAGGAGAAAGTTCTTTGAAAAAAGGTTTTTTTGCTGGTTTGATTGGGGTAGGTATTGAGGCTGTTTTTATGATTTTAATCTATAAATGGTTGGGATTTTTAGCTATTTTGGGACTGATTGTTTATGGTATTTGGACCTTAGCTCTTTATAAATTGATACCAGTAACTTTAACGATGCCAGGAGTAGCAGGATTTTTGCTTTCTTTGGGGATGGCTGTTGATTCTAATATCTTGATTTTTGAGAGAATGAAAGAAGAGATAAGAAGTGGTAAACCTTGGCGAACAGCAATGGAATTAGGATTTGGAAGAGCTTGGGACTCGATTCGAGATGCAAATATATGCACCTTAATTACTTGTTTCGTTTTGCTTAACCCTCTTGATTGGCCATTTTTAAATACAGCTGGAATGGTGAGAGGGTTTGCAATTACGCTTGGCTTGGGAGTCATTCTGGAACTATTTACTAGTATTGTTGTGGTAAGAACTATAATGAGAGTTCTTTATAGAAGAAAGGATTAAAATGAGATTTATGAAATTTAAATGGCTTTATTTTTTGATTTCTAGTCTGATCATTGTTCCTGGTTTTTTTTCTCTGATTAAATGGGGACTACGGCCTTCTATAGATTTTAGAGGAGGATCTGTTTTAGAGGTGAAATTTGAAAAAGAGATTAATTCTTCCGAGTTAGAAAAAGTTATTGAGGAAAAACTTGTAGGTGGACAAGTGATTAGAATGGGAAAAGAGAATCGATTCTCTCTCAGAAGTAGCGAGATTTCCAATGACGAGAAAATAGCTTTTTTACAACTTCTAAAAGAAAAATTTGGTCCAGTTGAAGAAATACAATTTGCTAGTTTAGGGCCAGCCTTAGGGAAAGAGTTGTTAATAAAAACTTTTGTGGGAATCCTAATTGCCACTTTGGGGATATTAATTTATGTCTCTTTGAGATTTAAAGAAAAAAGTTTTGGGATTTGTGCTATTTTGGCAATGTTACATGATTCATTAGTTTTATTGGGGGTTTTTAGTCTTTTAGGATATTTTGCCCAAATCGAAGTTGATAGTCTTTTTGTCACTGCAGTTTTGACTGCTCTTGCTTTTTCTGTTCATGATACCGTGGTAGTTTATGACCGCATCCGAGAGCTTTCTCGTCTTTATCCAAAACTGAATTTTTCTCAATTAGCAGATAGAGCAGTTTTACAAACTTTGAGTCGTTCTATTAATAATTCAATGACGATAATTTTTGTTCTATTAGCTTTGTTTTTATTAGGCGGTGAGACAATTAGATGGTTTAGTTTTGCTCTTTTAATAGGAGCAATTAGTGGTACCTATTCTTCTACTTTTGTTGCCGTACCGCTGTTGGTCATTTGGCGAGAGAAATTGAACTTATAGAAATGACGTCCTCCTCGCCCGTGGAAGGGCATAAGTTTCGCAGGCGCAAAAATAAGATTAAAACTTTTAAATTTTTTTAGCAATTTGAGGAATTCGGGCAAGAAGATACTCACGAGTATTTTTTTCTTTATTCTCTTCAACTTCATTAAAAATGATTTTTAGTACCTTACCAACTTTGGGACCAGGAGGAATTTTTAGAACATTCATTACATCATAACCATCAATTTTTAAGTCTTTAAGAGAAAGTGGTTGTTTCTGAACCCCCGCTAATCTTTTTTTGAATAACTCTAATCGCCAAGAGGTTTTTTTCGCTCCTCCACCAAGTCTATCGCCAATTCTTAAGTCAAGAATATCCTTAAGATTTTCTTTACCAACTTTACGAATAAATCTTTTGATTGCTTTATCGGTTTGTCTCTCGTCAACAGTGAATTGATGCCAACGAATTAATTTCCAAAGTTTTTCTATTTCTTTCTTGCTTAGTTTTAACCTAAAAGCAATTTTTTTGGCAATTTGAGCACCGACCACTTCATGATTGTGAAAAGTTCTTTTTTCGCCTTTTCCTTTAGCGACTAAAGGTTTTCCGATATCATGGAGCAAGGTCGCAAATCTTACGAGAGGATCTTTTGATGGACAGTACCTTAAAGATTCAATTGAATGGGTCCAAACATCGTAAATATGATGTTTGGCTTGATGTAGTCCATATCCTTTTTCTAATTCAGGAATGATGAATTTTAAAAGGCCACTATTGCGTAAGAAAATAAATCCTTCTGCTGCAAACGGACTGGATAAGATCTTGAGAAGTTCATCACGGATTCTTTCAGCAGAAATATTTTTTATTAGAGAGACATTTTCTTGGATAGCTTTAAAAGTATTTTCTTCGATGATAAATCCTAGTTGAGAGGATATTCGGATTGCTCTAAGCATTCTTAAAGCATCTTCGTTGAATCTTTGTTGAGGATTACCAACTGCTCGAATCAATTTATTCTTGAGGTCTTTTTTACCCTCAAATGGATCGATCATTGCAAAAAGATAATCGATCTTTTCCTGCCGCTTTTCCACGAGTGGGAAAGAAGCTATTTCTTTAATTGGTTTTAGGGCGATTGCATCAATAGTAAAATCGCGTCTGGCAAGATCTTCTTCGATTGTTTTTCCCCAAATTATCTTGTCAGGATGGCGTCTATCTGAATAGCCCTTTTCCGATCTAAAAGTGGTGATTTCTATCTTGTTTTTAGGATAAATTATTGTTACCGTCCCAAATTTATTATTATAAAAACTATTTTTAGGAAAAAGTTTTAATATTTTTTTGGGGATAGCATTAGTAGTAAAATCCCAATCTTGGACTGGTTTTTTTTGGATAAGATCCCGAACCGCCCCACCAACAAGGTAAATCTGATAATTAGCGTTTTTAAATTTATGAAAAATGAGACTAATATATTTGGGGATCAAAAAACTAGCTTTTTGATTAATCATTTTATTCTAAATTATCTTATGATAAGATCAATTTATCTAATTATAACACCCAAATATGAACTATCACTGGCAACTGTTGGCAAAATTTACTCTCGATAAAAATAATTACAAAAATAAATTAATTTCAATTTTGTTAAAAAATCGCCATATTACCGGCAAAGAAGCCAAAATATTTATAAATCCTCCTCATCCGAATAAAATTTCTTTAAAAGAATTAGGTGTTTCTCAAGAAGGAGTAGAAAAAAGCAAAAAAAGGATTATTCAGGCAAGAGAGAATAAAGATCAAGTAATTGTTTATGGAGATTATGATGCAGATGGACTTTGTTCAACTGCAATTGTTTGGGAGACACTTTATCAAAATGGTTTAAAAATTTTACCTTTCATTCCCGATAGAATTAAAGATGGTTATGGTTTAAAACCTCAAAAGGTTAAAGAACTCAAGGATAAATTACCAGATTTGAGGTTGATTATTACTGTAGATAATGGCATTACTGCTTTTCAAGGGGTAGAACAGGCAAAGGAACTAGGGATTGACGTGATTACTATCGATCATCATCTAAAACTTCAAGATAAATATCCTCAAGCCTATGCTTTAATTCATTCCCCTTTGGTATCGGCAACAGGTTTAGCCTGGCTTTGGTCACGTTTTTGGGGTATTCCTGATTTGGGCCTAGCGGCATTAGCGACAATTGCTGATGTGATGCCTCTAGTTGGCGCAAACAGGTCATTTGTTAAGTATGGTTTGCCAATATTACAAAAGACGCGACGAGTAGGTATAAGGCATCTTTTTCAGGAAGCAGGTATCGAAAAAAAAGTAATTGATGTTTTTCAAGTAGCTTTTATGCTGGCTCCAAGACTTAATGCCTTAGGCAGAGTGGCAGATCCTTTAGATGGATTACGTCTAATTTGTACTAAAAGATTAGAAAAAGGAATAGACTTGGCGAAATTAGCTAATAAGATCAATTCTCAAAGGCAACAGATGGTTGAAGATGGGATATTTTTAGCAAAAGAATTGATAGGTAAAAAATTAAATCCTATATTGATCGTTGAGAATGAAACTTATCATAAAGGGATTATTGGCCTTATCGCTTCGAAATTGACTGAGGAATTTTATCGACCAAGTTTAGTCATAAGAAAAGAAAAAGAATTAAGCTATGGTTCGGCTAGATCTATTGACGGCATTGATATAATTTCTTTATTGAAAAAAGTAGGAAAATTTATGGAAGAATTAGGCGGCCATCAAAAAGCAGCCGGATTTACCTTGAAGACAAAATATTTGCCCAAAATAAAAGAAAGATTGCTTAAGATCGCCCAAAAGGAAATTCCTGACAATTTGCTGACTCCCACAAGGGTTGTAGATTGCGAGGTTAAGCTTTCTTCCCTTAATTTAGATTTCTACAATTTAGTTTCCAAAATATCACCTTTTGGGGAAGGCAATCCGGAACCAGTATTTTTAGCCCGCAATTTAAGAGTTTTGTCGTTAACGACTGTAGGTAAAGAAGGTAATCACCTGAAGTTAACGGTTGATGATCCAGCAACTCCTCTAGTTGAAAGAATACCTGCCCAAGCGATTGGATTTCAACTAGGAGAATTAGCCTCAAGAATTCTGCCAGGAGACTTTGTTGATCTTTTATTTTCTCTTACCCTTGACTGCTGGAATGGGAGACAGAGTTTATCCCTAAAAATCAAGGATTTAAAAATAAGTAGTCAAATGATAAAATAATTTACCTTTATGAAAAGTACTTGGGTTACCGATACCTTAAATAAAATTGGCAAAAGAGTTTGTCTTTTTGGTTGGGTTAATGCCAAAAGAGATCATGGCAAAGTTGTTTTTGTAGATCTAAGAGATAGAAGCGGTGTAGTTCAATTAGTTGGCTTTGAAAATCTGAAAAACCTATCTAATGAAGATGTAATTGAGGTTGAAGGTATTGTTAGAGAAAGAGAGAAGAAATTTTTTAACGAAAAAATTGCCACTGGCAAAATAGAGGTTGCAGTAGAAAAGGTAAAAATTTTATCAAATGCTCAACCTTTACCTTTTGACATCTATGGCAGAGGTTATCAGCTTGATGAAAATAGCCGGCTAAAATACCGCTATTTAGATTTAAGACGACCACGACTTAAAAATAACCTTTTTTTGCGTCATCAGCTATTGCAACTTTTTAGAAGCGTTTTGTCCAAACGGGGTTTTTGGGAAGTAGAGACTCCTTATATGAGTAAAGCTACACCGGAAGGAGCAAGAGATTTTTTGGTTCCTTCTAGATTGCAACCAGGATGTTTTTATGCCCTACCTCAGTCACCTCAACAATATAAGCAATTATTAATGGTGGCAGGAATAGAAAGATATTTTCAGATTGCTCGTTGTTTTAGAGACGAAGATCTAAGATCAGATCGACAATTTGAATTTGTTCAGGTAGATATTGAGATGTCGTTTGTTTCTCGAGAAGATGTTTTAAAAATAGTTGAGGAAGTAATAACTGAAGTTTTTGAGATGATTGACAAAAAAATTTGCCAAAAACCTTTTCCGAGAATTGCTTATCAAGAGGCAATCAAAAAATATGGGGTTGATAAATTTGATATAAGAGGCAAAAAAGATCCTGATATATTAGGTTTTGCTTGGGTGATAGATTTTCCTTTGTTTGAAAAGACAGAGACGAGAAATCTTGCGCCTGTGCATCATCCTTTTACCTCTCCCAACCCTGAAGACCTTAATTTTTTAGATAAAGATCCTTTAAGAGTACGATCTTGGCAATATGATTTAGTTTGTAATGGTTGGGAAGTTGGCGGAGGGAGCATTAGAATTACTGATCCCAAAGTTCAGGAGAAAGTATTTTCGATTTTAGGTCATAGCAAAAAAGAAATTGCGGAAAAATTTGGTCATTTATTAGAGGCATTTAAATTTGGAGTACCTCCCCACGGAGGAATTGCTTTGGGTTTTGATAGATTGGTAGCTCTTGCTGCCAAAGAAGAGAGTATTAGGGAAGTGATTGCTTTTCCGATGACTTCCGGAGGAAGGACAGCGGTAATGGAGGCACCTTCATCGGTCCCAGAAGAGCAATTAGAAGAATTGGGAATTAAGACAATAAGATCTCCCCGGTCCATTAAAAGGAGGAGGTTACTTATCCCCGGTCATGAAAGGTAAGGTATTCGTAGCGGGGTTATTTTAAGGCATGAAAATAAAAAAGAATAAGAAAGATGACCAATGAAGGGAAAGAATTTTTGGTTATGGTTAATAATAACGATTGCTCTTTTACTTATTTTGTTTTGGCAGTTTCAAAAAAACTGGTTTTTGATTCCATTTTTAAAGCCGCCTGCTGTTTTAAATTTTTCTCCTTATCCTTTAGCAAAACAAAATTCGATGCCAGATCTAAGTCAAATTTCAGCCAAGTCTTTTGTAGTTATAGATTATGATTCAGGCCAGGTTTTATTAGCAAGAAATCCAAATCAGCGCTTACTTCCTGCTTCTTTAACTAAAATGATGACTGCTTTAATAGCATTGGAGTCTTTTTCTCTTGACGAATGGTTATCCGTGGAGAATGAATATAAGATAGGGAAAACAATGGGATTAAAGCCAGGTGGAATGATAAAAGTTCGTGATTTAATTTATGGATTATTAATCCATTCTGCTAATGATGCTGCTTGGGTTCTGGCTGATAATTATAATAAGAAGAATTCAAATAATTTTATTCAAAGAATGAATGAAAAAGCCAAAGAAATTGGCTTACAACAAACAAATTTTGTTAATTTCGATGGGGAAGACGATGAAGGCCATTATTCAACTGCTCTAGATTTAGCCAAATTAACAAGGATTTTTCTGAAAAATGATTTTTTGGCCAATGCAGTTCAGATTAAAAATTTAACTGTTTATGACAGTTTGAATAATGCTTATTTTTTAGAAACTACAAATAAACTATTAGAGGCTGGTTTTGAAGGAGTCAAAACTGGTTGGACTGATCAGGCAAGAGAGTGTTTTGCCGGATTTTTTTCTCAAAATGGCAAAAAACTAATTACAATAGTTTTAGGCAGTCAGGATAGATTTCACGATACTCAAAATTTATTGGACCAGGTAATGGAGCATTTCTTTTGGATAGATTATTCAGAGAGAAATTCAGGAGAGACTGCTTCAACATAGCCTACAAATTCATTATCTCCTTCAAAAACATAAATTGGTTTTAAGAATTCGAATGGATAATCAGGGTCCAAATAGGCAAGATAAATTTTTCTGATAGCTATCTTTTGTTCTGGGAGGAAGCGATCACTAATTTTAGCTAAGTGGTAGTGGCCATTCTGAAGTTCTTCCCAAGCTTGCGAAATTGATCTTAAAGGATAGGTTGAAAACTTTTCTTTATCTATTTGAAAATAAATAAATTTAGCCTTGACGATTTCTTTACTTCCTTCTCCAGATACCCAAACTGAAATATTGGAATCGTTTAATGATGGGGGTAAAATAGGTACATTCTCTTCAAGATTATTTTTAAAAAAATCCACTTTAGCTAAATTTGCTTCTGAGATTGAGGGAGCCTTTAAAAGTTGAGTAGCGGTGAGCTGGTAAAGAGTGATTTTTCCTTCTGGATTCAGATCGTCCTTTTTCATTCCTATTCTTTGCAAAAAACCTAATGCTTTTTGGGTGATTTGGTTAACATTGGGCGGTAAATTTTGATTAATAATTGTTTGATCGGTTTGAAAAGGATATTCATATTCTAAATTCTGGGTGAGGGGATTAATGGTCAGTCGGCTGTTATCTAAAGGGTTTTTGTAGAAAAAGAGATCTTCTTTAATTTTTTCGGGTTGGCTGATAAATCCTAATCTTGTAGCGATTGATTGCATTTCTTCAAAAGCAAGAATTTTAGATTTTCTTGGAAGAATAAAATAGACTTTTGCTTGATTTGGTAGCTCTGGTAATTGATTGGTCACTGTTTCCAAAGAAAATTTATCCGGTTTTTTCTTCGGTTCTTGAAATTTAAATTTAGGCAGCGTTCCAAATAAAGTATCTGGAGGAGGAGGGGGAGGAGGATGACTTTTTTTCCATTGATTAGATAAAATCCTGAAGCTAAAGCCGCCTATAAGAAGAAAAATAATTAAAATACCACTAATTTTAATTATTTTTCTCGTCCAATAGGCAACCTCGGTAAGAGTAGTTTGTTTATTATTCATTCTTAGGTTCAGTATATCAATCTGGTATGATAAAATTCAATAAGATGAATAATGTTAGAGTAAGGTTCGCTCCAAGTCCGACTGGTATTCCTCATATAGGTAATATTAGATTGGCTCTTTTTGATTGGCTTTTTGCCAAAAAGAATAAAGGAAAATTTATTCTTCGAATAGAAGACACTGATAGGAAAAGGTTTGATCCTAATTCGCTTGAGGCAATTTTAGCAAGCTTAAGATTTTTGGGATTGAATTGGGACGAAGGACCTTATTTTCAGTCTCAAAGGATTAAACAATATAAAGAATTTGTTAACCAATTACTAGTCAAAAATTATGCTTATTATTGTTTCTGTTCAGAAGAAAGATTGGAGGAAATGAGGAAAAAACAGAGGGCGAAGGGATTAGCGCCAAAATATGATCGATTCTGTTTAGGACTGAGTAAAGCAACAATTAAACAAAAATTAGCAAAAGGCAATCCTTATGTAATTAGGTTGAAGATACCTGATGAGAGAGAGATTGAGTGGGATGACCTAATTCAGGGGAAAATAAAAATAAATACTGAAACAATTGATGATCAGATTTTAATTAAATCCGATGGATTTCCTACCTATCATTTGGCGGTAGTCGTTGATGATCATTTAATGCAGATAAGCCATGTTTTTCGTGGTGTTGAATGGATTTCTTCTACTCCAAAACATCTTATTTTGTTTGCTGCCTTTGGTTGGCAACCACCAAAAATTGGCCATTTTCCACTAGTTTTAGGCCCTGATAAAACAAAACTTTCCAAAAGACATGGGGCAAAATCAATTCTTGATTATAAAAATGCAGGTTATTTACCAGAGGCATTAATTAATTTTATAGCACTTTTAGGTTGGCACCCTAAAGATGATCAAGAAATTTTAACAGTTTCTGAATTGATCAAAAAATTTGATCTTAATGATGTTCAGAGACAAAATGCTATCTTCGATGAAAAAAGATTAAATTATTTGAACGGTTATTATATTAGACAAAAATCGAACAAAAAATTAGGACAACTTTTAGAAAAATTTATTCCTGAGTTTAATTTTGATCAAAGAATTTTAACAGCTGCTTTGGTGAAAGAAAGAATAAAAAATTTGTTAGAAGCCAGAGAATTAATTTCTTTTGTTTTCCAAGATGTAGATTATTCTCCTGAACTTCTTTTGCAAAAAGGTTTCACCAAAGATGAAGCCAAATTAATGTTAATAAAAGCAAAGCAGATTATTCAAAAACAAAAAAACTTAAATAATTCAGATATTTTGCAGAAACAGTTGCTCGATTTGATTAGAAAAAATAATTGGCAGACAGGTAATTTTTTTATGGTCTTTAGAATAGCAGTTACTGGTAAAACGATCACTCCGCCAATAGTCGAATCCTTAAGACTCCTTCCTAAAGAAAAAGTGATTGAAAGGCTAGATCAAGCGATTAAAAAACTGGCACTGGGAAATTTTAAATCCTAATTCGATATCTGCTAATTAATGTTTTTCCTGAATTGAGTTTAGCAGTAATTGTTAATCTCATATTCTTGATATTTTTATGATAAGTACAGACATTGTGGGAACAGGTGCCAAACAAAAGTTGTCTTGAAACAACATTGCCTTCTTTTGGGAAAACAGAACCAAAAACTCCTTGTTCAACTCCATTACTAAGATAAGTTAATTCATAAGTAATAGAATTACAAAGACTAATGTTAAAGAATTTGACATTTAAAGCAAGTTTGTCCCGTCTGAGACTGGGAGAGAAAGTCGGTCGAGTAGTAATAGCAATACCATTTTTTGTTTTCCAAATCCTTTTTTTTGCAGCGCTGATTTGTGGAGGGGAAACAGCAATTCCTAAAAGACAGATGAAGAAGAAAATTACTATTTTTCTCATTACTGTTTTTATGATATATTAATTCTAATGAAAAATAAAGTTTTAATTTTTGGCGGAGTAGTTTTAATCACAATTGGTATAATAGGATTTTTTATCATAAGGAACCAAAAACAAAATTTTACTCCAGCAACAAATCAACAAGATTTAGCTACTCCTACTCCTTCAGAAGTACTTCAAGAACTTGTTTGGAATGATCCGGGGGGATTTATTTTCAATTATCCCGCTGGGCTTAAAATCAATGATCATCCTAAAGATAATATCAACTATAGTAATTTAGAAATTACTGCTGAAGGAAAACAGGGAAAAATTTTAATTTTAGCTCGGGATAGCCAATATAAAAATTTGGAGGAATGGATTAAGGGAAATAAAGATTTTAAAGATAATTTAGTTTCAGAGGCAACATTGGGTGATAAATCCGCTAAAAAAATTGCTTTTTCTAATTCTGATAGGATAACCATTGGGATTATTGACGATGAGATTCTTTTTACCATAGAAGTGATACCGGAAGGCGAGATGTTTTGGCAGGATATTTTTGATCGGATTGTGACTTCATTTAAATTTTGGTACCCGAGTCCAGCTGATTCTGGGTCTTCTGGTGAGAGCGGAGAAATAATTGAAGAGGAGGAAATTATAGAATAAAGGCATAGTTATGGATTGGAAGCAGCGGTAATTAAGGGAGTTTTTAATTAAAAAATGGTATAATTCAAATGGGTATATAAAACTTTTCTTGATTGCTCTTCTTAAGATCTTCTTCATTATATTTGAGATATACCTTGATGGTTTGATGATGTTATAGTTTCAATGAGTAACAAAATACAACTTAAAAGTCAGAGTACCCAAGTTATTTTAGAAGCTGCTTTAGAAAAAGGAGTAAAAGTTGAGATTATTTCTAAACGGTTTCACCTTTTTAAAACTGATCTTTGAAGGAAAATCTTTATTTGTTAAAGGTACTGCTTTTCCGGTTAACCCCCAATCAGCCTGTTTTATTGCCAATAATAAATTTTTAACTAAAAGTGTTTTGCGGAGTTACAAGATTCCCATCCCACAAAGTTGGCTTATTAGAACTGCAAAAGAAGCAAAAAAAATAATTCTAAAAAAAGATTTGTTTCCTTGTGTTTTAAAACCAGTTAGAGGATCTCATGGGAATAAAGTTTTTGCCAATATTGAATCATTAGAGGAGTTTGATGAGGTTTTGCCGTTAGTTTTTGATACGCCAGGCAAGAAAGATATTTTGATTGAAAAATTTATTAAGGGGAAAGATTATCGTTTATTAGTTATTGGGGATAAAGCTTCCGCAGCAATGGAAAGAATTCCTGCCCATATTATTGGTGATGGATTGAGTAACATCCACCAGCTGATTAAAAAATTTAATCAAAACTGCCTTGTAGGGGAAAATTATGAAAAGCCTTTATGCAAAATAAGACTTGATGGAGAAATAAAAAGAAATTTGAAGAAACAAGATAAAAAATTAACCTATGTTCCACAAAAAAATGAAAAACTTTTTTTGCGGCAGAATGCCGACATCAGCACTGGGGGATCGGTAAAGATGTTACTGATGAAATACCATGAGTTAAAAGAAATTGCTATTAAAGCCGTTAAGGTTATTGGTATGGTAATAGCAGGGGTAGATATTATTTACGATCCCTTAGTAAATAAACCATATATATTAGAGTTGAACGATTGTCCTGGTATTGATATTCATCATTTTCCTGTTTTTGGTCAATCCAGAAAAGTAGCAAGTGATATTGTTGAATTTTTGTTTAAAAAGACTATTCATTAGTAGGTTTTTTTAAACTCTTCTGGTCAAATTTTCTTTTCAATTGTGCCTATATTCTTCTGTCTTGATTAAAAATAATTTCTTTTTAAATGTGCCCCGATTTTTGTTTTTGATTTTCTGTTGTTTTCTAATTTCTGATTGCTTCAACCCCAGTTCCAAACTCAAAGTATCAAGTAATTGATAAAGGTCAACAATTTCATTAATAATTTCCTTTTTAGTTTTTGCTTCAATTACTTCTCTTGCTTCTTCTAATATTTTCTTTTTGAGTTCTTTTAAAAATTTCTTTTTACCCAAAACTCGCCAATAAGGTTTCTTTCCATCTCTTTCAATGATCTGCAAAATCCTATCCCTGATTAATTTGTTATAAACTTTTACCTTTTTCTTTTTTAGATATTCTTTTATTAATTTAATATCCTCAAAATCTTTTGGTCTTGCCATTTTCTTTTTCCATTTTATAAGGTCTTCCAATTTTATAAATTTTAAATCATCGATGATATCTGCTTCAGCGATTACTTTTTTGATATTTCTGATTAATGAATAACTGGCTGGAATTAGTTCAATTTTCCCTAATTTAATAAATTTTTTCTTCTCATCATTTATTTCCTTTTTTGGATATTTTTTCAATAATTTTTGATATAAGTCATCAGTTACTACAACATCTAAATCATGGATTTCTCTAATTCCCCTTACCCCTAGGGGTCCGCTTCCATAAATCACATATTTTCCATCAGGTAATTTTAATTTCCTAAATTCAGCCAATAACCTTGGGAAATTATCATTCATAGATTTTTCATTTTCTTTTTAAACTCTTTGGCCGGCTCCTCGCTAATTTTTGCCACAATAATTTTCAAAAACCTCTTCCACTTTCCACTTTTGTTTAACATATTCTTTGGTCAATTTACTCTTTATATATATTTATAATATCAGCATTATCTAAATGGTCAACCACTGAAACGATCATTGCTTCTCGGCGGGATGAATGAGGCAAGAAAGAAACTGAATCAGCCAGGGAAACTTATATCCTTCCCCGGCCGGAGAGGCTTCATTTTCTTCTTTTTGGTGTCCATAAATTTTGCCACCAAAAAGAAGGCTTTTGTTTTTTAATTTCTTTAGCGATCTCTTTTGCTAACTTTGTAAACACCAATTTTTCTTGCTCACTTTCTCTTTTTCCTTTTAACCAACTTGTTGCTTCTTTGCATCCCTGAAATTCATATTCTTTCAAAAGCAAAATTTCATCCAATAAATCAGCATCTTTGGCAATCTTTGCCTCCAGTGTTTTCCTTTCTTGGTATTCTTTTGAAATTGCTAATAATTCTTTTGAATTTGGCAATTTTTCTAATTGTTCTTTTCTAATTTCTTCTTCAAAGACTTTTAGATACCTCTTATTGACCCAATTTTGATCTCCTGATCTTACTTCTTCAATATCGTGCAATAAACACATTTTTATTACTTTATTGGTATCGGCTTTTAATTCCCTTGCTAAGAAATAACCAATAAAGGTAGTTCTAAAAGAGTGGGAAGAGATGTTGTCGCTCTCGTCTTTAAAAAACAAAGTTTGTTGATGAGCTTTTAAGATTCTTCTTAATATCCCGATTTCATAAAAAAATGAGGTTAATTTTTTTGATTTGATTTTTTGCCATATTCTTAATTTCCTACCATTTCTTACTGGCTATTGTTAATTAACCTTGGCAGAACCGATTATTGAGTATCATATTGAATCTCAAGGATCAGGTTAAAATAGATAGAAAAATTTTTGTTCGCTTCCGCAATTAAGTTGCTCCCGAAAACCCCAACCTATCCACACTTCCTTACCAGTGGCATTAAAAAACTTTTTTCTTCTTCCGTAGCTTCTAAATACCTGTTTCCTTTATTTCCCATAATATTTTTTACCTTTTTCTTGGAGTAGACCTCGATCCGGATCGCTCTTAATTGGGTAAATCAAGCATAACCTTCTGGTGGTACTCCAAGTGGTTCATCTGGTGAAATGCCGGGTGTCTGTATTACAGGACAGACATTTTCCCAATTTTCCAGTCCTTCTATCTCGGGTACTACTTCAACTTTGCCAAAGTCATCGCCAATCTTAAGCATCATTTCTATCGGGCTTTTTATCCAGCAAAGATTAAGATTCTCAGCTTCAAATTTAAACTCGTAATTGCCACTTCCTAATGGCTTAATTTTTATCTCTATGGGTACACCAGCAATTGTTCCTTCATATTTCCATTCACTTTTTTCTGGTTTTTCGGGATGCTCAAACTATTTAAATGAACCTACCGGAATAGTTTTCTCAAAATTACCTATCTTTACTGTTACTGCTTCGTTTAAAGGATCTATCCCGTCGCTTTTTTGTCCAAGAGTAAAGCTCCCTTTAGCTTCAAGTTTATTTTCCGTAATTTCCGAACCAATTTCAGTTTCAACTTTGGCAGAAAAGGAAGAGAAAGAAGTTTCTGTTTGGGCCCTAACCAATGAGGTTTGAGAAAGAGGAATTGCTAGAAAAAGAAGGAGGATTATAAATTTAGTTAATAAGGTCACTTTTGTTTGATTTTTAATTGTTTCTTTCATAGTTTTACCTCCATATTTAAGTTATAAATTCGGCCTTTTTAAATTTTATCATTTTTAATTTAACGCCCGAAGTCAACAATTTCATATAATAAGTTTTAAACGCACCTATTTGAAACTTGCTTAAAAATTAACCTTTTTGTTAAAACTTTTTTTCATTTTATGATAAATACAAAAATTTGTAAATAGAGAAAGTAAATTTTTACAAGAGCGAGCC
>CAZIOQ010000034.1:0-3293 GCA_964540975.1 uncultured Gammaproteobacteria bacterium
ACCAAAATAAGTTTTATAACTGTGGAGACGATTCCTGGTAAAGTAATGTTTGCTAATTTTTCCCATCCACTTGGAGGCTGGAGGTTAATATCTCTTGTTGATTGAGCATAAACCACACCTGCTAAAATAGCATTGCTTAGATAATTTGAAATTTTTCTTAAGGATGTCATTTTTTTCACCCCCTTTCCTTAATTAATTTATTCACCGATAATCGGCAGAGTTAATTTTAAGAGATCAATCCCTAAAATGTCGCCAACTAGTCTTATTATAGCATAAAGACAAAAAAGAACAAAAAGACCAATTAAAGCCGAGGTGATTTTTTTTTGAGATTTTTGGAGATTCTCTTTGTCTCCTCCTGAAGTTATCCAGCCAATCGCTCCGGAAATAAGAAAGAAAAGAGCAACGATTACACCCACAATAAAGGCAATAGTAATGAAATTATTAATTAAAAGATTTATTATGGCGATTCCCTCACCTTGGCCAATTTTTGGATTAATGACGGGGTTGTGGATTCCTTCTGATGTTTGAGCTAGCAACATTTTATTTCGGTCCTAGGTTTTCAATTAAAGACGTTAGATTTAAAAACTCAAACCCCAATAGTTTACCTAGCAAGGACATTATTGCATAAGCAGTAACAACAACTATTAAACCAATTAAGGCTGAGGTAATTTTTTTGGTAGCTGTACTCATTTTTTGCTGGTCACCTCCAGCAGTCATATAGCCATAAGCGCTGATGATAAATTGAAAAATAAACCAAATTCCAGCAATGATTGTCATTACTCCGATAATTTGAGAAATAATATTTGTAAGTGCACCTGCAGCCTCCCCGATGCCTTGGCTTCCCAAATTTCCCCACGGCCCAAAGCCTTGTCCTGGTTCTCCGCCAATTTGCCCAAGGGGTGTTGGTTCTGCTCCAAAAACCAGAGGAATAAGACTAAAGCCTAAATGATAACTTTTAATTTTTGACTTTCTCATGGTCCGTAAATTTTAGGTTGTAAAATCGCTGCGGGGTTGCCGAACAATAAATAACCAAAAATCGCCGCCAAAATAAACGAGCCTAAAATAATAAGCAGCCCTAGCATTGATTGCCAGATTTTTTGCCAAGCTGCTTCCATTTTTTTTGGGTCATCTCCGGCACTTAAAAAACCATAGCCGGCTAAAATTAGGTTTATAAATGCCCAAGTTCCACCGATAACAATTAAAAGACGAATAATATTGTTAAAAAAACTAATTAATCCGGTTTGGTAGCCTCCGTATTGTCCACTACCACCTCGAAATGGTGGAGGAGGGGTAATTTTACCAATTACATCAGACATTTTAGCGATTGAAAATTTTAACCCCCGTTATAACTTCAATTATCTGTATTATCCAATAACTTACGAAAATAATCAATAATCCAGCAATTGAGACGGTTAAAGTTCCTTGCCATTTTTTTGCCTGTTCGCTTTCTCCTTTTCCGGCATTGATAATAAACATCAAACCTGCTACCAAAACTAAAATAAAGGCAATTACCCCCGCCACTATGTAGATATTTGGAAGAATTGCCGAAATAAATCCTCCAAGGCTTTGATAGGCAGGCTCTCTGCCTATCCCCCAGTTTTCTTTTAACCAAAATTGCTCGCCAATATTAAAGGCTAATTTTTCCACAATTTTAGTTTATCAAGATTGAGAATTACTGTCAAATGTAATAAAATCCAAATAATGGATGTTGATTTCAAAAAAGTTTTGGAAGAAAAAAAGAAACTTGTTTGGCAGAAGATTAAAAATTATCTTGATAATTTAATAAAATTTCCTGATTATTGCCAGGTTCCTCCTAAATACCGATTATTGGTTCACCTTCATCAAAAAATCACTTCCGATTATCCCCAAAGGAAGGGAAAATATATCAGGCCAACCTTGGTTCTTTTAACCGCAGCGTCTATGGGGTTTCCCGAAGAAAAAGCAATTCGGACTGCGGCGGCAATGCAAGTTTCTGAAGACTGGATTTTAAATCACGATGATATTGAAGATGACTCTTTTGAGCGTCGGGGAAAACCTGCTTTACACCGTCTTTATGGAAAAGAATTAGCAATTAATGCCGGGGATGCCCTTCATGTTTTGATGTGGAAGATTTTATGGGACAACTGTCAAGTTTTAGGAGAGAAAAAGGCAGGAGAGATAGCTGAGGAATTTTACCGAATGCTTAATCGGACTACTTTAGGACAGACAATTGAAATTTACTGGACGAAGAAGAATAAAGTTGATTTAGCTGATGATGATATTTTGCTTATTTTAGAAAGTAAAACTGCTTATTACACCATTGCTGGACCAATGAGATTAGGGGGGATTTTAGCTGGCGCTTCTCAAGAACAACTAGAGGCAATTTATGAATTTGGAAAACCACTGGGTTATTGTTTTCAGATTCGTGACGATATTTTAGATTTAACTTCTGATTTTTCCGGTTTAAAAAAGCAAACAGGAAACGATATTTACGAGGGCAAGCGGACGGTTATGTTAATGCATCTTTTCCGGATGGTGAAAGGGAAAGATAAAGTCCGTTTGCTAAAGATTATGGCTAAGAAGAGAGAAGAAAAGACGACCGAAGAAGTGTTTTGGGTACTTGGTTTAATGAAAAAATATGGTAGTTTAGAATATGGGCAAAAATTGGCGGAAAAATTTGCCCGGCAGGCAGAGGCAATCTTTGAGGAAAAGCTTAGATTTTTAAAACACCAACCAGCAAGAAGTCAGCTTCAGGCAGGGATTGATTTTATTTTAAAAAGAGAATATTAAAATGGAAAAAATTTTGTTTGAGAAGAAGACAATCTTAAAATTAAAAAAATTTATTGAACAACGAGTCGGCAATCTTGAAGAGGCGGAAGAAATTTGGCAAGAGACATTAATTTCTGCAAACGAATGTTTGGCGCTTTATTCTGGAAAATCTTCTTTTTTTACCTGGCTTTGCGGGATAGCAAAACACGAAATCAACGATTTTTATCGGAAAAAAAGGATTAAAACAATTTTATTCTCCCGTTTGCCTTGGCTGGAAAACCTTGCCACCGAAGCTTTAGGACCAGAGCAAATTCTTTTGCAGAGAGAAGCAATTAAAAAGGTCAAGACTAGTTTAAGAAGTTTAAACGAAGGATATCAGCAAGTTTTACGACTAAAGTATTACCAAGGGCTTTCAGTTAAAGAAATTGCCCGACAATTGAATGAGACAGTCAAAGCGATCGAATCAAGACTTACACGTGCCAGAAAAGCTTTTGCCGAAGCTTTTATTGCTAACGATTTTGAAAGAGGCCTACCTCCTTCTGGCT
>CAZIOQ010000035.1:0-3867 GCA_964540975.1 uncultured Gammaproteobacteria bacterium
ATCTAGATTGCTAACTTTTTTTTCAGCAGATTTTTGGTTTGGTTAATGTCTGCTTTGCCTTGAGCTAATTTTTGAACTTGACCAATAAGAAAACTAATTACCTGGAGTTTACCTTTTTTATAATCAGCTATTGCCTTTGAATTCTCTTTGATCACTTTTTCAACTAATTTTAACAGATTTCCTCCTCTTATTTTTTCCTTTTCATCTTTAATCATTTGTTCAACTATTCTTTTTGGATCTTCTTTTTTCCAATCAATTTTTTTATTGACAAGCATCGTTGCCAATTTGGTAATATTAATCTTCTTTTTTTCAGCGATATTGCTCAATTTATAGAAAAAGTCTAGTAATACCTTTTTACTAGCAATTATTTGAGCATCTTTCCAGTTGATCTTAAATTTGTCTATTAACTTTTTTTCTTCATCCCAAGGAAGGTGGGGGATGAATTTTTTAATTTTTTGCAGCTTTCTATAGTCAAAAGAGAAAGGAGGAATATCAGGATCAGGAAAATAGCGATAGTCTTTTGCTTCTTCTTTAATTCTTTGGGGATAAGTTATCCCTTTTTCAGGGCTAAAACCCCTTGTTTCTTGTTTTGGAATCTGGCCCGATAAAATAATTTTTTTCTGTCTAGCAATTTCATATTCTAAAGCTTTCTCAACAAATCTGAAAGAATTTAAATTTTTAATTTCTATTTTGTATGGTGGAAGTTTGTCGGGATCTTTTGACAAAGAAATATTGGCCTCTAACCTCATTGAGCCTTTTTCCATATCGCAGTCTGAAATACCTAACCAACGGACAGTCTGCTGGATTCTCTTAAGATACGCTTTTGCTTGAGAAGGGGTATGAATTTTGGGTTGACTGACTATTTCGACCAGAGGCACACCACTTCGATTAAAATCTATTAAAGAATATTCCTTTTTGTGAATTAATTTTGCTGTGTCTTCTTCCAGATGGATATCCTGAAGAGGGATTTTTATAAATTGGCCATTTTCAAGAATTTCAACCTCGCCTCCCCTACCAATGGTAGAAAAATGTTGACTTATTTGGTAGCCTTTTGGTAAATCTGGATAAAAATAATTCTTTCGATCAAACATAAATTGTCTATCAATTTTTGATTTAAAAACGAGGGCAATCATTAGTGTATATTGAATTGCTTTTTGATTGGGTACTGGCAATGTTCCTGGTAAGCCTAGGCAGATAGGACAAACCTGAATATTAGCTGGTTTTTGAAAATGATTAGGACTACAAGAGCAAAACATTTTGCTTTCTGTCTTTAATTCAAAATGAACTTCAAGTCCGATTATTGGTACTAAGGATGATTGCATCGCCTTTTTTAATGATTATTAAGTTAGATAATAAGCCTAATATGCCTACTAAAAATAATAAAAATCTTACTCCGATAATATCAATTAATGTTGCGATTGTTAAGATTGGTGGAATAGCGGCTAAGCTGGTAATGACTCCTAATAAAGAGAAAACTCTTCCCCTGACTTTAGGAGGAGTAAATTCTTGAACAAATGTTTGACAGGGAATTGTTATTAAGGAGCCAGCAATTCCTAAGATAAATAATAAAATCGATAGGGCTATTGATTGTAATTTAAGATCTAATTTTCCAAAATGGAGTCCGGCAGTTACTATTAAGGAACAACTAGCTATTGTTATTCCTAGGCTGATCCATTGCTTTTTCCTTCTTTTCCTTGGAAATTTGCTAAAGAGAAAACTTCCTCCTATAAGGCCAATGACCAAAGGGGGAACGAGGATAGACCCTACCTCTTTTAAAGATGTTTTTAAAATTTCTTGAGAAATTGCTGGTAAAATACTACCAAAGGCAGCACCTCCTGTTTGGGTTAAGGCCATAATGGTAAAGGCGGTAAGAATTAATTTTCCTTTCCTGGAAAGAAAAACCCAACCATTTTTTATTTCTTGAAGCCAATTCTTCCAACTAGTTTTATATTTGTTTTCTATAAATGGTTGATCCTGGGGTAAAAGAGCAACAGCAATCGTTGCTATTAGAAGCAAGGCACTACATAAAATAATAATTAAGTCTTTGGTGAAAATTTTCAATAAGATACTTCCTCCCCCAAGTCCAACCAAAATAGAAGCTTGGCCGGTCAAAAGAAAAAGACTATTAGCAAAAGGAAGATCTTTCTTTTTAACCAACCAAGGGATGGTGGCCGCCTCACTGGGGACATAAAATTGATTAAGGAAAGAATAAGCGAAAACTCCGGCGTAAATCAGATAAAATTTTTTTTCGATGAAAAATAAACCAGAAATAACCAGTGCCTGGAAAAAATTAGTAATTGTCATAATTTTTTTCTTGCTCCATATATCGACAAAAAAACCCGAAAATGGACCAATTAATATTGCAGGAAGATTATAAAAAACCCAAAGTAAAGAAACTGCTATTGTAGAAAAGGTATTCTCAAAAATTTGAGTAATAAGAATAAAATTCATAATATATAAAGCCAGCTGGGAACAGATTTGTGAAATCCAGACTTTTAAAAAATTTTTGTTTTTAAAAATTAACTGATAATCAAGAGACATTTTTGGACTAGGGCCGTAATTTTTCTAAACAATAAGCTACTTTTAAAATTGTTTCTTCAGCAAATTGTTTTCCCATAATTTGAATACCAATTGGAAGATTTTTTCGATCTTTCCCGAACGGAAGAGAAATTGCTGGAATACCAGCGACATTAGCGGAAACAGTAAAGATGTCTGAAAGATACATTTGGACAGGATTATCTCTTTTTTCTCCTAATTTAAAAGCAGTCGTAGGAGAAACAGGACCTAAAAGAATGTCTACCTTAGAAAAACAATTATTAAAATCCCGAATAATAAGATTTCTTACTTTTGAGGCTTTAAGATAATAGGC
The DNA here is from genome assembly GCA_964540975.1 of uncultured Gammaproteobacteria bacterium. Classification (GTDB taxonomy): domain Bacteria; phylum Patescibacteriota; class Microgenomatia; order UBA12405; family UBA6130; genus CAZIOQ01. The sequence continues at coordinate 2,870 of CAZIOQ010000035.1, forward strand.
GTTAAAATAACCAGCGGATAAAGTGTAGTTACCAATCATTATTCTTCTTTTAACCTCATCTTCAAATAATTTGCCTCTGACCAAGGCAACTTTTTCTCCCAAAGTGGTACTTTTTGGGAGATGGTATCCAAATCTTATCCCATCATACCGGGCCATATTTGAACTTATTTCTGCTGGCACTAAGATATAGTAGACCGCAATCGCATATTCATTGTGAGGTAGACTTACCCTTTCTATTTTTGCTCCTTGGTTTTCAAGAATTTTGGTGGCTTTTTTAACTGCTTGTAAAATTTCTGGTTGCACTTGATTGTTAATAAATTCTTTAACAATTCCAATTCTTAAATTTTTAACCCCGTTTTTAATATTCGCTAGGTAATTGGGTACTGGTTTATTCGCACTAGTAGCGTCTTTTTCATCTTTCCCGGCGATGATATTCATAATTAATGCAGCATCTTCAACAGTTTTTGTGATTGGTCCAGGACAATCAAAAGAGGAAGCCATAGCAATTAATCCCCAACGAGAGCAGCGACCATAGGTGGGTTTTAGACCGACAACTCCACAGAATGCCGCTGGTTGGCGGATCGAGCCTCCAGTATCTGTACCAAGAGCAAAAATAGTTTGATTGTCAGCGACTGCGGCGGCAGATCCACTAGAAGAACCACCAGGAACCTTAGTTAGATCCCATGGGTTGTGGGTAGGAAAAAAACCTGAATTTTCACCTGAGGCACCAAAAGCGAAAGCATCACAATTAGTTTTGCCTAAAATTATTCCTCCTTCGTCTAATAGCTTTTGGACAATAGTGGCGTTAAAAGGAGGAAAATAATTTTTTAAAATTTTTGATCCAGCAGTAGTTTCGATGTCTTTAGTTGACAACACATCTTTGATAGCAAAAGGGATACCTTTGATGATTCCCTCGTCATTATTTTTGTCTATTTTTTTTGCCTCTTTGATTGCTTTCTCTTTATTTAAAGTTAAAAAGGCACCAATTCTTTTGTCTG
>CAZIOQ010000036.1:0-10618 GCA_964540975.1 uncultured Gammaproteobacteria bacterium
GACTCAAACAGCAAGATCATTTCGTTTTTGAAATCGCCAATGTCAATGGCGAGATCTCTTTTTATGTCGCTTTTCCCGAACATCAACAATCTTTTGTCGAAAAACAAATTTTATCTTTCTATCCATACGCCTCCTTGGAAGAAATTGATTATTACAATCCATTTGTCGGAAAACACACCCAAGCTGCTGTATTAGCTCTACGAAAAAATTATGTTTATCCTATAAAGACTTATTTAAATCTTGAATCCGAACCGCTTAACGATATCACTAATGCTTTGTCTAAATTAGATAAAGATGAGGCCGCTGCCATCGCCATTGCCATTAGACCCATCTCTTTAGATTGGCGCAAGAGGTCGAAAAAAGTGGCGCGAGCTATTATTGAAGGCAGGTCAGAAACACGTGGTTCTTTGGAACAAGTTATGGATTTTGGCAAAGAAGTTATTAAATTTTTCTCTGCGGCCGAGAAAAAACCTGAATCCAAAGAACCAGTAAAATTATCTCCACTCCAAGAAAAAACAGTTGATGCTATCGAGGAAAAAGCGGCTAAGATAGGTTTTGCCACTACTATTCGAATCGTTGTCTCTTCCAACAATCTTATTAGTAGCGAAAAGCATCTTTCAAACATTGTTAGTTCCTTTACTCAATTTGTCGCCCCGGAATTCAATGGATTTATTTGGCGGAAAAAAATCAAAAAACCAAAAAGTCAAGGAAAAAGGTTTTTGACGGCAAAGAAAAAAGTTGATCCAAAGAAGTTTTATCCAATCAAAGAGGCAATAAAACTGGTTAAAGAGACTTCGGTTTCTAAATTTGTTGGCAAATTGGAAGCTCATCTGGTGGTTAGCAAAATTGGTGAATTAGGCGAGCTAAAATTGCCTTATTTTCAAGCCCAAGAAAAACGGGTAGCGATTGCCGATGAAAAGATCTTAAACCAGATCAAAAACGGCAAGATTGATTTTGATATTTTGCTTGCTTCGTCAAAATTTATGCCAGAACTTTTGCCTTTTGCCAAAATTTTAGGCCCGAAAGGTCTAATGCCAAACCCAAAAAATGGTACTTTGGTCAAGAATCCGGAAAAAGCATTGACAAAATTCAAAAATGCTGGCTTGAAAATCAAAACTGAAAAAAATGCTCCGGTAGTGCATCTGGTTTTAGGGAAATTGGATCAAAAAGACGAAGAGCTAATTGCTAATGTTCAGGCTTTAATTAAAACCTTAGATCCTAAAAATATTAAGAAATTGGTTTTGGTGGCAACAATGGGACCAGGAGTAAAAGTCAAGGTTTAGGGTTTAGATTTTTAACTTGGATTGCTTAGACTATTGTTTAATTCTTCTGACGCCAATCTTTTTTAACGGCTCTTTTGCTAATTCTAAAAGATTTCGACCATCAATCAGTGTTTCTTGCCATTTTTGTTCTTCAAGGGGTTTTTCAGGATCAATGATTTTGATTTTTCCCAAATGGGGGCCAGAAGGTTTTGTTTTGTTTGAAGAATGGGCATAAAGAATTTCTTTTTCATTCTTCTCAACGACGATCATCACATGATCAATCTTGCCTTGGGCAAATCCAACTGGAATCAAATCACCAATTCGCATCAGACTAATTTTTGAGATCCGGAGAGTGTTTTTTCCCGCGGTTAAAGCCGCCGCATTAAAACGTCTTTGAGGATTTTTGCTTCTCCCTGGCGCCATCGCTAACTTTTGCCAGAAATTTGGTTTAAGAAAGGCTAAGACTTGAAAAACAAAGCCAGAGCAGTCAAGACCAATCCTTTTTTGTTCCATAAATTTTCTTATTTGCTGGCTGGTGAGGGATTCTAAGTTGACGCCGCTTTCTTTTGCCTTTTGGTAAGTGGCTTTTTTGATCTGTAAGGGTGTACCTTTGCCGCCAAAAGGTCCTTGAATTCTTTTTAAACCACCAAGGAAAAATTTATTTCGCCAGTAGGGGATTCTGACTTTTTTGCCAGCAATTTCAAGAGAGAAAAATTGATTTAAAAACTGTTTTAGGCAAAGATCCATAGCTGAATTATAAATAATTGGGAGCAGAAAGTATAGTGGGCGGAGAGGCTTTATTTTGGTCTTATTTTCGCCCCGACGAAATTTATGTCTTTTTACCGCCTAAGATGAAGCAAGCAAAAAAGGACGGTCGATATCGCCTGAGGGAGAGAACGTCATTTGGTTTTAGAAAATTAACTATTGACAAAAAATTTTCCTAAAGTTAAATTGATAATTAATACTAAGTTTAGCCTATTGATCCCTGCCCCTTTTTAAAAATTGGTTATTCCTGGAAGAATTTGATGTTGTCAAAAAAAATTTTTGATGTTCCTGCTGGTTATCCACGGACAAAGTGGAGCAAACAGGCATTGAGAGTATTACGAGAGCGTTATTTATGGAAAGATAATCATGGGCGAGTAATTGAAACTCCGGAAGGGATGATTTATCGGGTAGCGGAAGAGATTGCCTCTAGTGAAAGCAAATTTGGTTGTGGTGAAAAAGAGCGAGAAAAACTGACGAAAAAATTTTACAAACTAATGATTAAACATTATTTCTTGCCCAATTCTCCCACTTTAATGAATGCAGGAAAAGGCACTAATCTTCAATATTCTGCCTGTTTTGTTTTGCCAATTGAAGACTCAATGGAGAGTATTTTTACCACCTTAAAGAGTGCGGCTTTAATTCATAAATCAGGCGGAGGGACGGGATTTTCGTTTTCTCGTTTAAGACCAAAGGGGAGTTTTGTTGGTACGACCGGCGGGGTAGCATCCGGACCGATTTCATTTATGAGAATATTTGATGCGGCGACTAACGAGGTTAAACAAGGAGGATGTGTTAGTCCTGAGACACGGATATCGACGGAATTTGGGATCGTCAAGATAAAAAGTCTCGGCCCTAAAAACAAGACCCTGCCAAATACCTGGCATCCACATAACGGTAGACCATTCGCAGTTGCTACGGATAAAGGAATCAGGATTTCCGATGAATTTTATAATAACGGAGTAGCCAGGATAAAGAAAATCACAACTTCCTGTGGTTATTCAATTGCCACGACCTTAGAACATCGTCTCCGAGTTATAGACGAGAATGGGAATTATGTCTGGAAATACGTAAAGGAGATAAAACCCGGAGATTGGGTTGCTTTACAGAAAGATACCTATTTTATAAAAGACAGGTATTCCCTTCCTAAGTGTAATTTTAAAATTCATATTAATGCGAAAAAGATAAAAACACCTTCAATCGCCACCCCCAAACTTGGTGAATTTATAGGATTTTTCATTGGCGACGGAGCAATGAGCCTAAATCAAAGAGGGACTGGTAGATTAATTTTTACAATAAACGATGAAGACAAAGACTGGCAGCGTTATTTTTTTAAGATAATTAAAGAATTATTTGGTCTTAGACCGATATTACAAAAGAAAAAAGAAGATAAAAGCACAAACTATTTTTTAAATTCAACGGTATTGACACATTGGTTAAAACAGATTGGAGTTGAGAAGAAAAGTGCCGCTGAAGCAGATATTCCAGAAATAGTGTTTAGAGGGGGAAGAAATTTTGCTTTTGGTTTTTTGAGGGGTCTATTTAGTGCGGACGGGTTTGTTAGTGATGAGGGCTATATTTCCCTTTCTAGTGTCTCAGAAAAATTAATCGCCAATACCCAATTGCTTTTATTATCTTTAGGAATACCCAGTAGGATTTTTCTTTCCAAAAATAGACGGGGTGCGTTTGGAAAACGACCTCTTTATAGACTTTCGATTATTACTAAAGCAGGGGTAGAGGTTTTCAGAAAAGAGATCGGGTTTATTTCGGGAGAGAAAAATAAAAAATTAAAGGATTTTAAGGAAAGGGCATGGGAATTCAAAGATATTATTCCTAACCAACAGAGACTTTTTGAAGAAATTTATAATGGTCCGGGTCGAGGTTGCGGTAAAAATAGAAGTAAAAAAGGAGCAAACAGGGGTCTCTACCGAGATATTCAGCATTATCTACCAGATATATCTGCCCCTAGGAATCTTATGTATTCTCGTTTGGAGTACTTAGCAGAAAAACACAGCGAAATTAGAAATCATTCTGTAGTTCAGTGGTTTCTTAGCAACAAGCAGTTCTATGATAGGGTTACTAAGATAGAGTATGGGGAGTCTTTAACCTTAGATTTATCAGTACCAGATAATAACACTTACATAGCCAATGGATTTGTAAGTCATAATACCAGGCGAGGGGCGAATATGGGAGTTTTAAGGGTTGATCATCCGGATATTTTAGAATTTATCGACTGTAAAAATAGTGGCGGAATTACTAATTTTAATATTTCGGTGGCCGTGACTGAGGAATTTATGAAGGCAGTTTTAGCTGGTAAAGATTATTGGCTGCGGGCGGGCGAGGGTTGGCCAGATGGCAATGGTAAGCGATATAAAGGTGGAGAAAAATTAAAAAAGCTTTCTGCCAGAATGGTTTTTCAAAAAATTGTTGAATCGGCTTGGAAGACAGGCGATCCGGGACTTTTGTTTATTGACAAAATTAATCACAGTTCGGCTAATCCGGTGCCTCGGATGGGACCAATTGAGGCGACTAATCCATGTTTGGTTGGTTCAACTTTAATTACCACAGACAGAGGACTTTTAAGGATTCAAGAAGCAGTAGAAAAGAAATTACCAATAAGAGTTCTTAGTAATTTGGGGACCAATAAGGACAAAAATTGCAAATTCGAACCAATTATTGGATTTTGGGATCGAGGAAAAAAGCAAATTTGGAGATTAGAGACAAACTCTGGTTTTGAATTAAAGGCAACGGCAGATCATAAGGTTTTTACCCAAAGCGGCTGGAAAGCTTTGGCTAAGCTAAAGCCAGGTAAAGATAAAGTATTGATCCAGATGCGGCAAGGGAGATTTAACATGGATAAAAAATTACCTTTTCAGGTAAAAAATGAGTTTGTCGGCAGCAATGGGCAGAATTATAAATTTAATCTTCCTTCTGAATGGTCGACTAAGTTGGGTAGGGTTTTGGGATGGTTGGTGGGAGATGGTTGGTTGCGTGAGGATAAGAAGGATTCGAGGGTAGGATTCTCTTTTGGCCAAGGTGACTTAAGGGTAGAAAAATTGTTAAGACCGGTCCTTAACGGTTGGTATGGGAAAAATATTAAATCAATCAGAAGAAAAAACAATGTTTTGTATCTTTCCTATCATAGTAAATATTTTATGAATTTTTTTAAAAAGTTGGGGGTAAAAGCAGCCAGAGCGGGAGAGAAGGAAGTGCCTAATACTATTTTCACCGCCCCAAAAGAGGCGGTAATTGGCTTTTTACAAGGGTTGTTTACCGCTGATGGGACAGTTGGTTTTTGTCAAAAGAATAGTAGTAAATATATTCGTCTTACCTCTAAATCAAAAAAACTTTTAAAACAAGTCCAGTTAATCTTGTTAAATTTGGGGATTTTTAGCCGCATTTATGATCGTTGCCGATCATCCAGAAAGTCATTTTCTTATTTAGATAAAAGTGGCGATAAAAAGGATTATTTTAATGATGGTGTTTGTTTTGAGCTGAATATCAGTCGAGAAGGATTTGAAAAATTCAGCGAAAAAATTGGTTTCTTGAAAGAAAAAAATAAAGAAAAATTGGTCAAGGCAAAGAGAATTAAAAGTTATCAAGAACAATTTTACGACGAAGTGATTTTGGTCGAAAATACCGGTAAAAAGGATAAGGTTTTTGATTTAACAGGAGGAGCAAGTCATTCATTTTTCGCCCAGGGAATTTTAACCCATAATTGTGGCGAGCAGCCACTTTATCCAAACGAAGCTTGCAACTTAGGGAGTATTAATTTGGCAAAAATGGTCAAAAATGGGAAGATTGATTGGAAAAAATTGGCCGAGGTGGTCAAGCTCTCGGTAAGATTTTTAGATGATGTCATTGAGGTTAATCCTTTTCCCTTGCCCCAGATCGAGAAGAACGTCAAATTAAACAGAAGGATTGGCTTGGGAGTAATGGGTTGGGCAGATCTGCTTTTTAAGTTGGGTATTCCTTATGATAGTCAAGAGGCAGTCACCTTGGCCAAAAAAATAATGAGGTTTATTAACAAGTACGGCCATCGAGCTAGCCAGGAATTAGCTAAAACAAGAGGTGCTTTCCCGAATTTTAAAAAATCTATTTATAAAGACGGGCCGCCTATGAGGAATGCGACGGTAACAACAATTGCTCCTACTGGTTCGATTTCAATTTTGGTTGGTGCCAGTTCCGGGATTGAACCAATTTTTGCTTTGGCTTTTACCCACAAAACCGAGGAGCGAATTTTGAAGTTTATCAATCCTATTTTTAAGCAAGCAACAGTCAATTATAAAAATAAAAAAGAGATTTTAGCCTGGGTGAGAGAAAATGGCAATTTGGCGGGAGCAAAAAATGTCCCTGAAAAATTGAAAAAAATCTTTAAAACTGCTTTAGAAATTGATTGGCAATGGCATATTAAAATGCAAGCTGCTTTTCAACAATATACCGACAACGCGGTTTCAAAAACAATTAATATGCCAAATTTCATCACCATTGATGAGGTTAAGAAAGCGTACTTAATGGCTTATAAAAGTCATTGTAAAGGGATTACTGTTTTTAGGGATGGTTGCAAAAGCGAACAAGTTTTAAATATTGGCACCAAAGAAAAAAAAGAAGAAAAACCAATCAAAGAAAGACCAACAGTGGTTCGCGGTTTTACTTATCGGGTGGAAACACCAGTTGGAACTGCTTTTGTCACCATCAACCACAATGGTCAAACTGATCATCCTTTGGAAGTATTTATCAATGTGGGGAAAGTTGGTTCTGACATTGCCGCTGATGCTGAAGCTTTAGGCAGATTAATTTCTCTTTGTTTAAGAATCTCAAGCCCTGGCTTAACAGCCAGACAAGTGGCAGAATTAATTGTTGATCAGTTGGAAGGAATTGGTGGCGGCAGTGCGGTTGGTTTTGGCAAAAGTAGAATCCGCTCTTTGGCTGATGGGGTAGCCAAGGTTTTAAAACAGCATTTGATGGGCGAAGAAGAGCAGCAAGAGGTTATTACTGTTGGTGAGCAACAGGTTCTTTACAGAAATTTGCCTAGCAAGGAAAAAGAAAGAGGCAAAAAACTGGTTAAAGATATTTGCCCAAAATGCGGCAATGCCAGCTTGATTTATGAAGAAGGCTGTTTCAAATGTCTAGTTTGTGATTATTCTAGGTGCTAAAGGATAACATCAGATGAGAATCTCTACTAGAATTGGTGATAACGGTGAAAGTTTGATCAAAGGCAAAAAAATTGCTAAAGATAGCCTGCTTTTTGAGGTAATTGGCACTTTAGATGAATTGATGAGTTTTTTGGGCTTGGTGAAAGCAGAGATCAAAAAAAAGAAGGAAAAAGAATTGTTATTGGCGATCCAAAGAGATCTTTCTCAAATCAATGGCGTGTTGGTTGGTTGTCTTAATGATTTTAAAAAAGAAAAAGTATTGCGCCTGGAAAAAGAAATTACGAAATTAGAAAAAAAATTACCGCCAATTAAAAAATTTGTTTATCCAGGAGAAAGCAAAATTGCCAGTCTTTTTCATATTTCTCGAACAGTTTGTCGTCGAGCAGAAAGAAGAGTAGTGGCTTTAAACAGAAAAAAGAAAATTCAACCAGCAATTCTTTCTTACCTTAATCGGCTCTCAGATCTGTTGTTTTTGTTGGCTTTTTGATGCCAACGGCGACAAGGCAAATACCGCGACTCTTAGGGGAAATCCTCATTTTCATCTCAAAGTTTAACTTCCCAAACATCTACTTTTAATGTTAAAATATAGGGTAATATGTTAGAATCTGAATTTTTCCAATTGCCTGAGAAGCCAAAAAGAATTTTATCCCAAAGTTTAAAGTTAGCCATTGACGAGAAAGACAGGCTTTTTTTGGAAACTGCCGTCTCTTCTAATCACCCTTTAACTTTTTGGCAAAGATCTGACCAGGGAGATAATTATCTTATATTTTTTCCTCAAGGAATAGAAATTGTTTATTGGCAGATTAGCTTTAACAAGGTTTTGTTGCCTCCTTGGGTCAGCCAAACACTTTTAAAAGATTTCATTTTTTTGGAAGAGGTGATAGAAGAGATCTATGGCAGTCCAAAAAGCAAGAGGCAATTTGATGAACAAAATTGTTCTTTTTTTGAAAAAGGATTGCCGAACGACGGCCAACATAATTTGTTTTTATGGCTATTGGTGCCAACTCAAATGAGAAATCGCCAATTTTATTATCAAGGTCAAGCTTTTTTTGAAAATGACCCAAATTTTGATTTTCCACCAAGAAAAGTGATTTTAGTGCCAACAATTTTTTATAAAGGAGGCGTTTTCCTAAGTTGGTTTCCTGAGGCGGCTAAATTTCATTTAACCTATATTTCACCTCATTTGGCAAAAAAAGAATTAGGGGAGATAATGGCTAATTTAAATCGGTTACAGATTATTCAAGGTGGAGAAGTCGGGGGCGATAATTTATTCTTTAAATAATTATTATATTTTTTAAGTTTATGAGAAATATAATAAAAACCAGCAGCTAAAATGGCAATGCCAATTAAAAAATCAAATTTACGGAAGTATCTGCCAATCATTTCCCAATTTTCTCCCAGTTTCATTCCAATCCAAGCTAAGACCAAGGACCAGATAAAAGAACCACTAAAAGTATAAAAAGCAAATTTTTTGATTTCCATTTTTGCGATCCCTGCTGGCAAAGAAATAAAAGTTCTGATAATTGGGAGCAGTCTAGCGACAAAAGTGATTACTTCACCCCTTTTGTTAAAGATCCTAATTGCTTCGTCAAGCTCATATTCAAAAACAAGAAGGTATTTACCATATTTTCTAATCAAATTTCTGATAAATTGCTCTCCATATTTTCTCCCAATAAACCAGGCTAAAAGTGAACCCCAAAGGCAGCCAATTGTTCCTGCGAAAGCCACTGGCAAGAGTTGAAAATGTCCTTGGTAAACTAAAAATCCTGAAAAAGGCATTATTATTTCCGAGGGTAGGGGAATGGAGGCAGATTCAATTCCCATGGCCAAGACAATTCCCAAATAACCAAGTTTTGAAATCAAAAAAATAACAATTCTGGCTAAAAATTCCAAAAGAGTACCAACCATAAAAATTATTTTAACATAAATGGGTCCTGGTAATATTTTTCTCAATTTTGGCCTGATCGGATTAAAAAGGAGGGAAGTGTTGATGAATAGCCAAAGCTTGGTTTTGGGGATGAAAGGGCAATCCCGCCAAAAGAGACAGGAGCAATCTAGAGCCAAAAAAGCCGATCTTAACAAAACTTAACTTTGGTGCTAAGAGGCAGGCCCGGAGGGAGTCGAACCCCCAGTCCTGGTTTTGGAGACCAGTGGTTTGCCATTAACCGACGGGCCTAAAACTTTTCAAAATCAGTAAAATCTGTTGTCGGCCTGGAACGGCTCATCAATTTTAGTGGACCCGAGGGGATTTGAACCCCTGACCTCTTCGATGCCATCGAAGCGCTCTTGCCAACTGAGCCACGGGCCCATTTTTGTTATTTTAATAATCCGCCGCTGTCCGAAGTCGCCTTCTTACCAGCGGGAAAGATGTTATTTAAGTTTTTGTGTTTCCTTATGAATTGTTCTTTTTCGACACTTTGGGCAATATTTTTTCAAACTTAATTTCTCCGGTGTATTAACCCGATTTCGTTCGGTAATATAATTAAAAGAATTACATTGGCTACAAACCAGACCAATTATTAGTCGATTGCCTTTTTTGGTTGCCATTTTTTTGGTTTAAAAGATAACTGTCCAGGGGGAAGGATTCGAACCTCCGCAGGGATAACCCGACGGTTTTACAGACCGTTGCAATTGACCACTCTGCCACCCCTGGTGAATGACTTAATTATACAAGAAAAAACCAGCCCAAACAATATTTAGAATAATCTAAAATTATATTATAATATTAGATTCTTTGTTAATCATTTTGCTGTTTTCATCAATGAGGCTGTTTTTTCCAATTGACCTTGATCGGCGTCAACCACCCTCCAGACCAAGATTAGTTACTTCCCCGATGCGGCAATGATGGCTTGAAGAAGGTTTTGGTTTTTTAAAAGAGTTTAATTTTCAGGTTTGGGGAAATCCTTTAGTTTCTTACCTCCATTGTTGGTCTTGCTGAAGACCAGGGCTTTTTCTCAACCCATCTTTTTTTGGGTAAGCCATTTTAGTTTGGAACGGTAAAGAAACTTTAGTCTTCCTTTCAACCTTTAAGTCTTTCTCTTTTTCCAAACCTCAACCTCGTTCAAAGATCTTTTCCGATGATGTTAGCTTCCCAAGCTTGTTTGGGAGTAACACCTCCTTTTTTGCCAAAACTGAATTTTAAAGGTGCTTTTTTTGGATTTTTCCTCGCCCTTGAGGAAAATCCTGAGTATCTTATAACAAAAAAACGAGGAAAGGTCAAGTTTGATGGACGATCATTCAAAAAGAATATTTAAGTTTCTTTAGGGAAATCTTTAAGAAGATGTTTGTTTTTTTCGTAGTATTCCTTAAGGTTTTTTATTTGAGTTTCATAAATTTTTTTATTTGCTGGATCTTCATTTTGATGAGAATAGTAATAAGAAATGTTTGTCGCATCAAACAGGGCATTTGCTAAATCGCGTTCATAATAAATATCAATCT
>CAZIOQ010000037.1:0-3092 GCA_964540975.1 uncultured Gammaproteobacteria bacterium
AAAAAACAAATAAAAGATAAATTATTGAGGTTTTGCCTAAATCTTTACCATCCAAAAGATCAACCAAACAGCCGGTCAAAAAAGCTAACCACCAAAACCAATAATCTTTTTTAGAAAGCAAGACAAAAAAAACCAGAAAAATAGGTATTAATAAAGGAAACATCATAATTTTTTGAACCACGCCTAAAACTAGTAAAAACACCCCCAAGCTAACAAATTTTCCTAAGGACAAAAAAAGCATTAAGGTAATTTTAAATTTTTAATCACAAAAACAGTCTGAAAAATTTGATTTGCCGCATTCCAATCAACGACTGCTTTTTTAAACTCGGTGGCCGCCGGAGAAACAGCGATCACTTTGCCAATCAGAAATTTGCCGGGAAAGCCAAGCGGCGCCACTAAAAAGTTCTTCTCAACTGGCTCATCTTTTAAAATCTCTTCGACAACTAATTGTTTGCCTCCTTTTAAAACTCCTTGACCAACCAAATCAATTTCTTTAGCCAAAGATTCTTCAGAACGCCAAATACCGACCGCTAATCTAAAATCAGAATTGTTAACAAACTGGGCTTCAGAATCAAATTCATTAACTTTGACAATTTTTCCCAAAAAACCACCTTCCCAAACCACTGGCAAATCAGGTTGAAAATTTTTATTCCGGCCGCCAGATAATCTGAATCTTCCTTGCCGCTGGCCAAGAATTTTCACTGTTTCAAACTGAAAATCTATTGGTGGCCCGGAGCCCAAAAGTTTTCTTGCTCTTTTGTTTTCTTCTGTCAATTGGACCAAATTAAGTTGACACTGATTAAGTTGATTGCTCAATTTTTCCTCTCCTGTTGTTGAAGATAAAAAAGATGAGCGAGGGAAAATAAGATAAATTTTTGCCTCAAGTTCTTGGAAAAAGGGTTGGCTAAAACGGTAGAAAAACTGCCAACCACCAACAAGATCAATGCCCAAAAGAACAAGACTGAGCAAGAACAAAATCACCAACTGCTTTGGTAAAAAACGATTTTTTGTTTCCACAATTAGTTATCTTAATCCGGCAACCAATCTTACCCGTTTAAGTAATTTTGGTTCGTCTAAAAGCTTCGCCGCTCCCTTGATCACGGCTAATTCTGAATCTTGGGCGATCCAACTACCAATCCCTAGTTCTTGAGTAATCATTTTATCAATTCCTTTAAGCTGAGCAAAGCCACCGGTCAAAACTATTCCCCGCCTTAAAAAATCCTGGGTCAATTCTGGTGGAGATTCTTCTAAAACCTCTTTCGCGCTAATCACTATTTTTTGAACCAGAGGAACCAAAGATTCCCTCACCTCGCTGGTTTTAATCCTTAAACTTTTAGGCAAACCAGATTCCAAATCTCTTCCCCGGACAACCATTGACTGTTCTGTCTTTTCATTAAGCAAACTGCCGATCTTTTCCTTTAATTTTAAAGCTGTCTGCTCGCCAATTAAAATCCCATATTTGAGCCGCAAATAATTAACTAGCGCTTCATCTGCTTGCTGACCACCAATTTTTAAACATTGACCAACGACGATCCCTGCCAAAGAAATAACAGCAATTTCAACCGTGTCTCCGCCCAAATCAATTAAAAATATGCCGCCGGCATCTTCAATCGGCAAGCCAATCCCAATTGCGGCTAAAAGAGGTTTTTCGACTAAAAATATTTCTCTGGCGCCAACTTTTTCCAAAAGTGATTTTAAGGCTCTCCTTTCAACTTCAGTGGCAATCGAAGGGATGGCCACCACTACCCGAGGGCCAATCAGCTGGGGAAACCGACGAGGAATTTCTTTAATCAAAGAAAAAAAATGATCTAACAGGGCAAAAGCAGAATCAAAATCAACCACTACTCCATGTTTAATTGGTCTGACCACTTCGACTCCTGCCGGCTCTTTGCCAATCATTTGATAAGCCTTTTTGCCGATGGCTAAAACTTGTCTCCTGCTACCACTGATTGCCATCATTTCTGGCGGAAGACGTTTTTTTTGTCTGGCAATTACTGTTGGCTCTTTAATCACTAGTCCTTTGTCTTTCACGATCACCCTTGTCATCCAGCTACCAAAATCAATTGCCAAATCAAAACTTAAAAGAGATTCAAGCAGTGAACCAAGTTTGAAAAGATTTTGCCAGTCCATTTAAAATTAAGTATAACACTTCAGCCAGATACCTGCCGGCTTGCAAGAAACCAACCTCTCTGGCAACGAATAATTGATTATTGTAAAATGTAAGTGATGATCAGTGAAGAAAAAATTAGAAAATTAATTTATAAAAGTTTTACTCTTTTTCTCTTCCTTGCTCCTCTCATCCTTACCCCCTATAATTCTGAACTTTTTGAATTTAATAAAACAATTCTGACTTACTTTTTTGCCTCTTTAATCCTTGCTCTTTGGCTGATAAGAATGATTATTGCCAGAAAAATTATTTTTCGACGCTCTTTTTTTGACCTTCCCTTAATCCTTTTTCTTCTCACCCAGACAATTTCTACTATTTTTTCTCTTCATCCCCCAACTTCAATTTGGGGCTATTATTCTCGTTTTCACCAAGGGCTATCCTCCACCGTTGCTTATTTGATTTTGTTTTGGGCTTATCTTAGCAATCTTTCTCAAAACGAGGTTAAAAAAACCATCAATATTAGCCTTATTTCCGGAATGCTAGTCGCTTTTTGGGGCATTTTAGAGCATTTTGGCCACAGTCTAAGTTGTTTGATGATTACTGGCAAATTTGATGTTTTATGCTGGGTTCAGGATGTTCAAAATCGGGTTTTTGCTACCTTGGGTCAACCAAACTGGCTAGCGGCCTATCTTGACATTTTGATTTTTATCAATTTCTTTTTTTTGTTCAAAAAAAATTCTTCCTCTTATTCTTTTAAATTCTTGTTTTCTCATTCGCTATTCTATACCTGTCTTTTGTTTACCAAATCCCGCTCAGGATTGGCTGGTTTTATTGCTGGTTTAGCGACGATTTATTTTTTCGCCTACCTCAATCGTTCTTTTCAAAAGACATTAAACTTTAGTTTTTTTTGGCTGATTGAAACCGTAATCTTAACTTTTTTAATCGGTCTCCCTTTTAAATACGATCTTAAAGATATCTTAAGAAT
>CAZIOQ010000038.1:0-5943 GCA_964540975.1 uncultured Gammaproteobacteria bacterium
ACCTTATATTTTTGCTTATGGATCACCAGCTCCTAGAAAAAATATTTATCGATTAATCAAGGCATTCCAATTAGTTAAAAAAGAAATCGCCTGTCAATTAGTGATTTGCGGACATTATCAACCAAGTTTTGCTCTTCCTGATGATGTTATTCTCACTGGTTTTTTGCCTCGTCAAGAAATGCTTTTGTTATTTTCAAAGGCAAAATTATTTGTTTATCCTTCTTTATATGAAGGTTTCGGTTTGCCAATCTTAGAAGCTTTTTCTTTAAATATACCGGTAGTGACTAGTAATCTTTCCAGTATGGCAGAAATTGGGGAAAATGCCACAATTTTAATCAACCCTAAATCAACAAAAAGCATTGCTCAAGGAATCAAAAAAATTCTCAAGAACAAAAATATCCGCAACAATCTAGTAAAATTAGGGAGGAGAAGAGCGAAGGAATTTAATTGGGAGAAAACTACTCGACAGACCCTTAAAGTTTATCAAAGATTAGTAAAATGATTATTGCAATAGATGGCAACGAAGCCAATGTCAAAAATAGGGTAGGAGTAAATCAGTTTGCTTTTGAGATCTTATGGGCAATATATCAAAATTATTGCCGATGTCCGATTTCAAATTTCAAGAAATTCTTAATTTTTTTCAAAGAAAAACCATTTTCAGATTTGCCACCGGAAACTAAGTGGTGGCGATATGAAGTTTTTGGCCCAAAACAATTTTGGACTTGGACCGGCTTGGTAAAAAGACTTTTTTTAAGAAAACCAAAACCAGATATTTTATTTACCCCCTCTCATTATGGACCAGCATTTTCTCCCATTCCTTTTGTAATCTCTATAATGGATTTGGGGTTTTTAAGATGGCCTCAACAATTTACCAAAAAAGATTTTTATCAACTCAAATTTTGGACAAAATGGTCGGTGAAAAAAGCCACTAAAATTATTGCTATCTCCAAATTTACAAAGAAGGATTTGATTAAAACTTATAAAATTAATCCCCAAAAAGTGGTAGTTGCCTATCCAGGATGGAAAAAAATTAAAAGTCAAAAATTTAAAGACAAAAATTACCAATCAAAATTAAAATTTATCAAAAATAAATATCAAATAAAAGGTGATTATATTCTTTGTTTAGGTACTTTAAAACCAAGTAAAAATATCGAAGGATTAATAGATGCTTATTCTATTTTGGTTTCCAGAAACAAAATTCTTGATTCAAAATTAGTCATTGCTGGGAAAAAAGGCTGGTTATACAAAGACATTTTTAGAAAGGTTAAAAAGTCCAATCTAGAGAGAAACGTTATCTTTACTGGTTTTGTACCCGATGAGGAAGTACCAATTTTGCTTAAAGGAGCAAAAGTTTTTGTCCTCCCTTCTTTTTGGGAAGGAGCAGGAATTCCAGCCTTGGAAGCGATGGCTGCCGGAGTACCGGTTGTCTGTTCAAACCAAGGAGCCCTACCGGAAATCGCAAATAATGCAGCAGTGATGATTAATCCTTATTCTCCAAAAAATATTGCTCAAGGAATAAAAAAAGCCCTAAACAACAAAGATCTTAGACGAAAATTAATCAAGATGGGTAAAAAAAGAGCAAAAATGTTTAGTTGGAACAAATGTAGTAAAATAATTTTGGAGACGTTAATAAATGAAATAGACAGATTACAATATGAAAATAGGTGATAGTCTTGAAATCAGCTTTTTGCCACCAAGGTTAAATTTTTATAATCGGATGGGGCAACAGCTAGAAATTAGCATAGCACAACAAAAAATAATCAACCGAATCAAAAGCTGGTTTTTTGATTTTTGGTTAATGATCTTAAATTTTGTTACCTGGTGTCCAATTTGGATAATCAGAAAGTTTTTCTTCGTAATCTCTGGTGTTAAATTAGGCAAAAAGAGTAAACTCCATTCTGGTTGTTGGTTTTTTGATCCTAGAAATATTGATATCGGCGAAGGGAGTATTATTGGCTATCGGACATTCCTTGATGGAAGAACGACTTTAAAAATTGGCGCTAATGTAGCTATTGCCTCTGAAGTAATGATCTATAATTCTGAACATGCAATTAATTCAGAAGATATGAAAGCAACAAAGCAACCAGTAATAATCCAAGATTATGTTTTTATTGGACCAAGGGCAATTATCCTACCAGGGGTAACAATCGCCAAGGGAGCGGTAGTGGCAGCGGGAGCAGTAGTGACAAAAAATGTACCGGAAAAAGCGATTGTCGCCGGAATTCCGGCAAAATTAATTGGAAAAAGAAAAATTAAAAACTTTAGTTATAAACTAGGAAGAAGTCGTTTATTCCAATGAAGCCTCTTTGCTTATGGAAAGACAAAGCTTTCGCCAGCGGGGAAATGAAGCCTCTCCACCTCGGGAAAGGCATAAATTTCCTTGGGCGGTTCGGCTTCTTTCTTGCCTCATTCCTCCCCGCTTTTGGAAAGGGGGGTATTCTGAGGCGCGAAATAAAAATTTCAAAATTTCTTTAAGTTATGATTAAAAAGATCTTTTTGGCAATTGGTATTATCATTTCAATTTATTTAATTATTCCCAGTCCAATTTTACCACCACCTGATTTACCAGAAAGCCCCAAATCAGATGAGCCGGGAGATACTTGGCAAATCACCAATGTCTCTGCCTATTATACAGACAAATCAAGACAAACAGTCATAAATTTCTACACTCAATATTTTTCAAAATCACCATTTTTAAATATTCCCTTACCTACTTATCGGCTTAATCATCCTCCGGAGTATGCAAAACAAGTCTTTATTGATACAAAACAAAGTTATTATCTTGAAGAAATTGTTCATCCCCTTAAAGAATCATTATTTGTTAATGGATTTGAATGGGAAAATGATGTTTTTACTCCTCCTCAAAGTCGCGCTCAAAATGCCTTAAAATTTCAAGATAGAATTTGGAAATCAAAAATTAGCTTAAGATGGTTCTATTCGCCGCTATTGTTAAACTTAATAATTTTTTGGGCTTCTTGGGTAATACTCTGGTTAATCGGCAAATTTTTTTATCAAGAAGCAATAAACTTGCTAAATATTTTGAGAAAAAGAAGGTGAAGACCATAAAACCAGTTATTTCAATTATCATTATTAATTACAATACCAAAGAGCTTCTTTGGCAGTGTATTAATTCCATTCTCCAAAATGACAAAAGATTAACTTTTTCTCCCAATATCTCTAATTTTAAAAATGAAGCTTACATTCCGGCAGAAATTATTATTATTGACAATGGATCAACTGATGGTTCAGTCAAAATGATTAACCATCAACTATCAACCATTACCCATCGGCCATTAGCAATTAAGTTGATTAAGAATCAAACAAATCTCGGTTTTGGGAAAGCTAATAACCGAGGAATGCAGGTTGCCAAAGGAGAATATATTCTCTTGCTTAACTCAGATACAGAAGTCAAAGAAGGGGCAATCAGCCAAACCTTACTTTGGTTCTCCTCTCATCCTGAATTCGATATTATTGGTTGTAAACTGATAAATCCAGACGGTTGTATTCAACCGTCAGCAGGAAAATTCCCAACTCTCATTAATGTTTGCCGAATGCTTTTTTTCGACAGAATCATTAAAAAAAGACAAGTAATGTTTTCACCCAAAAAAATTACCAAAGTTGATTGGATAATGGGGGCATTTATGCTCTTAAGAAAAGAGGTTTTTAGAAAAAGCAAAGGATTCGATGAAAATATTTTTATGTATATGGAAGAGGTAGAATGGTGTTATAGATTAAAAAAATTTGGTTTCCGAATTGGTTTTTATCCCAATGCTAAAATTATTCACTTTGGTGGGGCGAGTTCCAAAAGAGGAGTTCCAATTATCAATATTTATAGAGGTTTAATTTATTTCTATCAAAAGCACAAAAGTAAAAACGAATTATTTATTTTAAAATTAATGCTAAAAGTTAAAGCATTATTAAGTTTAAGTTTAGGAATTATTTCCAATAATGACTATCTTAAAAAGACATACCAGCAAGCTCTGGCAATATCTTAAAAAGAATTTAAATCCAATAAAAGTAATCTTCATTGTTTTATTGGTATTTATTCCTCTTTATCCGAAATTTCCTTTTATGGGAGTAATTGGTACCTATGTCGCTATCCGAATCGAAGACTTTTTGGTCTTAGGAGCAATTCTAATTTGGGGGCTGATTCAATTTAGGCAAGGATTACCTATATTAAAAGAAAAAATCCTTATTCTTTTTGGTCTTTATTGGTTGGTAGGAATAATTTCTCTTGTTTCTGCCTTATTGATTAGTGATCTTATTGAGCCAAAAATTGCCTTTTTGCATTTTTTCAGAAGAATTGAATATATGAGTTTGTTTTTTATTGCTTATGAGGCAATGAAAAACATATCTTTTTGGGAGCCGTTAATAACGATTCTAGTTACCTCAACTTTAGTCTTTGCTTATGGAATCGGTCAAAAATATTTTGGCCTGCCGGTTGTTTCGACTATGAATGAAGAATTTTCAAAAGGAATTCTTCTGTATCTTGATCAATGGACTCGAATCAGTTCTACTTTTGCTGGTCATTATGATCTTGCTGTTTGGGTGTCTTTTTTACTTTCCCTATTTCCTGCTCTAATAATTTTAGCCAAACGGAACTGGCAAAAATTTCTCCTTTTTATTTGTTTTGGTCTTAATTTTTATCTTCTTATTTTGACCGCTTCACGAGTTTCTTTTGCTGCTTATCTTATTGGTATTTCGATTACCACGATTTTTTTGAAAAAAATTTTCTGGTTACCGCTCATCTTAGGTATAAGTTTATTTTTTGGATTTAGTTCAAAAGAACTCAATGCTCGTTTACAAGATGTAGTACAACCGGTAGCCATAAGGGTAGAGCAGATAGGGCTATCACAACAATCTGCCTTTTTAAAACAAACAGTAAGCGATAAATTATTAAAACCAATGCCTTATCAACCTTCTCCTACCCCAACTTTAATTCCGACGACACCTTCTCCTAAAAAAACTCCTGTTCCCGACAAATTAATAGCTCCAGAAGCTAGCCCGACTCCTGTGCTGACAACAATTACTCGGGAGATCAGAACCTGGCCCACTCCAGAAGAGGCAAAAGTTGCCGCTGCCAGATCATCAAGAATCAGATTTGAGATTGAGTGGCCACGAGCAGCAAGGGCTTTCTTAAAAAATCCTTTATTAGGAACAGGTTTTTCTTCTCTTGGCTTAGCCACTGATAATGATTATCTAAGAATTTTAGGAGAAACGGGTATTTTAGGCTTTTTGACATTTTCTTTAATAATTATTTTCTTGATCAGAAAAGTTGGAGAAACGATTAAATGGGGCGATGGCGACAGAAAAATAATTACTATTGGTTTGTTGGGAGGACTAGTTTCATTTTTAGCCAATGCTATTTTTATTGACGTCTTTGAAGCCTCAAAAGTGGCTTTTTATTTTTGGCTGTGGATGGGGATAATGTTCAGAATTAATTCAAAGTTAAAAACTTAGAATTATCAATGAGAAAAAGACAAAAACTACTTTTATTTATTCTATTAATCGGAGGATTTTTAGTTAGATTATATAAAATTAATGCCCCTTTGGCTGATTGGCATTCTTGGAGACAAGCGGATACCGCTGCAGTAGCAAGAAATTTTATCAAACAAGGATACGACCTTATTCATCCTCGTTTTGATGATCTCTCTAATATTCCTTCTGGTAAAGATAATCCTGAAGGATATCGATTCGTTGAATTTCCAATCTATAACTTTCTCCATGCTTTGTTTTTTCAAATCCTTAAATTTTTAAATATCAACTGGTTAACATTTGAAGGCGAAGGAAGAATTATTAGTATATTTTTTTGGCTCCTCGGGGGATATTTTTTATTCAAAATCACACAATTATTATTTAATAACAGACTTGCTTTTTTAAGCTTATTTTTCTTCCTTTTTCTTCCTTATGGAATTTTTTATTCAAGAACAATTCTTCCCGAAC
>CAZIOQ010000039.1:0-21298 GCA_964540975.1 uncultured Gammaproteobacteria bacterium
GCCTTAATTAGTGGTCTTTTTCTAATCGCTGATGTTTCTTTAATAGAAGCTAAAAATAATTTTAATGACCCGCTTTATTTTTTTAAAAAACAGCTTGTTTGGATCTTGGTTGGAATTTTAATAATGATTATTTTTTCAAAAATTAATCTTTCTCAATTAAAAAAAATGTCTTTGCCGCTCTATATTTTTTCTCTTTTACTTTTATTTTTGGTGTTTGTTCCGGGGATAGGAATAAAGATTTGGGGAGCAAGAAGATGGCTAAGTTTAGGAGGATATTCTATTCAACCATCAGAATTTACTAAATTTACTCTTCTTCTTTATCTCTCCTCTCTTTTTAGCCAAGAAGAAAAAAGGACTCTTAAAAACCTACTTTTTATTGCTCTTCCTGCCTTTTTCTTAATTGTGCTTGAACCAGATTTTGGAACTGCCTCTATTATCGTTGCTCTTTGTTTAGTAATATATTTTATTTCCGGAGCAAGCATTAAAAATTTATTATCTCTTTCTTTACTGACCACCATTTTAGGAATTTTTTTTATCCTTTTTTCTCCTTATCGCCGGAAAAGAATAATTGGTCTCCTTGATCCTTTTTATGATCCTTTAGGAGATTCCTATCATGTTTATCAAATTGTTTTGACATTAAGTGCCGGAGGATTCTTCGGAAGAGGCATCGGTGAATCTAGACAAAAATATCAATATCTTCCTCAAGTAACTACTGATTCAATAATGGCAGTCGTTGGCGAGGAGCTTGGCTTTTTGGGCCTAACTATATTTACCGGTTTATTGATATTCTTAGTTTGGCTTTGTTTTAAAATTGCTAAAAGCAAAGAAAATCTATTTGCCAAATTAATTGCTGTTGGAACAGGTTCTTGGATTGCCACTCAAGGTTTAGTTAATCTTTCTTCAATCGCAATTATATTACCCTTAACCGGCGTCCCTTTTCCTTTTATTTCCTATGGCGGCTCGTCACTTTTAGCTATTATGGCAGCAATTGGTTTGGTGTTAAATGTTAATAAAAATTGTAAATGAAAAAGATTGTTATCACCGGTGGTCATTCTACTCCAGCCATTGCCCTTGTTGAAGAAATCAGAAAAAATACTAATTGGCAAATCTTTTATTTAGGTAGCAAATATTCTTCTTTAGCAGGCAAAAAAATAAAATCCTATGAATTTGAAACCCTTAAAAATTTTGAAAAAGTTAAATTTATCCATTTGATAACTGGGAAAATTATCAGGAAAATTAGCTTAAATTCTTTAGTCAATTTCCTAAAAATAGGCCTCAGTTTTGGACATTCATTATTAATTTTAGCTAAAATTAAACCTCAATTGATTGTTTCTTTTGGCGGCTATATCTCAACTCCGGTTATAATCGCTGGTTGGTTGTTGGGAATTCCCTCTATCACTCATGAGCAAACTATTACTGTTGGTCTCGCCACTAAAATAAATTCTTTTTTTGTTAAAAAAATTGCTCTATCTTTTCCCAACACAGAAGGCAGCTTACCTAAAGAAAAAATCATCATCACGGGCAATTTGATTCGTAAGGAAATCGAAGCTCCTTCCCAATCAAAAAGGTTATTAGCGGTAGAAAAAACCAACAAACCAATAATTTATATCACCGGAGGCAAGACTGGCGCTGTTGCTATAAATAATCTAATCAAACAAATTGCCTTTTTGTTATTGAAAAAATATTTTCTTGTTCATCAAACAGGACCTTTACAATATCAAGAGATTATAAATTTTCGGGAAAGACTCCCTCGTTTAATAGTAAATTCTTATCTGATTTTTGATTTTTTATCAGCTAACGAGGTAGGATGGCTCCTTAAAAAGGCTAATTTGGTCATTTCAAGGGCAGGAGCAAATACAATTTCTGAATTGCTTTTTTGGCAAAAACCAACAATTTTGATCCCCTTACCTCAAACTTATAAAAATGAACAAGAAAAAAATGCCTTATTCCTCAAGAGTGTTGGTTTGGGGGTAATTCTTAACCAAAATAAAATTAGTCCTTCGGTATTATACCAATCCATAAAAAAAATTATTGCCACTTCTTACCGATACAAAATCAAAAATCGTCAACAGATTACTAATCTATTACAGGGTAGAAAAAATCTTTTCCAATTAGTCCAAGAACAGCTAGAAACGCAAAATAATGTCTGAAATTATTAGAACTAGAAAGAAAAGAAAAACAAACTGCACAATTTTTTTTATTATATTTATTCTTGCTCTCTTTGCTGGAGGAGCAATTTTATATTGCTGGATAGATGTTTTCCCACTTAAAAAACCTATTCCTGAAAACCAAGAAAAAATAAACTTCCTAGTCGAACAGATTTCAAATTTAGGAATAAAGATTAAAAAAGGGCCAGAAATAAGACCTGATCAGACAGTTAAATTTTTAACTGAGGATGATATCAAGATAATTTTTGATTTAAATCAAGATATTAAAAAGCAAATTATTGCTTTACAAGCTATTCTCAAAAGCGCTAAAATGGAAGATAAGAAGCCTAAATCAATCGATTTAGGCTTAACAAAATCATATGTCAAATTCTAAAATTATCAGCGCCATTGATGTTGGAAGTACCAAAATTACTACTTTAATCGCTCAACACTTTTTCCAAGAAGAGAAAACTAATATCATTGGTGTTTGTACCATCCCCGCTGGCGGAATAAGAAGAGGTCAAATTGTCAATATCGAGGAAGCTACCGAAAGTATTATTGAAAGCCTTGAAGAAGCAGAAAGAATGGCAGGTTTATCTATAAATAAAGCATTAATAGGAATTACCGCTCCTCATATTTCTTCAATTAATTCTTCTGGGGTAATAGCAGTTTCAGAACCGGATAAGGAAATAACAGAAATTGATATTGAAAGAGCGATAGAATCAGCCCAAGCGATTACTCTTCCTGCGGGAATGGAAATTATCCATGTTACCCCAAGACAATTTATTGTTGATGGACAGGAAGGGATAGTTGATCCAAAAGGAATGTCAGGAATAAGATTAGAAGTTGAAACCAATATAATCATCGGTTCATCGCCGGCAATTAAAAATCTTAGCCGTTGTTTAAAAGAGGTCGGGATTGAGATCCAACAGCTTATTTACTCAGGATTGGCGGCGGCGGAAAGTGTTTTAAGCGAGACCGAAAAAGAATTAGGGGTAATTTTGGTAGACATTGGTGGTACGGTTACTTCAGTAACTGTTTTTCTGGAAAGTTCGCCTTGTTTTGTCAGAGTAATCCCAGTCGGTTCTAAAAATATTACTAATGATATAGCTGTTGGTTTAAGACTGCCTTTAGAAGAAGCAGAAAAATTAAAAATATTTTTAAGCAGAAAAAGCGTTTCTAATAAAAATCTAGAAAATAAATCTCCTAGGAATGATAGAAAACAAGATGAGCGAGAAGAAATTGATAAAAATGAAATTGATCTTTTTAAAGCAGGAATAAGCAATCAAGAAGGCAAAATTATTGCTAGGGATGTGGCTATTGATGGAATTATGAAAATAAGAATAGAAGAAATTTTTAATCTGGTAAAAGATGAGATTAAAGAATCCGGTTTCGGTGGAGCAACACCAGCAGGCATTGTAATTACCGGAGGTGGAGCAGAACTATCAGGAATCGAGAAAATCTGTCAAAGGATAATTGGCTTACCAGTAAGAATTGGCCAACCTAAAGAAATGATGGGATTAGTTGACGAAATTATGTCTCCTGCATATAGTTCTTCCCTTGGACTGATTGAATATGCAATCAAAAACAAAATTGAAAGTGGTCAACAATCTTATTTCAAGAATACTTTTTCCTCAGTTAAAAAAATTAAGTTTAGGGTTCTTTTTCAAAAAATTACTGAAATAGTAAAATCTCTCCTGCCATAATTCTGATATAATTAAAAGAAATGGGATTAGTTCAACCACTACCAGCTCAAGTAGCAAAGATTAAAGTTGTTGGCATTGGTGGAGCGGGAACAAATGCAATTAATCATATGTCTCAAGAAGACAATATCCAAGGTGTTGATTTTGTTGCCATCAATACTGATGCTCAATCTCTTCTTGTTTCCCAAGCAAAAATCAAAATCCAAATCGGAGAAAAATTAACTAAAGGTCTTGGATCGGGTGGTAATCCAGAAATAGGCCAAAAAGCAGCAGAGGAATCGAAAGAAAAAATTAAAAAAGTCTTAGAAGGAGCCGATATGGTATTTATCGCCACCGGAGCAGGCGGAGGAACAGGTACCGGCGCCTCACCAATAATAGCAGAAATAGCTAAAAATGAGCTTAAGGCATTAACAGTAGCAGTAGTCACCAAACCTTTTCTCTTTGAAGGAACAAAAAGGATGGTTATTGCCGAAGAAGGAATTGAGAATCTGAAACAAACAACTGACACATTAATTACCATTCCCAATCAAAAATTACTCGAAATGACCAATAAAGAATTAACTTTTCTTGAAGCATTTAAGACTGTTGATTCAGTTCTATCCCGGGCAGTTAAGGGGATTGCTGAGATTATTACTACTCCAGGCTTAATTAACCTCGATTTTGCTGATATTAAAGCGATTATGCAAAATGCCGGCAGTGCTTTAATGGGCATTGGTTTTGGTTCTGGAGAAAACCGAGTTCAAGAAGCAGTCCAAGAAGCAATCAATTCGCCTCTTTTAGATCTTTCAATAAAAGGTGCCAGAGGAATTTTATTTAATATTACCGGAGGCAATGATCTTTCTATGACTGAAGTTAAACAGATTGCTGAGTTAATCTCTCAAAATGCTGGCGGTGATGCCAATATCATTTTTGGGGCAAATATTGATGATTCATTTAAAGATCAGGTTAAAATTACCTTAATTGCTACTGGATTTGATGACCAAAAATTAACACTTGCTGGTCTGATGAAAAGCAAGCCTTTAGAAAAAGTGATTTTTGATCCAAAAGAAGCAACCAAAAAACAAATCCTTAAAATCAAACAACCAATCAAAGGGAAAAAAGAAGATCTTTTTAAGTCCATTCCAATAGATAAAGATGATTTGCCAGAGGGGGTAGAGATTGAAGATCAATTTGATATCCCTGCCTTCTTAAGAAGAAATCAATGATCTCTGTTTTTAAGGGAATAAAAGCAAGGATCGGCGGGGTTATTCTGAGGCGCAAAATAAAATTCCAGCAAATACTAATTAAATTAAGCTATAAACTAGTTAAAAAATGGTTTTGCAATTCTTTTCAAGAGAAGAAAGGTTTATTTTTATCATTTTAATTATTATTTTTGGGCTTGATATCTTTTTGCTTTCTAAAATTTATCCCAGTGGTTTTTCTAAACAAATTTTGAGCTATTTTTTAGGTATAATCTTACTTTTATCGATAAAACTTTTAAGATTTAGGCTAGAAGATTTTAGAAAAATCGACTGGTTAATTTATTTAGGAGTTATCATCCTTCTTATCTTACCAGTAATATTTTCAAATCCTATTAGAGGTTCATCACGATGGTTAGTCATAGGTAATTTTTCAATTCAGACTTCTGAATTAACAAAACCTTTTTATATTTTCGCGGTTACTTCACTTTGTTTAAAATGGAAAGAGAATTTCCGCAGTCATTTTTTTTACTCCTTGTTATTAGTTTTTATTCCTTTTGGATTAATTTTGATTCAACCAGATCTTGGGAGTGCCTTGTTATTTTTTGTCACTGCTAGCTTAATCATTTTTCTTTCTTCTCCCAGAAAATATTTAACTGGGATTATTTTCCTTGCAATTAGTTTTATAGGAATAATTTTTGGTTCTTTGTTCTTACCTACTTACCAAAAACAAAGAATTACTTCTTTTCTTAATCCAGAGAAAGATCCTTTAGGCACGGGTTACAATCTAATTCAATCTAAGATTGCCATTGGTTCTGGTAGATGGTTAGGTAAAGGATTTGGAATAGGAGAACAAACACGACTAAAATTTTTACCAGAAAAACATACGGATTTTATTTTTTCTTCCTTTGCTGAAGCATCAGGATTTGTGGGAGTTAGTGTCTTACTCCTTGCTTATTTGCTTTTATTTGTTCTGATTCGGAAAAAAATTAATAAAGCTGAAAATGAGTTTAATTTTATTCTTAAAATAGTCTTATTTTTTCAACTTTGGCTCCAAACGACTGTTAATCTTTCAATGAATCTTGGCATTCTTCCTATTACAGGTCTACCTCTACCTTTTTTTTCTTATGGCGGATCGTCTTTAGCTACTAGCTTTATTATCCTTGCTTTTTTATTAAAATAATTGCTATAATCACTTGTTATGAAAACAGCGATAATTAATCTTAAAGGAAATCAATATCTAGTAAAAGAAAATCAGGAGATCTTAACTAATTTTCTGAATAAAAAGCCCGGTGAGAAGATTGCCCCGGAAAAAATTTTGGCAATTTACGAAAATGAAAAGATCATTGCTTCTCCTCAAAGTCTTAGAAAATATGCAGTGGAATTAGAAGTCTTAGGTCCCCAGAAAGGTAAAAAACTTAAGGTATTTAAATATAAGGCTAAATCAAGATATAGAAAAAGGAAAGGATCAAAAACTATTTTTACCAAATTAAAGATTAAGCGAATATATTTAAAAAATGGCAAAAGCTAAAGCAACTGGCAAAGCCAATCAAAAAGGAAATCGACCTGGAAAAAGAAGAGGGGTTAAAATTTTTGGGGGCGAGTTAGTCTCGCCGGGACGCATCATTGTAAGACAAGTAGGCAGTAAATTTTTATCTGGGCCAGGGACAAAAACAGGAAGAGATTTTACTATTTTTGCTCTAAAACACGGAAGGGTGGTTTTTAAACAAAAACAAGGAAAAAAAATAATCATGGTAATGTAAAATGCCAGAAAAAAACGTTGTTCAAATAGCGGTTGATATTCTTCAGCCTAATCCGCTCCAACCAAGGGGTGAAATTGATGAAAAATCGCTTGAAGGATTAAAAAACTCCATTAAAATTCACGGGATCATTGAACCATTGATAATCGCCAAAACTCCAGCAGGCTATCAAATAATTGCTGGCGAAAGAAGATGGCGAGCAGCTAAACTCTTGGGAATCCAAACAGTGCCTGCAATTATTTACGAGACTTCTCCCAGACAGATGCTAGAAATGGCAATTATTGAAAATTTGCAAAGAAAAAATTTAAATCCAATTGATCGAGCTAAAGCTTTCCAAAGACTCAGGGATGAATTTAAATTGTCAATTAAGGAAATTTCCAAAAGAATAGGTAAAAGTGCCCCTTACGTGGTCAATAGTATTAGGCTACTCGCTTTACCAGATGCTCTTAAAGACGGACTTTTAAGTGGTCTTATCAGTGAAGGCCATGCAAGAGCTTTAGCCGGTATTGATAATACTCGTCTAATTATTGAGGCCTATAAAGAGGTTTTAAAAGAGAAGGCCTCTGTGAGGAAAACAGAAGAAATTGCAAGAAAATATAAAGAAGAAATTAAGAAAGAAGCTGGAGAAGAAAATAAAGATCAAGGAATGGATAAAGATCAGCTTGAATCACTTGGTCAAGAAATAGAAAAAATTTTTAATATTCCATCCTTAAATGTCAAAATTCACCAATCAAAAGTAATGACCCGAATTGAATTCCGAATCCGAGGCAACCAAGAAAAGGGGATTAATCTTATTGAAAAACTAAAAAATAAAATTTTTGACAGTAAAGATAAATAAAACAATTATAGATTATATTTTGGTGTTTGGATCAAACCAAAGGTTTTGGGTGGCCAATATCTAATAAATGCTTTGCCAATAATATTATGAATTTCTATTGGACCGAATTCTCTTGAGTCTCTGGAATGGGAACGATTATCACCTAAAAGAATATAGTTTCCAGGTGGAATCAAAAAAGCTCGTCCTTCTTTAAGAAAACTACCATCCTCGGTTAAAACATTACTCTGAAGATAAACTTCTTCTAGTTCCTTTCCGCTTATAAAAATATGATTATTCTCAATCCGAATTTCTTCACCAGGTAAACCAATCACTCTTTTGATATATTCACATTCATCTTCTGAGCAAGCTTCGCTTGGAGGAGCCCTAAATATAACCACATCGCCTCGCTTAGGCTTTACAAATTTGTAAGAAACTTTTTCTGTTAGTAGGAGTTCTCCATCTTCAAAATTAGGCACCATTGAACTGCCCCGAATTTTGTTGGGTTGAGCAATAAAAAGATAACCCAAGACAAAAAGAGCCAGGGTAAAAACAATTGTCTGAATAGAATCAATAATAAATTCAAAAAACTTTCTCAACATCAACGGTAAAAGTTTAATCTTTTTGTTATAATAATTCAAGTATTAATTATTCTGCTCGCGTAGCTCAGTTGGTTAGAGCATTCGGTTCACATCCGAAAGGTCCTTGGTTCAAATCCAAGCGCGAGCACCTAGTCTATCAACTTACTCCAACAACCAAGTCTAAAATGGAAATTCACTTTTGGGACCTTAATTCTACTTCCACCAGCTTATTTCATTACCAAACCTTCTTGAGCAAAAAGATCGACAAGAAAGCTATAAGACTGAACGTAAGAAAAATCACTATTATCTAATCTTTCTTTAATTAAATTCAGAAATTCTTCACCTTTTTTAATGGATAAAACATTCATCTTGGAAATTTCTCTTCCTGATCTCTCAAAAGATTGGAAAATTTTTATTGCTAAAGCAATCTTTTTATTGGCATTTTGGTATGCTCTCTGAGCATCTCTTTCTGAAAACAACCCTTGATTTCTAAGAATACTTTCCCATCCGGCAATAATTATCTCCATAATCCTACCTGCCTGATGATATTGCTCAATCTGATCTTCTTTAAGTTCTCTTCTAAAGAAGGATAAAAAGTAAAGTGAACTTTCTAATTTATTGATTCCCTGTTGCCAGTTTGTCCGATGAAATGCCTCAATCGCCTTATTCAAATGGAGAAGAGAAATCAATAAAAACTTGTTGCCTGTTTGGTTATAAAGCTTTTCTAAGAATTTTTTGGCACTTTCTAGATGCAAAATACCATTAGCATCACTTAAAGGATCAGGTAAGGGATTATCAAGGTCAATTTCAAAAACAAATTTTTTCGTTTCTCCATTGATAATCTCTCCCTCATAGGTATTCCAGAAATTACTAGCAGGACTAATTTGACCAACATAAAGATGATAAATACCATCATCAATCCCATTAATTTCTGCTTGATAATTACCATCTGAAGGATTGGGAATAACTACAAATTGAAGATCGTTCTGAGAAGGTAAAATACCATTAACTTTTAAGGTTGCCGGAGAAGCCAAATAAAAAATAAGCAAATTGTCTTCAGGATATAAATCTGGACCACTAATTTGAATATTACTTTTGTCTAAAATTTCGAATATTTTTCTAATTGCCGCAGGATCATTGATTATTTGATGATGATTTAGGTTAAACTCCAAATTAGAATCATATCCGCTTTCAAAATAAGCGCTTTTTTTAAGAACTGTGCCATCTCCAAAGCCTTTCAGAATTTCCTGAGGAAAACCATCAGGCCAAAGATCTAAGAGCCGATCAAGGATAGATCTTTCGCTCAAAATTAGCCATTCTGGCGTTGTCTCGCCATTATTGCCTAAAATAAAATTAGAAAATGGCAAAATATTCGCACTTTGATTAAGATGGTCAAGATAATGATTAACAAAAGCTATCTGATCTGCGGGAAGAATCTCGTTATTTCTTTTAACAAAATCGAAAGTTGGAACTATATCTCGAACTACTGGCGCCAGTTGACGAATAATTTGAGCATTAGTTTCAAAACTATCACGGTGAATCTGCAATAATAATTGAAGGGCTAACTATCCCAGGTTAACCTTTTCGCCAACTTTACCACCAGCTAAAGCTTCATATGCTTGAACAACTCCGTAGTGTGGCGAACCAACAGTAATCAATTTATGAGTTTTTCTGTTTTGTCCAGTATCAAAATTCTGAATCCAAGTCCTTGCCACTAAACCGCCTAAACTATGGTCGACAAAATCAATCTTTGAAGCAGATTGTAATTTTGAATTCGAAGAAATAAACTCGTTTAAGTCTGTTGCTATTTCTCCTAAGGACTTTCTCCAATCATAGTTCCAAACAAAAAAATTTGTTCCCAATTGATAACCATTATTCTGCGCCGTTTCGATAAATCGATCATAAACATTCACAAATGGTGTCATTTTCCACTGGCTGTCATCAACTACCCTGTTATCCACCATTGCCTCTGTATTCCAACTCGCCCCAATACCAGGAAGTATTACTAACGGCCTTACCTCCAGAAGGGATAAGTCTTTTACCTTCACATCATCAAAGATAACCACTGTCTCGCTATTACAACAGCATAAGCCCCCGGCCATACATAAAGCATAATGCGTCCATTTAAGATTGGATTATCGGCATCTACTGCATTGATATGAAGAATGTCATTAATATAAACTTTTATGGTTGCACCTAAAAGTTCTATTCTCATTCTATACCAACCATTTTCAGAGGAAATCATCAAAGATCGTGAGGATAACACCTTATCGGGTTTACCCTTAATGCTTTTACTAAGTAAAATTGTATCATCTCTCAAAAGGTTCATCCCATAACCCGCCTCCTCTGAAGCACGGAAGAAAAAAACCTTATCTATTCCCCTAATCTGTTTCATTCTAAAACTAAATACATAGTCACCCCATTCTTTCGAACCATTTAATGACCAGCTTGGGTATTACCCAACACATTCTTTCACAGCCTTTCCTTTATAGACAAAATTATCAGGATTATCAGAATCGCTTATTACTTCCCACCTATAGTCACCTGCTTGTCCTCCAGCATGTTCTTCTCATCCCAAGGCATCTCCATCCTCGAAGTTGTCTTCTAACAAAATGGTTTCTGTCGCTTCTATATTAGAAAGACAAAAGAAAAATGAGAGAAGTAGAGAAAGAAAAGCGAAAATTATCCTTTTAATCAAAATGTTCATTCTTTTATTATTTTAAGAACCAAGATGGCACCTGTCAATAAATAAAATATTTGTTTAAAATGTGTTAATAAAAATAAAATCATTTAATGTTTTATAATCTATCTAATGAAAAGAAAAGGTTGCAAAGTTAAAGTAATAATTCCAAATTGGAATGGTAAAAAGTTTTTAGAAAAATGTTTACCATCACTTTATCTTCAAACCTTTAAAAACTTTCACACAGTAATTATCGACAATAATTCTCGAGATGACTCAATAAATTTTATTAAAAAAACTATTCTATGGTCGAGGTGATTAGACTTTCGCAAAACTTTGGTTTTGCTAGACCAGTCAACCTAGGAATCAAAAAATCAAAAACTAGATATATATTAATTTTAAATAATGACACAATCTTAGATAAAAACTGCCTAAGATATCTTATTAGATCAATTAAAAATAAAAAGGTAGCTGGGGTTACCCCTAAAATCCTTTTTGCAGATAAACCATCTCTTATTGAATCTACTGGTGACTACATGAATATAATAGGTCAAGCTTTTCACAGAGGCTTTTTAGCAAGAAAAGAAAGGTTTAATAAAGAAGAAAAGGTGTTTTTGATTCCCGCCACTGCTGCGTTGTTTAAAAGGAGTGTCTTTCAAAAGATTGGACTATTTGACGAATTTTTTTTTGCTTATGGGGAAGATGTAGATTGGTGTTTAAGAGCCCAACTCAAGGGCTTTAAGTTTATCTATCAACCAAAAGCTGGAGTATATCATAAAGGCCAAGGTACAGGAAACAGAAATTTAAATTTACTAAGTTACTTGTGTTTTAGAAATTGGATTATCTCTATAATTAAAAACTTTCCTCTTGGTCTATTTTTTAAAAATTACAGATTCATTTTAATACCTATAGTATGAATTCACTCATTTTTTATTTAGTAATAAAGGGATATATAAAGGAAGCATTAAAGGCTTTAACTTAGATTATGAAAAACTTAAAAAAATATTAAAAGAAAGAAAATTAATATTAAAATATAAAAAAACATCAATAAGTTATTTAGACTCTTGGATGACCCACAAAGAGTATAGATTTTTGAATTTAAATAAATTCCTTAATAATAAATGAAAATCTCGGCAGTAATTCTAACCAAAAACGAAGAAAAAAACATTGGTCGTTGTCTGGAAAGTCTTAAGTGGTGTGATGAAATTATTGTTATTGATGACTTCTCTAAAGATCGTACCATTAATATCGCTAAAAGTAGGGGAGCGAGGATTTATCAAAGAAAACTTGGTAATGATTTTAGTCAACAAAGAAATTTCGGTCTGAAAAAAGCAAAAAACAATTGGGTTTTATTTATTGATGCAGATGAAGTAGTACCCCACTCCCTTGCTACAGAGATTGTGCGACGTCTAAAAAAGGAGCAAGACAGAATCAAAGGTTTTTATTTAAGAAGGCAAGATTTTTTTCTCGGTCAACCATTAAAGTACGGAGAAAGTGCAAAAATCAAACTTTTAAGACTCGGTAAAAAAAATGCTGGTAGGTGGCAAGGGAAAGTCCATGAGAAATGGGAAATTATTGGTAAAAAGGCAACCCTTGAAAATTCCTTATTCCACTATTCTCATCCTAATTTAACTAAGTGTCTTGAAAAAATAAATTTCTATAGCAGTTTAAGAGCCCAAGAATTAAAAAACCAGGGTAAACGATCAAATTGGATAAAAATAATTATCTTTCCCTTAGCCAAATTTTTCAAAGATTATTTCTTCTTACAAGGATTCAAAGACGGAATTGCAGGATTTATTTTTGCTGGTTTAATGTCTTTCCATTCTTTTCTTGTTAGATCTAAATTATTTACCTTAAAATCAAATGAATAAATTATTAATTATATTTATTAGTCTAATATTTTTTATCTTTCCTTTAGGACAATTAACAAAACTTCCCCTAGGAATACCAGGAATCAGTATCTATCTTCATGATCTTATGATTGTTCTTTTGGATATAATTTTATTATTTGGTTTATTAAAGAAAAAATTGCCTTTCAAGCTCAATTTTTTCGACAAATTAATCATTTGTTTTATCTTAATTCTCTTGTTTTCTTGGCTAATAAATTTGAAACGATGGGGAAGTGGCAATAGTTTTTTAGGCCTTTTATATTGGTTAAGATGGACAAGTTATAGTGGAATATATTTTGGTGTTAAACAATTAGCTAAAAAATATAAAAATCAATGGGGAATAAGAGCCAAAAAACTGATAATAGGTTCTGGGGTATCGACTGCTATTATTGGTTTGGCTCAGTATATTTTAATTCCAGATTTAAGATTTATGAAATTTTTTAATTGGGATGATCATTATTACCGTCTGGTAGGTACTTTTTTTGATCCTGCTTTTATAGGAATCATTATCACCCTCACGATTCTCTTTCTCTTAATTACAGTTCAAAAGAAAAATTTTAATCTTTATTGTCTCTTAGTAATCCTTTCTATTTCTCTCTTTTTAACCTATTCACGAAGTTCCTATTTGGCTCTTTTTGCCGGTCTTTTCCTGTTTAGTGTTATTAGAAAAAGAATTAAACTTTTTATTGTTGCTGTTGTTTTTGGGATAGGAGTAATGCATTTTCTTCCCCGTTATTCTGGTGAAAGTACCAATGTAGGAAGATTTAGTACTATTTTTTCTCGCCTTGATAATTATCACCAATCATTTTTGATAGCAAAAGAAAATTATCTTTTGGGAGTTGGATTTAATAATACTCGATTAATTAAAAAAGAAAAAGGGTATTTATCTGATAACTTTCTCTTATCTCATAGCGGGAGTGGAGTAGACAATAGCTTTCTTTTTGTTGCTATCACTTCCGGTATCATCGGTATTTTACTTTTTATTACTTTTTATATTTTCATTATCCGCAATAAACTATTATCAATACTCTTTATTCCCTTGATTATCCACGCTCAATTCAATAACACTCTTTTTTACCCCTGGATTTTAATTTGGCAATGGTTAATTTTAGGCAGTTTTTTCAAGGACGATAAGTAATTATAAGTTTTTCTTCTTTTTTATTACCTGCCGGATCTTTAGCAATAATATTAATCTCATTTCTCCCTGCAGCAAGCTCGTATTTATAAGAAAAACTACCATCACTCTCGGTTAAAACTAAATGATCATTAACTGTTACTTTTGCTTCCGATTCGGTTTTCCCTTTAATTTCTATAATTGATTCATAGACTGTTGTCTGATTCGATGGAGATTCTATTATTAATTCTGGTGGGCTATTATCATAAATTATTACTTCTTTTTCCGAAGGTTCACCTCTATTTCCTGCTTCATCAATAGCAATCGCATAGAGACTATTTTTGCCCTCTACAAGAGGAATTTTTTCAATAAAAAATTCACCACTCTCGTTAGCAACTGTTTTCGCCAATAAATCTTCATTAAGATAAATCTCTACTTGACTTTGCTTTTCTGAAAAACCAGAAAGAAAAATAACCGCACTATTTGTAGCTTCAGGAACATAAGAAAATCGGGGAGGAAATGGGGGAATCTGATCTTCTTTTTTTTCATTCTGAACTTGAGAAGAAGGTTTTAATTTGTCTAAAAACGCTGCTAATTTAGCCAAAAGAGGAATTCCCCAGATTACTATTCCGATTGCTAAAAGAAAGGTTAAAGTACCTAAAAAAATACTTCTTTTTTTAAGTTTTTCTTCTTCGGAGTCTAAGGTTCTTCTAATAGAAAATTGACGACTCTTAAAAAATTTTTTTTTATTCATAATTACTTTGAATCACCTTTGAAATTCAAACAGAAAATCTCAGTCTTATTTGTCATCAGCTGAGCCTGTGACCGGGCTTGAACCGATAACCCATCCCTTACGAAGGGATTGCTCTACCTTTGAGCTACACAGGCACTTACCTAAAAAAATTAGCAAATCTAACTTTGGAGCGGGTGAGCGGATTTGAACCGCCGGTCTCCTCCTTGGGAAGGAGGCATTTTGCCTCTAAACTACACCCGCTTATCCCTCGGCAACCTCCCTTCGGCTTTATTCCTCAATAGTATAACCTAACCGCTGAAATTAATTCAAGAAATTATCTAGGAATTTTTAATGTCTGTCCCGGATAAATCAGAGCTGGATTGCTAATTTTTTCTTTATTAGCAGCAAAAATTTTTGGCCAAGCAAACATATCACCATAAGCCATAAGAGCAATTTTGCTTAAAGAATCATTTTTTTGAACAGTATAAGTATCATCATTAATCGGTTGTAGATCAGAAGTTAAGTTAGTTTTTATGGTCAACTTCTTAGCTTCTACCTTTGGAACAATTAATTTTTGGCCAACTTTTAGCAAATTTGGATTCCGAAGTTTATTCTCTTTCGCAATATCTACCCAGTTATATCCAGAACCATAAAATTTTTCGGCTATTTTCCAAAGATGATCTCCTTTTATTACTATATACTCACTTGGCAATTCTATCTTAGCTGCCGGTTCTTCAATCTCTGTTTCTTTTTCTCCAAATTCCCCTGGAATAGGAGCTAATAAATTTCTCCTAACCTTATTTTGAAAATATTTAAAAATTAAACCACTAATAATTAAAACAACTATGATGCCTAAAATAAAACTTAAATTTTGCTCTGATTTTTTAAACCAATGAGTAATGCTTGTCTCCTCCTTTTTAGCCTTAACCAAAGTTTTCACCTCCTTTCTCTTTCTGGGGCAGGATTAAACAAGCAAAAGGTAGAATTAATTAAATTTTCCCCTTCCTAAGAAAAAATTAGTTTTTGCGGGGCTGACGGGGCTCGAACCCGCAACCTTCCGCGTGACAGGCGGATACTCTAACCAGTTGAGCTACAGCCCCAATTTTATAATGATAGCAAATTTATTAGGTCAGATCAATGTAGCTTGCCTAGATAAGAAGAAGAATATATTATAAAATAAACCAATGGCAAAAAATTTTACCAATCAGCAAATAGCCCACCTTCTAAAATCTATTTCTGCTGCCTATCAAATTAAAGGCGAAAGTCTGTTTAAAATTATGGCTTATGATAGAGCAGCAACAGCGATAGAACATTTAACCAGTGAGGTAAAAGACTATTGGGATAATAACAACTTAGATAGCATTCCTGGTATAGGCGCTAGTATTGCCCAACATCTAGATGAACTTTTCAAAACAGGAAAAGTGAAGCATTTTGAAGAGGTATTAAAGGGTTTACCACCAGCAGTTTTTGAATTGATAAAAATCAGCGGAATTGGTCCTAAAACTGCTTTTAAGTTGTGTCGTTATTTAAAAATTTGGGATAAAAAGAATGCTTTCAAAAAAATAAAACAAGCCGCTGAAAGTCAAAAAATTCGTCACCTACCTGGTTTTGGAGAAGAATCAGAAAAAAAGATACTTGAAGCAATTTACAAAACAGAAATCAAAAAGAAGGAAAAACAAAGAATGCTTTTGCCTTACGCTAATAATCAGGCAGAAGTAATCGAAAAATATGCTAAAATCAATCCATTAATTTTAGAAATAAAACCTCTTGGCAGTTTAAGACGTCACTGTGCTACTGTAGGAGATATAGATTTCGCGGTCAAAACAAAAAAACCAGAAACAGCCTTAAATTATCTTT
Organism: uncultured Gammaproteobacteria bacterium; assembly: GCA_964540975.1. Lineage (GTDB taxonomy): Bacteria > Patescibacteriota > Microgenomatia > UBA12405 > UBA6130 > CAZIOQ01. Next base: position 16,457 of record CAZIOQ010000039.1, read on the forward strand.
TGGAATTTCCTCAAATTAAGAAAATAATCAATAAAGGAAACAAAAAAGCCACCGTCTTGCTTAAAAACGAAATCCAGGTTGATTTTAGAATCCAAAGCCCTGAACAATGGGGATCTCTCCTTCAACATCTTACAGGCTCAAAACAGCATAATATCAAATTGCGGGAATTTGCCCAAAAAAAGAATCTTAGTTTATCAGAATACGGGATTAAAGATCTTAAAAAAAACAAATTAATTAAAACCCGAACAGAAAAAGAATTTTATCGGCTCTTAGAAATGGATTGGATACCACCAGAATTGAGAGAAGACCAAGGAGAAATTGAAGCTGCTTATCATCACCAATTACCTAAATTAGTCACTCTTAAAGAAATAAAAGGCGATCTGCATTTGCATTCCAATTTTGATGTTGAACCAAGTCATGATCTTGGCAAAAATAGTATTCAAGAAATGATTCAAAAAGGGAAAGAATTGGGATATTGTTATCTAGGTTTTACAGAACACAATCCCTCAATAAACCAACATACTGATAAACAAATAATATCGATATTATCCAGGAAAAAGGCGCTAATTGATCAAATAATTTTAACTTGTTCAAAAAAATTGAACATTAAGATTCTAAATGGGTTAGAAATAGATATAAAACCCGATGGTCAGTTAGCCATTCCGGAGAAAGGATTTCAATATCTTGACTACGCAATTGTCTCTATTCATACTAGTTTTTATGGTTCTCAAGAAAAAATGACCCAAAGAATTTTGCGGGCTTTAGAGCATCCAAAGGTAAAAATCCTTGGTCATCCAACAGGAAGAAAACTCAATGTCAGAGAAGGATATGAAGCAGATTGGGAAAAAATATTCAAATTCTGCAAAGAGCATAACAAATTAATGGAAATTAATGCTTGGCCTGATAGGCAAGATTTGCCGGATATCTTGGTTAGATTAGCCATCGAAAATAAAGTGCCTTTGGTTATAAATACCGATGCTCATAGTGTTGAAGAAATGGATTTAATGAAATATGGAGTTTATGTAGCCAGAAGAGGATGGGCGACAAAAGAAAATATTATCAATACTTATTCTTTTGATAAACTAATTGCTCTTTTAAAAATAAAAGATGTATAATTCAGTTATAATTATTAATAGTTTTTAAAATCAAAAGGGGATAAAATGAATATATTAACATTAATCTTGTTAATAATTTTTTTATTAATAATTTATGCCATTGCGACTTACAATAGCTTTCGGATACTTCAAATAAGGATAAAAGCATCAATTCAAGAAATAGGTAATCAATTAAAAAGGCAAGCAGAACTCATTCCAAACTTAGTAGAGTCAACCAAAGGCTATTTAGAACACGAGAAAGACATATTTGATAGACTCACCGAGGCAAGAAAAGCCATTGTTGAAGCAATCAACTCTGGTAGCTTACAAAAAATGGTTGATACCCAAGAACTTATTAGTCAAGCAATTCAACCACTAAGAGTAATTGTTGAAAGTAATCCCCAGCTTCAATCAGCAGCAGTAGTAACTAATTTGATGAATGAATTAAGAGATACGGCCGATAAAGTAATGTATGCAAGAAGAACTTTAATTGATTTAACTGCTGATTATAATACCAAATTAATGACCATTCCTACTAGCTGGATTGGTTCTGTATTTAAATTTGAAAAGGAAAAAGGTTTAAAAGTAGAAGCCAACGAAAGTTTTCTTAAGGTCAGCGATCAAGAAGTTAGAACACCTAAGGTAAATTTCGACTAAAAATGCTTAATGTTTATGAACAAGTAGACCGAAATAAGAAAAAATCAGTAATCGTTATTGGAGGTTTCTTTTTATTTGTCAGCGCTTTTGTTTGGCTCTTGGGAAAAGTTTTCGGAACGAGCCAAGATGTTATTATTTTAGCAATACTTTTTTCTTCAGCCTCTGCTTTAATAAGCTATTTTGAAGGAGATAAAATTATTCTTGCTTTATCCAAAGCAGAACCAGCGACCAAAGAAAAATATTTTAACTTTTATACTGCCGCTGAAAATTTAGCTATTGCCGCTCAAATACCTCCTCCAAAACTCTATGTCATTAAAACTCAGGCAATGAATGCATTTGCTACCGGAAGAGACCCAAAACATGCAACTGTCTGTGTTACCACAGGATTACTAGAAAGACTTGATAAAAGTGAAATCGAGGCAGTAATTGGCCATGAAATTTCCCATATTGTCAATTATGATATCCGATTAATGACCATTACTGCTATATTAGTCGGAATGATCACAATTTTAAGTGATTGGATAATCAGAATGTCTTTTTATAGAGATGATAAGGAGGAAAGAAAAATTCATCCAATATTAGTCTTTATCGGTATCTTGGGATTAATCTTTGCCCCAATAGCAGCAAAACTGATCCAGCTAGCACTTTCTAGAAGAAGAGAATATCTGGCAGATGCTTCGGCCGTAAAATTAACTAGACAACCGCAGGCTTTAATTAATGCCTTAAAGAAATTGGCCTATAGTCAACCAGTAGAAACAGCTCATCTTGCTACCGCTCATCTTTATATCGTAAATCCATTCAGAGACAACCAAGAAACCTTCACCAAAATTGCTAATCTTTTTGCTACCCATCCTCCAATTGAGGCAAGAATCAAAAATCTACAACAAATGCTTTAAAAGGAGGTCTTATGAATTCAGAAAACTCCCAACAAATATTAAATCAGAAACAAAAAAATAATCTTCTTGAAAAATATACCGTCAACTTAACTAAATTAGCAAAGGAAGGCGTTTTGGATCCAGTTATTGGCCGGGAGAAGGAAATCCGTCGGGTAATCCAAATTCTTTCTCGAAGAACAAAAAATAATCCTGTCCTGGTGGGTGATCCGGGGGTAGGAAAAACTGCCATTGTTGAAGGATTAGCTCAAAGGATTGTTGTGGGCGATGTTCCGGAAAGTCTAAAAAATAAAGAAGTCTTAAATCTTGATTTGACAGGGATATTAGCGGGAGCAAAATATCGAGGTGAATTTGAAGAAAGGCTTAAGGGGCTTTTGCAAACAATCGAAAAAAATCAAGAGAGGTATATTTTGTTCATCGATGAATTACACACAATTGTCAGTGCGGGAGGAGCTGAAGGAGCAGTCGATGCCTCAAATATACTCAAACCAGCTTTAGCAAAAGGGATATTAAGAGCAATTGGAGCAACTACTATCAACGAATACAGACAATATATCGAAAAAGATGCTGCTTTAGAAAGAAGATTTCAACCAATATATGTGGAAGAGCCAACAGTGGAAGATACCATTTCAATTTTACGAGGATTAAAAGAAAAATATGAAATTCACCATGGCGTAAGAATTAATGATGATGCTCTTGTCGCCGCTGCCATTTTATCAAATCGTTATATTACTGATCGTTATTTTCCTGATAAAGCAATTGATCTCGTCGATGAAGCTGCTTCAGCACTAAAAATAGAAAGCGAGTCAATACCGGGAGAAATTGACGATTTGAAAAGAAAAATAACCCAACTTGAAATTGAACTGCAAGCACTTAAAAAAGAAAAAACTCGTACTGCCCAAGAAAGAATCGAAAATATCACCAAAGAATTGGAAGGCATAAAAGAGACAGAAAATAGGTTAAGAATTGTCTGGAATAATCAAAAAGAAATAATCCAAAAAATAAGAAATTTAAAATCTCAATTAGACAATCTAACCGAGGAATTAAAAATCGCCGAGAGAAATTTGGATTTAAATAGAGCAGCAGAAATTAAATACGGCAAGATCCCTGAAGTTAATAAACAACTTGAGAATCTTCAGAAAGAATGGGAAAAAATCCCTCCGGAAAAAAGAGTAATTAAAGAAGAAGTTACTAAAGAAGATATTGCAAAAGTAGTCTCTCGTTGGACAGGAATACCTGTCACTAGACTGATGTCTTCTGAAGCGGAAAAATTAATCCATTTAGAAAAAGAACTCCACAAAAGAATTGTCAATCAAGATAAGGCAATAATTCAGCTTGCTAACGCAATTAGAAGAGCAAGGGCAGGGATAAAAGAGGAAACTAGACCAATTGGATCATTCCTATTTATTGGTCCAACAGGTGTGGGTAAAACAGAACTAGCAAAAGCGCTGGCAGCTACCCTTTTTGACAGTGAAAAAGCGATGATCAGAATAGATATGAGTGAGTATATGGAACAGTATTCTGTATCAAGATTAATTGGAGCCCCACCAGGCTATGTCGGTTACGAGGAAGGAGGTCAGCTTACCGAAGCAGTCAGAAGAAAACCTTACAGTGTAATTCTTGTTGACGAAATTGAAAAAGCTCACCCCTCAGTCCTTAATATCCTGCTTCAAGTGTTAGATGATGGTAGATTAACCGATAGTAAAGGAAAAACTGTAGACTTCAAAAATACAATCATTATAATGACTTCAAATATCGCCAGTGACATCATCAGAGAATATGCCAGAAAAAAAGAAGCTAAACAGAAGATGGAAAAGAAAGTCTTAGAAATTGTTGATAAACATTTTAAACCAGAATTCATAAATAGGCTCGATCAAATAATTATTTTTGAGTCTTTAACTCCAAAACACATTCAAAAAATTGTTGATCTCCAACTAACCCAATTAGAAACAAGATTAAAAGACAAAAATATTAAAATTAATCTCACCAAAACTGCCAAAAAACTTTTAGCTCAAAAAGGATTTGACCCTGTTTTTGGTGCTAGACCATTGAAAAGACTGATTGAAAAACTAATTCTTGATCCTTTAGCAACAATGATAATTGAAGGAAAAATTCGAGAAAATACCACCATAAAAATAGATGAAGAAAATGGAACGTTTAACTTCTTACTCAATTAAGGTTAACCTTAAGTAATGTAT
>CAZIOQ010000040.1:0-16692 GCA_964540975.1 uncultured Gammaproteobacteria bacterium
ATTTTCAACAATCGTTTTTTATCTTTTCCTTTCGCTGTCCGGAAAAGATGAGCCACCATAACCGTCCGCTTGCCCTCATAAATATCATTTCCCGTTTGCTTCTTTAAACCGGAAAAATCGGAGGTCAGATCCAAGATATCATCGCGGATTTGAAAGCAATAACCAAGCGGTTTGCCAAATTCATAAATTAATTCAAGTTGCTTGGAGGTTGCTCCAGCCAAAATCGCCCCTAACCTCATCGGTCCGGCAATGGTATAGTAAGCAGTTTTACTTTCTAAAATAAGCAAAATATCATCGTCGTTTAAATCAGTCTTATTCTTCTTTGTCCAGTAAATCTCTATTGTTTGCCCTAAAACAGTCCGGTTAAGCATCTGATAGAATTCCTCGGCTATTTCACCTGCTTTTTCCTCTCCTAAAATTTGCCGGTTATCCCATAAAATCTTCCACATCAGAACATGAAGAGCATCTCCGGCATTAATTGCCAGTTCTTTGCCGTAAAGCCGGTGTAAAGTTGGTCTTCCTCGGCGCTCCAAAGAGTCATCCTCAACGTCATCATGGTTTAAAATCCAATCTTCAGAAATTTGCATTGCTGCCGCAGTTTTGATTGCCTTTCTTAGAGGAAATCCCATTGCCCCAGCAGTCAACAAGACCAATGTCGGTCTTAAGTATTTTCCTTTTCTCTCCGGGTAGTCAGCGACTAATTTTTGATGAAATTTTACCAATTTAGCGTATTTTTTTAGCGGTTGGCAAAAAGAAGGAAAACTGTTCAGTAGCTTAAGATAATTTTCAATCTCTTGCCAAACTATCTTCCGGTAGCGGGTTAAAACATCAATAAACTTCATTATTATTAAGTTGTAAATATCTTATTATACAATTTTAACAATCAAGCAATTGAACAATTAAGCAATATTAAATAATAATATATCAGCAAGAAAAAAATATCAGAAAGAGTTAAGTATGAAGTATAAAAATTTACGCTTTGAGAATGATTTTAAATTTTGAACTTTGAATTTAAATCTAAATTAATTTAGGTTATTATTCTTCAAATCGCTCAAAACAGGCTATCTCGGCAAGATTTTTTCTTACTTTTGTTCCTGGCTGGTCAGCCGGAAAACCTAAGGGTAGCAAGATCACAATTTTGGATTGAGCCGGCACGCCTAAAATTTTCTTTGCCTCTTTTTGGTTAAAAGCGCCAATCCAACAAATTCCCAACCCCTCAGCCGCCGCCGCTAAAGTTAAATGATCCACGGCGATTGCCAGATCAACCGCATAGGTCGGCGCACCACAAGATATTATCTTGTCCGGGTCTAAAGAAACCGCGGCGATAATTATCGGCGCTTGACTGATAAAATCTTGTTCGGCGGCTTGGGCTAAAAGTTTTCTTTTTTGGGAATCCTTAACCACAACAAATTTATAATCTTGGCCGTTGTGAGCTGAAGGAGCTAATCTTGCTGCCTCCAAAATCCGGTTTAAAACCTCTTCCGGAACCGGATCCGGCTTATAACTCCTCACGCTTCTTCTGGTCTTAATCACCTGATAAACATCCATATTTTCATCATACCGGGTCATCAATTTTGTTTTCAATATCGTTCACCCCACAATTCTTTTGCTGAAATACTGCCATTTTTACCGGATCATAAAGCTATTACGATCCCGGATCGTCAAGAACGCCGAAGAGGCGTAGAATAAATCCTCATTTCTCTATCACCAAAATCCTTCTGTCAATCAAGTTAAGATCAGAAATTAAATCCCAGTTTCTAATCCCCGCTGACAAATCCGTTTGTTGAAAAAAAGTTTCAAACTCCTTAATTTTTTCCCTTCCTCCGTTGACAATCATTGCCCCTTCTTGGTTTAATGCCAAACAATGCCGAATTAATTCCCCTAAGCGAAGACCAGGTGAAATATGAAGAACAAGAATAAAATCAAAATTAGATTCCCGAAGACAATCTTTGTAATCAGTAATCGCAATTTTAGTTTTTTCTCCTAAAAGATAACCAAGTCTTAAGCCTTCTTGGATAGCACCAGGGTTAGTATCACAAGCAATAACTTGAAAACCATCCCTCTCCAGTTGCCAAACTTCTCTTCCCTTTCCACACCCAATCGATAAAGCTGTTCCTTTTCTTTGCCAAACTGCCAGGGGCAAATTCGTTTTCAAATAATCAAAAAGCTGATCAATCCTTTCCTCTGTCGCTAACCACGGGAAATAGTCCCATTCGTAAAACAACACTTCTTTCTCCATCGAAGTTTAATTAAGATGATAACCGGGGCAGAATCTCTTTTTTAATCCGTTCCCTTGCCTGGTCAAAAATACCTACCATCTCGTCTGCCCACAAACTCAGCTCCTCCTCAATCTCCTTAAGTTTCTCCTCATAAACTGCCTTTGCCTGCGCCAGACTAAAATCCTCTTCTACCAAAGCCCAAAGATCAGCCACGCTTTTGTTTTCTTTCATCATGGCTTCGACCTGTTTTTGTTTTTCCTCCGGCAGTTTTGCCAAAATCTTTTTCCCCATTGTTTCCCTAATGGCCAAATCAAATCTTAAAAGCCAATAGGCAATCTCTTTATCATCAAAGCCAAGCTTTCTTAAAGCTTCTTCTATTCTTTTTACCCTTACGGTTGCTTCTTCGTTGACCATTTTTGAAATTAATTTTTAAGCTGACTGGCGGGGATAAGAATAATAAAAATCTTTTGTCAAACCCCATTGATGAGCCAACTGACTAAGGTAATCTTTGGCTTCAGCCACTCCTTTGGCCACCAAATCTAGACCAAAATTAAAAGAATTTATTCCTTCTTCGGCTAGCTTTTTGACCAATTTTTCCCTTATTTGGGGATCTTTTAGACTAGCCGCCTCCTGACTAACTTTAGTAAAAAAATCGCCTACTTCTTGGCTAAATTTATTAAGATCGATTCCCTTAAACGTAGTTGCCAACGTGCCCCAGCTTTCTTGCAAATGTCTAGTAATGGCGGGAATGTTTTTCTCCACCTCTTGGGCAAAATCAGTCCGCGCCACATAATCGCTTAAATTCAGCAAAAGACTTTGATGTTGGGCAAAAGCTTCAACTTGCGGCATTGCTCCGCCTATTAATTCAACTGCTCTTTGGCCTAAAGGAGTTAATTGCCAACCTTGATTTTTAATAAAAATATCCACTGTTTCTAAGCCTTGCTTGACCAAATCAGAAGCCTGTTGCGGCTGTAAGTCCGCGGCAATTGCCAGCAAAGCCGCGCCGCCAAGAACAAACGCCGCGTTAGGATGTCTTCTACCCCATTTTTCCACTTTTTTAGTTAAATCAAACCGCTCAGCCAATCTTGGTCCTAATGACAAAACTCTCCTCAACAAAGAATATCTTTTTACCTCCCTAATCTCATTTCTCACCTCATCTTCTCTTGTTTCTTTTATTTCCGGCCTTTCTTCTTTTTTTCTCCCCTCTTTTCGGCGCTGAATTTTTTCAAATCTTGCCACTGCCTGCTTGCCGCTTAATAGTCTCCCTGGTTTGGTTTCGCCACTCTCGGTTTTAACTTTTACTCGAAAATCATCCACTGACACCACCTGATCTTTAAAGGCTTTCTCCATCTTCTGCCTTTCTCCAGGATCCGAAATACTACCAAGCAAAACCGGGGAATAATCAACCTCCTGATAGCTTTTTCCTTTGGCTAAGCCATCAGCCAAATGATAAAGTTCTTTGGCACTTTTTAGCCAAAGATCGCCAAACTCTTCTTGGGGCATTCCAGCTTGCACCACTAGCTTGGTGAAAAGATAATCAGCCAGATAAAGTCTGTCTTTTCTTAGATTCCTCGGGTCTCTTGCTAAAGCTTGAGCAATCAGCTGTTCGCTTTGCCTTTTCTCCTCTTCGTCAAGAGCAATCAGCGATAATTCTTTTTCTTTGCCTTGGGAAATTTTATAAGAAAAAAGAAATTCGGAAGGTCGCTGGCTAATACTTTCAACCGGAGCAGTTAAACCCTCCCCTTCTGGAGAAAATCCCTGTTCACTCATTTTCAAAAAATTATAGTCAAAACAAAACTCTTTTGTCAACAATTCACAATAAATGCCCTCCTTAATCTTCTTAATCCACAGCGGTGCCCCTCTCAATGAGCTTGGCTCTGCTCCCGGAGTCGCCAAAAGCGGAAGCGAAAAGGACGATTTCAAGTTTTTCTAACTGTTGCTAAAGCCACAGCAATACCACTGGTAATGGCAAGGCCCAGCGGGCAGGAAAACTCGTCGTGTATAAATTGGCGGAGGGGGTGGGATTCGAACCCACGCTCCCGAAAGTCGGGAAACGGTTTTCAAGACCGCCTCGTTTAGCCACTCCGACACCCCTCCTTTTAAAACTAAAAACCGTCAAAAACAAGATTTTTTTAGTTCTTGCTTTTGCATTTTAGTTTTTAAGTGCCTCCGAGAGGAATCGAACCCCTATCCTCGGTTCCGAAGACCGATGCTTTATCCATTAAGCTACGGAGGCTTTTGGTTCAATTCTACCAAAAATATGGCCAAGAAGGAAATGAATGAATACGCGAATTACGATCCGGGATCGTAACAAACTTACAATCCAGTAAAGTTAGGCTTTTATTATCGCCACCTGACCAGTGGTAATCCGAACTAAATCTGAGGGGCTAATTTTAAAAACCGCCCGAGGAGTGCCGGCAGCCGCCCAAATTTCAGGATATTGCAAAAGATCCTGATCAATAAAAGTTTTTAATTTTTCCCTATGCCCCACCGGTGGAATGCCGCCAATAGCAAAACCGGTTTTTTGATAAACAAAATCCGCCGCTGCTTTTTTAACTGGCTCACCCAATAAAACCTCAATCTTTTTCTCGTCTACCCGATTAGCGCCACTGGCAATAATCAAAATCGGCTTTCCACTTTTAGTTTGGAAAACTAAAGATTTGGCGATCTGCCCCAATTGACAACCAATCGCTTCTGCCGCCTCCTGGCTGGTTTTTGTTGACTGGGAAAACTCAGTGACTAATGAGTTTAAGCCTAATTGTTTTAAAATATTTTGAACTTTTGCCGCGGCTAAAGACAATTTCCTCATCGACCAAAATTTATTTCGCGCCTCAGAACCCCGCCTATCCTGAGGCAGAGATGAATGAGGCAAGAAAGAAGCCAAACCGCCCAAGAACTTTCGCCCTTCCCCAGGCGGAGAGACTTCATTGAGAAATAACCATTATTTTTCTTAAAATAATTAACGCCAACAGAATCCAAATGGCCACCACAATCAGCGCCCCCAGCCAAATCTGCGGCCTTTCTCCTCTCATTAAGAAAACCGCCTGCTGGCGATACTCAGCCAAAACAAATTTTGGCACCAATGCCCGGGCTAATAAAACTCCTAAAGGGATAATAAACAAATCATCCAGCCAGCCTAAAACTGGAACAAAATCAGGAATTAAATCAATTGGGCTAAAAGCATAGGCGACAATGAAAACCAGTAAAAATTTTGAGATCCAAGGGACGCGGCGGTCTTTTAAAGCCAAATAAAAAACAAAAGTATCTTTTTTTAACTCTTTTGTTCGTTTTTGCCAATTTTTTAAAATTTTCATTTAAAATCCTATTGACAATCTTGGGGACAGGCATCAGCTGTTTCTGGACAAGGACAACCTTCGGCTAGGCAAACTATTTTTTGGCATTGGCCATCACCACAAAGATCTTGACAAACACCAATGTCTTCTCCTGTCTCTGGCAATTCTTCATCAATTTCCTTGCCTCCTTCTGTTGGCCGGGTCGCTGTTGGGGTTAAAGTTGGGCTGGGAAAATATGTTGGCGTGGGAGTTAACCGAAGTTTTTCGCCTGTCTTTTTTACCTCTTGTGCCTGGCGCCAAAAATAAATTCCTCCCGCAACCAGAATTCCGACGATGATTAAAGTTATCAAACCAACCAAAAATTTCTCTGGTATTTTCAACTGTTGTTCTGCCACTTTAAAGATTATACCACTTTAAATTGCTAGCCTTTTTGCCACCTCAGCCCAATTAACCAACGGCCAAAAATTTTCTACGTATTTCTGGCGGTCATTTTGATAATCTAAATAATAGGCATGCTCCCAAACATCCAAGACCAAAAGAATCTTAAAGGCGGGGTAAAGATTCAAATTATGTTTTTCAATCTGGCAGATCAAGGGACGCTGGATTCTTGAGCAGTAAGTTAAAGCCGCCCAGCCTGAACCTTCAACACTGACCGCCGCCTGGGAAAATTCTTTTTTAAACCGCGAAAAACTGCCAAATTCTTTTTCCAGAATATTATTGATTGTGTTTTCCGGCGCCAATAACCCCTTTTTTGGTGGTTTTAAGTTACGCCAAAACAAAGAGTGCAGAATATGACCGCCAATGTTAAAAGAGAGCGACTTTAGGATCGATTTCATCTCCAAATTCTTATCCGCCTCCCTCGCCTCATCAATTTTTCTTAAAATCTCATTAGCATTATTAACATAAGCTTGGTGATGTTTTTGGTGATGGAGAGTTAACTGTTTTTTAGAAATATAAGGCTCTAAATCTTTGTAATCAAAAAGCAATTTGGATAAACGATAGAATTTTTTTTCTTCCATTTTTATTTTGATCCGCTTGCGGATGCTGCTTAATCGGTCTCCTGGTTAAAAAACAGTTTCATTTTATCATATTGTGGTTCAGCGGTAAACATTCTGAAAGAAACAAGTTTTCAACCAGGACGGCAGGTAGACCCCCTTTCTTATTCCCATGGCCCCTCACCATAAATAATCACTGTTGTTCCCGGGTTATCCTCGGTCGCGTGAATACTGCTTCTACCCCTTAGATCAGGCAAAGCCCAATAATAAAGCACTGCCGCCTCTTCCGTTTTCATATTAATACAACCGTGAGACATTGGATGGCCAAAATTATTGTGCCAATAAGTACCGTGAATCCCGTAACCTTTGGATTTTGGCACCTTTTCATTATAAAAATACATCACAAAGGGAACATTGGGGAGATAATAATAAGTTCTTAAAACCCGTGAACCGCCAGACATTTTACTATATCTCAACTTCACCCAAATTCTGAATATTCCCGTCGGTGTTCTCCCCCATTTACCTGAAGAGACCAAAAAATTAAAGACTTGTCGATCACCTTCATAAGCATAAAGCCGTTGGTTAGTTAAATCAATCTCAATTCTTTTTTCCTCATCCGATTGACCCAAAACAGCTGGTCTCTCTGGTTTAGTCAACGGCGGTACTTCAATCAGCTGATTATTAAAAATTGCCATTTTCTCTTCAGGATCATAATCTTGAAAAATTTGTTGAGGATCAATCTCTCCTTGAGAAGAGAACCTCCAAATCCAGCGTTGCCAATATCGAGGAATTAAAAGAACCACGGCTAAAATCACTGCCAAAGCAAGAAAAAAACCTTTTTTAAACATTAGTAAATTTTAGCAAACCAGCCCTTTGACTCACAACTAAAAGTCATTATAATAAGAAGGGTTTTAAATAATGCCAAAGCAAGAAAAAATAGTTTCAGCCTTGGAAACAACCAATCTGCCTAATGAACTCTGGTTTTCTCTTCCTCTAAAATGCCGTGCCAACATCGAGGCAGTCTTAAAAAATATTGAAAATTCATTTCCTCCTTATCCCCTCACTCCCCTCGACCTCCCCTGGGCAATTAGAAGCGTTAAGTCGCCAATCAAAAATTTCCTTGAGGCAATCAAGCCATTTCGCCAACAAACTTATAGTCTTGCCTGGAATCAATTATTAGAAAAATCAATTCAGGAAACAGAAGCTTGTGGTCGATTGGAAATTAGAAAATTGCTCCAAAACAAAACTTTTGAGATGCTAGAAATGATGACCATTAAAAGTATTGAATTTGCCTCGGAAGAAAAGCCAAAAGGGAAAATCTCTCTCCCTTTGGAATTTTTTGGTTTTGCCACTGAAAGCGTTACTTGGGCAAGCTTAGCTGATAGACAAGGATTTGAAGTTAATATTCCTTTCTACCTTCTTGATCTTCTCAAAAGTGGGGTTCTTAATTTTCAATTTTTCCAATTTAAAAACCAGGAAAAAGGCTTAGTCCATTTTCTTTATAAAAATGAGGGGGAAATAAAACCTCTTGGCCTAATTTTTGATCTCCCTTCTTAAGTAAAAGTTTTCTTTTCCCTTCTTAAATAATTATCTCCTCTCGGGCAAAGCGGTTTTGCCTCCTGGTGCTCCTACCAGGACTCGAACCTGGATTTGGCCCTTAGGAGAGGTCTGTTCTATCCTGTTGAACTATAGGAGCCTTTTATTAATTGTGGTTGGGATTAAAATAATAAGGAAACTATATTTTGTTCCTGTTATATTAATTATACCAAAATTATACCAAAGAAGGCTTAAAGTTTTGTCTTTTCAAGGCCAGCGATTATCTTTAATCCTGTCTCCTTATCATATTCTTTTTTAATCTCATTTTTTAAAGGAAAAAAGATTATCTCTCCGACTCCGGCAATTTTTGCTTCAACCAGATGCCCACCTAAAGATTGAAAATCCTTTTTGCCAAAAATGGCATGGCTGTGAATAATCAACCCCTCTTCCTTTTCTAGAAAAACATTGCCTAGCAAAGAAACCATTTCTAAAGGTTCGCTAAATTTTTTTGCCGAATATTTCTTCCCTACCACCGAATAATGAGCCAGTTCTACCTCGTCAACCGCTCCTAAGCCGATAAAAAAACCGTTTTTAATTTTCTCCTCTTGACAAAATTGTTTAATGCTGGCGACCAGGTAATCACCCCGATAAAGCGCCAGCAAATAATAATCATTAATTTTTTGATATTCCATCTTGTTCAGAAATTAATACTGATGAATTTCTTTTTCCTTAAACCAAAGCTGGATTTCCAACTCCGCTTCTTGAGGGGTGCCTGAGGCATGGATTAAATTTTGAACTGATCGTTTGTTAATGTTAGATAAAAAAGGTGAATCATAAGAATAATCGCCTCGAATTGTTCCCGGCGGTGCTTGCTGAGGATAGGTTGGGCCAACAATTTTTCTGATAATCTCGACCACATTCGGCCCTTCCCAGATCATCGCCACCACCGGTCCGCCGGTCAAATAATCAACATTCCATTTTTGCACCATTTTGCCAATTTCAATCTGATCCATCGTCCCTAACTCTTCCCCCGGATCTTTTCCGTGTTCTTGATAAAAAGCCAAAACTTTTTTGCCCACATTTTCAAACCACTCTTGAGAATAGCCATAATGTTTAATCGCCATTTCCGGTTTAACCACCACCATTTTGCAAGCGATCAACTTTAGGCCAACTTTTTCAAACCGGCTAATAACTTCTCCTATTAAGCCTCTTTTTACTCCATCGGGTTTTATTAAGACCAAACTTCTTTCGTTCATTTTTAAAAATTAACCAATAAATTTCAAATATCATACCACATTATTTAACTTGAGCAAATTTTTGGCCCAATAGCCGCCAATCTGATATTTTCTGGTTTTAAAAATTTTCTTGCCACAGCGACAACCTGCTGATAGTCAACCGCCGCTATTTTTGCCAAAATTTTTTTTGGCGTCAGTTTTCTTTTGGCAAAAAGCCAATTCCTATTAGCCAACTCCGCCGGCGTAATTGGATCTTCCAAACTAATCAAAAATCTTCCCCTTAAAACTTGTTTTGCCACGGCTATCTCTTTTTTTTTAAGATCTTTGGCGATTTTTAATAATTCTCGACGGCAAATCTCGATCGCTTCTTTTGCCTTAAAGTTGTTTACTCCAGCTTTAATTGCCAAAAAACCGCCACTGGGATATTCTTGACTAAAACTTAAGATGTAATAAGCTAGGCCTCTTTTCTCCCTAATCTCTTGCCAGAGCCGAGAACTCGTGCTGCCTCCCAAAACAGTGGCTAAAACTTTCAAAGGATATTTTTCTTTGTTCGTAAACTTCACCGTCGGCACACCTAAAACAAAATGGGTTTGCTCAAGTTTTTGCTTTTGCCAAAAAAATTCTTTTGCCTCAGGCCAGACTTTGACTTGGGTCAAATTCACTTCTCCCTGCCAACCCTTGGCAAAGAATTTTTTGATTTCTTGCTTCACTTTTTTGATCTCCTGGATTTTTCCGGCCACTACCAAACTCATATTTGAAGCTCGATAAAAAGATTTTTTAAATTCCAAAAAATCTTTTCTGGTAAGATTAAGAATGCTCTTTTTTTTGCCAATGGTTGCTCTGCCTAAAGGATTGTTGCCAAATATTTGTTCTTCAAAAAAATCATCAACTTTTTCTCGGGGATGATCGTTATACATATTGATTTCCTCAATAATTACTCCCCGCTCAATCTCTAATTCCTCTTTTTTAATCAAGGCAGCCAACCACATCTGAGACAATGCTTCTAAAGAAAAGGAAAGAAATTCAGGAGCAGTTTTTATCCAATAAGCAGTATTTTCCTTATCAGTATAAGCATTATAAACCGCGCCAATTTTATCTAAAGCCTGGCTGAATTTTTCTCCGGTTGGCCATTTTTTCGTCCCTTTAAAAGCCAGATGCTCTAAAAAATGCGCCAAACCCTCATTACCTTCTTTCTCATCCTTTGAGCCGGCGCGAACCATTAATTCTGCCACCACTGACGTTGCAGAATAAATTGGCAACAAAAAAATGTTTAGACCATTGGCTAAAACAAATTGGTTAATCTTCATTGGGAAAATTATAGCATAAGATCGGAAATTCCAGTCTTTGAAATTATCTTAAGATCAACACTAGGCTATTTGACCCAAAACAGTAGCTAAACTTAATCACCGAATTTGATAATAATCACATCTTTTTAAGCACTGGTACGCCTAAAATTTCCAAACCACAAGCAAGAATTTTAGCCGTGGTCGCAGTTAAAAACAAACGCCAATTCCTTTTGTTTTTTTCATTTAATATCCGCCTTTTTTGGTAAAACCAATTAAATTTCTGGGCTAAACCAAAAAGATAACCGGCTAGAAAATGAGGAGAAAATTCTTTTGCTGCCAACTGAATTATTTCAGGAAATCGATAGAAAGTTCGCAAAAGGGTTTCTTCCTCGGAGCTTAAAATCAATTTTTTTGGCAATGCTTTTTCCTGGTCAAAATCAGTTTTTCCGGCCTTGTCTAAAATCGAAAAACAGCGGGCTAAGGTATATTGAAGATAACAGGCAGAATAACCTTCCAGCGACAAGATTTTGTTCCAATCAAAAACCACTCCTTTTTCTGGTTCTTGTTTTAAATCATTAAATTTTACTCCACCAATCCCCACCTTTTGGGCAATCAGCTGTTTTTCTTTTTCAGTCAAATTTTTGCTGGTTTCGCTTTTGGCAATGATCTTGCTTGCTTTTTTGATCGCCTCTTGAATTACTTCTTCTAAATGAATTGTTTGGCCTTTTCTGGTTGAAAATTTACCTCCTTTCCACCTTATCAACCCATGGGCGAGATAAACCAGCTTTTCTCTTGGACAATAACCAAGCATTTCTGCCAGGGCAAAAAGCTGTTTAAAATGAAGTTTCTGATCAGCTCCCACTTCATAAACAATCAAATCCGGCTTCCAAGTGGCAAGCCGATATTTTATTGTTGCCAAATCGCGCAAAAGATAAGTGGTTGCCCCATCTGACTTCACCAACATCCCTGGCGTCTTTGCTCCCGGAATCCTAATCACCAAAGCTCCTCGGCTTTTGACCAAAATTCCCTTTTTCTTGGCATCACTCAACACCTCAGCCATTTTATCTTGATAAAAACTCTCTCCTAGTTCATAATCAAATTTAACACCCAAAAGTTGGTAAATTCTTTGAAACTCTTTCTTGCTGATTTCAAGGCAAAGTCGCCAAATATTTCTTGCCTTTGTCTCGCTACTCTCCAGTTTCTTAAACCACAACCGGGCTTTTTTGATTAAAAGAGGATTTTTTTCTGCCTCTTGGTGAAACTCAACATAAAGTCTTTCCAAATCAGCAATTGTCAGCTCTTTTTTGTTTTTTTGTCTAAGGATTTGGTAAATCAAAGCTCCAAACTGAGTTCCCCAATCGCCCAAATGATTGTCGCCAATCACCCGCCAACCTAAAGCCTGATAAAGATTGTAAATTGCCTGGCCAATGTTGGTTGAGCGCAAGTGGCCGACGCCAAAAGACCTGGCAATATTTGGCGAAGAATAGTCAATCACCATTGTTTTTCCTCGGCCAATTTTCTTTAATTCGCTTAAGGCCTTGCTTTCAAAAACTGCTTTTGCCAACTGAAAAAGATAATCTGAAGAAAGATAAAAGTTAATAAAACCAGGAGAAACAAATTCAATTTTGGCCCAGGGAATTAAATTTTCTTTCTTGACCAAAGAACTTAAACTCCTTAATTCTTTAACCAACAGCTTTCCCAAATCAACCGGAGATTCAAGTTTTTTAAAAGCAATTATGCTTATATTGGTGGCGTAATCACCAAACTTCGGATTGGCCGGATATTCTATTTTAATCTGCTCTTTTTTAAAAAGATTTTTCTTCAGCTGGTATTTCTTCGCCAAATTGGACCAGGCCTGCCAAAGCAAGTCCCTAAGAAGCAATTTTGGTAAAATTACTACTTGAGCCATTTTTCAAGTATAACACAATCCTATTAATTTCAGCTGTTAATCTCAGCCAAATAGCGTCTGGCACCTTAAAACAATTTTTTCCACCTAATGGGTTAATCTTCTTTTAGTTTTTTTTGAATTCTAACCTGCATTGTTGGCTAAGATGAGCAAGACTTAGACTGACAAATAGAGTGATGCGGCCCTGACGCTACCTTGAAGGCATGCTTTTTCCCACTTAAGAGGTGGCAGTGGGTTGGCACCTAAGGAAAATCAGCTTTGATTTTGTTTTGATTTCGAATCTTTTTAAGGTTATAATAATTTATGGAAAATAATCAAGAAATTTTTCCCCTTCCTGAAGCGGAAAAAAAATCTCAAAAGCCTTGTTTAAAAACAGTTTTTTGCGCTAGTTTAGCTCATTATATTAACAACCTAGCGACTGCTGATTTAATTGAAGAGCATTATCAAGATCCAACTAAAGAAAGGGCAATTCAAGAACAAACCAAAAGGATCCACTGGTTAACTCGGCCCTTAATTGAGATTGCCCACGAAGAAGAAAAAACTGCTCCGAAGATAAAGAAATCTTATTCAGGAGAAGAATTTCAATTCAATCCGGAAACTGCCAATCAGGTGGCGGAAGAGATCTTGCATCAGCTAGGAATACCGTCAGAAAAAGGCAAAGCATTTGAAACTTTCTATCAGCGGCTTGAACAAGAGGTCGCTGGGCTACCAAGAACCCAAAAAACCCTTGCCAGATTAAAAAGAATTTTCTTGGGTCAGGAAGAAGCAAAAGAAGTTGACCACTTTCGGGTGATACTTTTTAAAGAAGAAGCAGATAAAATTAAGCCTTAATTTTTAAAAAGCTTTGCTTTTAAAAATTTTTTAAGCTCTGGTTGAAATCCTTCTCTTTTTAAACCAAACTCAAGATTGGCTTTTAACCATCTTAAAGGATCGCCAGTAGTCAGCCACTGATCATTTTTAATTGGCTCAGCAATCACCACATCTTGAGAAGCTAAAGTATTAACTGCATCAGCAAACCAAAGTTCTCCTAACCGGGAAACTTTTTGTTTTGCCAGAACAGAAAAGATTTTTGTCGAAACAACAAAACGACCAAATTGAGCTATATTTGAAGGCGCCTCTTTAGCAGGTAATTTTTCCAAAACTGCCACTGCCCTATTGGGACATTTTTTATCCTTAACATATTTAATACTGGCATAACGATCAATTTCTTGCCAAGGAACTTTTTGAGCGGCCAAAACCACCGCTGGCTGATATTTTTCAAAAATTTTGATCAAATGGCAAAGATAATTGCCTGGTTTTTTCTCCAAAACCAAATCATCGCCAAACATAAAAACAAAAGGATCTTGACCGACAAAAGATTCGGCCGCCAAAACTGGCGAGGCATTACCATAGGGCAAACAAGGCGGTTGGGGAATAAATTTAAAAACTTTTACTTTTTCCCAAATTAACTTCAAACTGCTTAAAAGTCCCTCTTTGCCGGTTGATTTCAAATAACTTTCCCAATCTAAATCAGGAGTAAAATATTTTTTAATCATTTTTTCACCAGGACGATGAACAATGGCAATCTGATCAACACCAGCACCTAGCAACTCCTCAACCAAATATTGAATATTTGGTTTTTCCAAAATTGGCACTAATTCCTTGGGATAAGCCTTAACTAGGGGCAAAAACCGGGTTCCTCTTCCGGCGGCGGCAATCACTCCTTTCTTAATCATTTTTTACTCCTCCTCTTGGGAGTCAAACAATGAGTCTTGACCCCAGTTAAAATCTCTGGATACTGCCAGGAGTGTCTCCAGAATAGTCTTAAAGACCTTAACTTCACCTTCACTAGCCTTAACTTTCTGCGACTCAACAAAAGCAGGGAAAACATATCCACCAGGGGCATAACCAGAACTATAATAGCGGGAGTAAACTTTGGCTTTCCCGTCGCGGTAGACTAACAAAGTGGTGGTCTCCGTTATCTCGGAATTGCCTTTTTTAATCATCTCAACTTCAAATGCTGTTTTTTTAAAGGGGAAAAGCGATCTCTTTTCCCTTAAACATACTTGGAAAAGCTGATTAGAAGAATCTACAAGAGGCAACAAGGAAACATCTAAACATTTGAGTTGTTCTCTTATCCACAAGTAGGCCTGGCCCCAAATTGTAAAAACTCCCTCTTTTTCC
The DNA here is from genome assembly GCA_964540975.1 of uncultured Gammaproteobacteria bacterium. GTDB lineage: Bacteria > Patescibacteriota > Microgenomatia > UBA12405 > UBA6130 > CAZIOQ01. The sequence continues at coordinate 14,634 of CAZIOQ010000040.1, forward strand.
GCGACACCTAAAGGAGAGTAAGTGCTTTGAAAAGGCAACAGCTTTCTTTCTCGCAAAAGAGATTGGGTGCGCAAAAAAACCTCCTGGGCTAATAATCTCGCTCCTTCCTCTCCTCTAGGTTCCCTTCTTTCCACCATAATAAAAACATTATAACAAAACTGTCAAGCGTATAAGTCAATTAGAAACAGTCAAATCATGACGATCCGGGATCGTTTTAGCTTTACAATTTCTTTACAAATTCTCTACTCTAATTAATTTTCCTACCCCAACAGCGTCTTTACCAGTAAAAAATCCTTTACTACCCTATAGAAATGCCAAAAACCATTAGTTTCGCTGCAACCCATTCGACACGGCGCTTCAGGCGTCTCCTGAGAATCTATAGCATACCACTTATGACCACAACGCGTACAACAATATGTAAGTTGAAGGTTTTTCTCTTGTAATTTGAGTTCAACCGACCTTAAGTATCCATCTACTCGTTTCCTGGGAATCCTCCTTGAATCAATTAAATGACCACTACTTGAAGTCTTTTTCCCGGTCAGTAAATTCTCCGCTATCCTACGTACAATTTCAAAACCTTTTGGATTGCTACATCCATTCTTGCAATCAACTTCTGGTTTTTCCCCAGACATTTGATTCTTCCCATTCGCACCCACAACGATCACAGCGATACTTTAAAGTAAACGACGGACCATCCCCGTATAAATACTTATATAATTGCTCTTGAGCATTTCTTTTTAGTTCAGGGTTTTCTTCAAATCTTGCTATGATCACTAGAGTTCTCAATTTAGCTCTATTTGTTCCTCTTTTTTCTAGTTTTCTCATATCAATCTCCTGTTGGAACGACAACCGAAGTTCTTCCAATCTTCTCCTGGCTGCTTCTCTAACCGAGGGAGAATCATCCAGTTGAGCTGCAAATTCAAGCTCACTCCGACTTGAAGAATTTAATTTATCAATTACAGCAATTCTAAGATCTTCGCCATTCCCGTTGGGGAAAAGAAGCACCGCCTCTAATTTCCGACTACTTTCCCTTTCGACTATTTCCCGGATTTCTCTCTTTCTTTCTCCTTCTCTCTCCTGCCTTCTTTGTTGCTCCTCACGTTCTTTTTTGTATTCTTCACGATCTTCTGTTAATTCTTCGCAGTTGTAACAATAGAAACCATCATATTCCCCTCCACAATAAGGACAAATCTCGACTGCTTCATCTGTCTGCAGAGGAAGATTCTCCTCTACCTCCGTCTCCTTTACCGGCGGTTTTGGATCATTTAATCCTTTACCATCCCAAGTGTGATAACGCTTTCCAGTCTTGGGATCATACCGAGCCTTAGCGCCTTCTTCATAACCTTTCAAAAAGTGTTCATCAGAAAAGATATCTACACTTACTGCAAGATCATCGAGTAAACTACCCCTCTGACCATACCAAACCCCTCTTTCATAAAGTTCTTGTTCTGGACTTTTCATCTAACTTTTGTTTAATTTTATCCCACACACTCAACTTGTCAATAGGCAAACGATCCCGGATCGTAAACCTGTAAACCGCTTTTTACAGCTTGCCTCAGCTTAAAATCTTCGGCGTCGAGAAGATCGCCTTCCTTCCCAATGAAAAGATTTTGGCCCAAGCCAGAAATGAGAATTATGAGTTGGTTGCCGACCTTTCCCTTTGGTTAACCGACGAAAGACTTCTGACTTATTAGTATTGTTTAAAATCAAATTCCGCTCTTCCTCAGAAACTGGCAAATCAAAACCAAACTGTCTGCCAATTCTTTCCAAAAAAAATTTTTCTGGGTGATCCAAAGGTAAATCTTTGAGAAATTGACCAAGAGACATACCTGAGACACTCCGGGTACCTGAGACACTCCGGGAGTGTTTGCCTATTGACACCTCGGTAAAAATTGTTAATAATTCATTAATCTATGCCGGCAAGAAATATACCATTAGTAACTAACAAAATCTATCACATTCTTAACCGCGGTACCGGTGCTATTCCTATCTTTAAGAAAAAATTCGACTATCTTAAGTTCTTAAAATCTCTCTTTTATTACCAAAATACCAATCCTCC
>CAZIOQ010000041.1:0-2638 GCA_964540975.1 uncultured Gammaproteobacteria bacterium
AAATGGATTTATTTGCTTTTTAGAATCTCCTAGATTAGCAATTGAGTACTAAAAATATGTTTTCTATCATTGTTCCAAATTATAATGGGGCTTCTTATCTTTTTTATTTCTTCAGCAATCTTTCCAAAGTGAAAAACAAAAAATTAATTAAAAGAATAATTATTGTTGATAATGGCTCTTCAGATAATTCGCTTGAAATTCTCAACAAAACAGGCTTTAAGTTAACAGTGATTATCAACGAAAAAAATTTAGGTTTTGCCAAGGCAGTTAATCAGGGTATACTTGAGGCAGAAACAAATTATCTGGTCATAATGAACAATGACTTGAGGGTAAAAAAAGACTGGTTTGAGCAAATTCAAAAAGTAATTAGCAGATGGAAAAATAAAGAAAAAATTGGCGCCTATTTTGGCAAAGTTTTGGATTGGCAAGGGAAAAAAATAGAAAGTACGGGGTTGAGATTTGAAATAAAAGGTAAAGCCTCTAATAGAGGTAATGGGGAGTTAAACAAAAAAGATAAATATACCCAGGAGGAATTTGTTTTTGGTGCCCCAGCCTCGATTGTTGTTTATTACAAACCAGCAGTTTTAATGGCTAGTCTTTTTGATGAAGAATTTTTTGCCTATGAGGAAGATGTTGATCTTGCCTTGAGAATGCAAAATTTAGGTTGGAAAACATTATATGTCCCAAAAGCAGTATCTTATCACTTAGGAGGAGGAACCAGTAAAAAAATAGCTTACTTAAGACAAAAAATGGATATTAAAAACTGGTGGTTTATTATAATCAAGAATTATCCATTTAAAATAATCCTCAAATACCTTCCTCAAATTTTATTAGAGAGAGGAAAAAATATTTTTGCTCTCTGGCAAGCTGTACCATTCTGGAAATTTCCATTTTTATTAATAAAGATATATTTTCAAATAATAGTAAAATTGCCAAAAATATTGGCAAAAAGGAAACCACTAAATATAATATATCAGTATACTCAAGAATGACTGTTATTTTTTAAGATGTGTTAGTTTGGAGCAAAAATAAGAAAGTAGGGGTCTGACCTGACAAGAAGTCTCAAATATAAGAATATGGACAAAATTAATAGAAAATTCTTAACTATAATTTTTCAGTTTTTAGCAATTTCTATCGTCGTAGGAGGATTTTTTTCTATTTTATCCTTGGGTCTATATCTTAATAATTACATTAATATCTTCGTTAAAAATGCTAATCTTGACAAACAACAATTTCTTGATGATCTTTATTTCGGATATAAAAATCCTTTCAAGGAAAACTATTTGTCGATTTTAATTTTAGGGCTTGATCAAAGAGATTATAATAACAGTAGTTTTTTAACAGATACAATTCTTTTAGTCACAATAGACGCAAAGACAGGCAATTATCTTCTTTTTTCCATACCTCGCGATCTTTGGTTGGAAGATTATAAAACAAAAATAAATGCATTGTATTATTATGGAGAAAAAGAGAATCCAACTGGTGGTCATCAGTTAATCAAAAATACAATAGAAAAAATTCTTCAGACTAAAATAGATTATGTGATGATTTTAAAAATGGAACAAATAAAGGAACTTATTGATCTAATAGGGGGGGTGGAGGTTGAAGTTGAAAGATCATTTGTAGATGAAGAATTTCCTAAAGATGACGGGAGCAATGAAGTGATAACTGTTAGATTTGAACAGGGAAAACAAATATTTGATGGGGAAAGAGCCTTACAGTTTATCCGTTCAAGAAAAAGCAAAGACGAAATTGAAGGGACTGATGAAGCGAGACAAAAAAGACAAAAAAAGGTTATTTTGGCGATTAAACAAAAATTAACAAAAGATAAAAATTGGCTGACTTCTCCCCAGAAAGCCGGAAGTTTATATAAATTTTTCTTACAAGAAATCAATATCCAACCTAATTTAAATTCTAGAATAATTGCTTCTTTCTGGAAAATAGGTAAATCAATATTTTTATCCGGAGTTCAAAAAGAGAGAGAAATTCCTTGGCAAGGAGAAGAGGCAATTTTAATTCCCAAACGTGATCCGCTTTATCAAACTTGGATTTTAGAGCCAAAAGATAACAATTGGAATTTCATTAAAGATTATTATCACCAAAATCTTCCATAAGTGAAAGTAATTTTTGTTACCCATTGTTTTGATCCAGCAAAAGATGGAGCTTCGGTTTTATTTTCCCAATTAGCTTATGGATTGGCGAAAAAATCGGTTCAGGTGGAAGTTTTAACAAGTAATAGATTTTTAATTGATGATTTTATCAATCCTCGAGCAAGGAAAATTTTCCCCGTTCAAGAAGAAAAAAATGGAATTTTAATCAAAAGAATTAATGTTTTTAGTCGAGGAAGAAAAATTTTTAAATTCTTAAGATTGTTAACTGGATTAGAAATTTTTGAAATTTTAGCCATTGGACCAGTTTTTAAAGATTTTTTGACAATTTTTAAAACAAAAAAAACTGATTGGGTAATAGGAGGTCCTTTCCCGACGACGGCTATTTTTTATTCTTGGTTAATTGCTAAAAAATCTAAAACAAAGCTAGCGATTATTCCTTGTTATCATCAGGAAGAAAAAAGTCATCGCAATAGATTTCTTTCTCAAATTTTGCAAAAAGCAGATTTAATCTTTGCTTTAACTCAAAA
>CAZIOQ010000042.1:0-3356 GCA_964540975.1 uncultured Gammaproteobacteria bacterium
CTATTGGTACTCAAGACAAAAAAACAACTTTAGAATGGTTAAAAGTTCTCTGGAAAAAGGAGTCAGAAAATTTAATCTTTTATTGGTTAAAACGGCACTTTAGAGAGCTTACTTTATTTTCCATTAATCCTTCTCTAACGAAAAACCTACCTTTCTGGAAAAAAGATAAAATTCGCTCTCAACTTAAAAAAATCAGTCAAGAAAAAATAATTGATTTTTATCAAAAATTAATTGAAATTGAATTTAAACAAAAAACCGGTAATTTACCAGAAAATTTACAAATCGCTCTTGTTAATTTAATTTTAACTGTTTAGAATAAAAACAAAATGAAAAATATTCTCTGGTTGAACCAAATTAAAAAAGAGGACGTCCCTTTGGTAGGAGGTAAGGCGGCAAATTTGGGAGAAATGTATAATTTGGGTATTCCTGTTCCTAACGGCTTTGTCGTCACTACCGATGCCTATTTCGAATTTATTCAGGCCAATAATCTCAAAGAAAAAATTAAAAAAATTCTTCAGGTTGTTAATCTAAGTAATACTCTAGAACTCCAGCAGGCGAGCACCAGAATTAAAAATTTGATTCAAGGAAGTCCAATTCCAGAAAAAATTGCTTTTGAAATAATGCGGAATTATTTAAAACTTGGTTCCTTTTGGGGATTAAAACAACCTTATGTGGCTGTCCGTTCTTCCGCAAGTGCTGAAGATTTACCTGAAGCATCGTTTGCTGGCCAACAAGAAACCTTTCTCAATATTAGAGGAGAAGCAAATGTTGTCAATAAAACTAGAGCTTGTTGGGCTTCATTATTTACTCCAAGAGCAATATTTTATAGAGAAGAAAAAGGATTTGATCATTTCAAAGTTGGCTTAGCCGTTTCAATTCAAAAAATGGTCCAATCCGAGGTATCTGGAGTAATGTTTACAGTCAATCCTCTCACTAATGATAAAAAAACTATTGTTATTGAATCTATTTGGGGATTGGGAGAACTGATAGTCCAAGGACAAGTGACACCAGACCGTTATGAAATTGAAAAAGAGTCCCTTAAAATTACCAAAATAGAAACTATAGAGCAAAAAATTCAACTGATAAGAAAAAAAGGGAGAAACATTAAGGTCGCTGTTTCAAGAAGTAAACAAAATAGACCAAAATTAAATCCTCTCCAAGTTGTAGAGATTGCTAAATTTGGTCAAAAACTGCACCAACATTATTATTTCCCTCAAGATGTTGAGTGGGCAATAGAAAAAGGAAAAATTTACATCGTCCAAACTAGACCAGTAACCACTTTAAAATCAATAGTCAAAAATGGCGAAGCTAAAGTTAGCCAAAAGACAATCATCTTAACCGGTGATGGCGCTTCCCCTGGAATCGCTACTGGAGCAGCAAGAATTATTCACTCTCCTAAAGGAATTAACAAAGTTAAAAAGGGCGAGATTTTAGTTACTGAAATGACCACTCCTGATTTTGTCCCGGCAATGAGATTAGTGGTCGCCATAATCACAGAAAAAGGCGGACAAACATCTCATGCAGCAATTGTTTCCCGGGAATTAGCAATTCCTTGTGTCGTTGGAACAAAAATTGCTACTAAAAAACTTAGAAATGGACAGTTAATAACTGTTAATGGTAATACTGGGGAAATCTATCAAGTTGAAAAGCAAAAGCAAGAAACAAAGCAGATTTTGGGTCAAATTAAACAAAAATTAGTTAGCAAAAGGATTAGAACAGCAACAAAATTATATATCAATCTAGGAGAACCATTATTAGCAAAACAGTTATCAAAGAAATATGTCGATGGCGTTGGTCTTCTTAGGGCAGAATTTATGATTGCCGGCATTGGCATCCATCCTCAAAAACTTCTTAATGAAAAAAAAGAAGAATTGTTTATTAATCAATTATCAAAAGGTATTGCTACCTTCTGTAAATACTTTTCTCCTCGACCAGTAGTCTATCGGGCCACTGATTTCAAAACAAATGAATATCGCAATCTAGAAGGAGGTGCTAGTTTTGAACCAAAAGAAGAAAATCCTCTACTAGGATTTAGAGGAGCAATTCGTTATATAAATATTCCAGAAATTTTTAGACTTGAAGTAGAAGCGATCAAAAAAGTAAGAAATAAGATGGGTTTTAGAAACCTTTGGTTAATGATTCCCTTTGTCAGAACCCCCCAAGAGCTAATCGAAATAAAAAGAATTCTTGCTTCTTTAGGATTAACCAGGTCACCAAGTTTCAAACTCTGGATAATGACTGAGATTCCCTCCAATGTAATCCAAATCGAAGATTTTATAAAAACTGGTATTGATGGTATTTCGATTGGTTCTAATGACTTGACAATGTTAATCTTAGGCCTAGACAGAGACAATAGCCAAATAGCTTACGCTTTTGATGAAAAAAATAAATCAGTTTTGTGGGCTTTAAAAAGAGTCATTAAAGCCTGTAATAAATATCAAATTACTAGTTCTATTTGTGGTCAGGCGCCAAGTAATTATCCTGATTTAGTAGAAAAATTAGTTAGATGGGGAATAACTAGTATTTCGGTTAATCCTGATGCAATTGATAAAACCCGCCAAATCATTGTCGAGGCCGAGAAAAAAATTTTAGCTGCTAAATAAGCTTACTTTACGATATAAGCTGCATAATCATCATAAGGGATTTCGATAGTTAAGGCTTTTATTAAGGGTAATTTCTCAAAATACATCCTGATAAATCTTACCGTGTTTCCAGTAGCACAAATAGCCACATTCATCTTTTTCCTTTTAATTTCTTTAACTAATTTTTTTAAGAAAGGATAAACTCTTTTTTCTTTAACTGTTTTTAAACTTTCCCCATGAGGAGGAGCAATATCATATCCTCTTCTGACTAAAACTGCCATTTTAAAATTTTCTTTCATTAGTTTTCTTTTGCTCCTTCCAGTCAAATCTCCATAATCTCTTTCTCTTAAAAGGGGTTCGAGTTTTAAAATCGCTTCCGGGTGCAATTTCATTATCTTTACTACTGTTTCCAGACAGCGTTTTTGTGGTGAAGAAATAAAAAGATCAATTTTTTTATTTTTTAACTTTAAGGATAACTCTTTTGCTTGCTTATTGCCTAAAGAAGTAAGGGTAGTATTCCTTCGACCAGAGAAAATTCTTCTAGCATTGTCATATGTCTGAGTATGCCTAAAAACATAAACTTGAGGGAATTTTTTGCTCTCTGTTTTAGGTAAAGGTATCTGACTTTTACCCGGATTTTCGATTGATTTTTGGGCTGCCCGGGCTAATGCGGCAAATTCTTTATCGTTAATATTTTTAGCCGTCTTCATTAAATTAAGTTTATTAAAAATCTAATCTTTAATTAACCAACCAAAAACCATTTCTCCTTTAGGT
>CAZIOQ010000043.1:0-3049 GCA_964540975.1 uncultured Gammaproteobacteria bacterium
TTCTAAAGCTTTTCTGTATTCAGCTAATGCTTTTTTCTGTTCCTCTTTGGTTTGTGGCCAACGCCACCAGAAATATCTTCCCAAACCTCTTCCCGGTCCAAATCTCCGCCGCCAACCTAAACCAAGACCACAAGGACCAAAACCCCAACCGGTTTTTGGCCCCAAACCTAAAGGTCCAGTACCATCAAGTCCTGGCATATTTTTTCACCTCCTTTCAAATATTATTTTGAATACATATTCATTATACACTAGTAGGGAAATTTGTCAAGGAGAAGAAAAAGAAGCTTTTACTAATTTTTAAATATTTTGTCAAAAAAAATAAAAGAAATTGGCCGGAAAAATAATTTGACCTTGTAAATAGCCTGAAAAAAGGTCTTGACAAAAGGTCTATTTAATGGTATTTTGAAATTATGGAAATAGTAACCATATCTCAACTTAAAAGCCAGCCGTCAAAAATAATTGTCAATGCCCTAGACTACCCTGTAGCGGTAGCAAAAAGAACTCAAATCAAGGCCTACCTGATAGGCAAGGAGCTTTACGAAAAAATAATTTCTTTATTGGAGGACTATATTGACAAAACAATTGTTAAAAAAACAGACTTCCGCAAAGGAAAGGATTTTGAAAAGGTTGCAAAAGAATTAGGAATATGAAAATTACTCTGTCCCCTCGTGCCGAAAAACACCTCCGAAAGCTTCCAAAAATAGACCAAATCGCTATTGCCAGAAAAATAAGAGCAATCGGCGGGAAGGAAAAAATTATTAAAAAGGAAAAATTAGAGGGATCTTCCAATATTTTCAGAGTAAGAGTTGGTAATTATCGAATAGTTTACCGAAAAACAAAAAAAGAAATCTATATCGTTTTGATCCATCACCAAAAAGATATCTATCGCTTATTAAAACAACTTTTAGGATAATTACTATTCTCTCCTAAAAGGCGGGTTTATTTTGATACTTGGGGGTAATTGAAAACACAAAATTATTTTTTTAAATACTTGAAAAAATTTTTTAAAAAGTTAAAATAAACTTAATTTTTAATGAAAAAAAGACATTTTAATAAAAATTTTTTTCTAATAGGTCTTTCTTTAATTCTCTTTTTAGGGCAGTTATTTCTTGCCAAACCTGTGTTTGCTCAGGTCTCAAACAATCCTCTTTCATGCGAACCGCGAATATTTCTTGTAAATTCATCATATAGTCTTCCTTACCGTTATGATGGAGTAGAAATTAAAAGCGGAAGCTCAACCGTCAAACCCAACGATTATTTAATCTATTCAGTAAAAGTTAAAAATAATCTTGCCCCTCAAAGACAAATAATTCAAAAAATTTATATTAAACATCTTTTGGGAGCCAATGAGCCAATTACAGTCTTAGATGCTCAGGCGGTAGGAGGAAGTTGCACTTTAAATAATCAAGATAAAAGTATTTTTTGCTCCCAAAATTACTCTTTTGTTGACGAGGCAACAGACCCCATTTATATTCTTTTAAAAATCAACAATTCTATTGATAATCTCCCAAAAACAAGCAGTCTTTTTACAATTCAAACTGATACTGCCACCACAGAATGTGCCAGTTATCTTTGGCTTAAAGAAGAAAGTAAACCTAATCCGATTAACTGGAGCACTCCTTATGCAAGTTTAAACTCCAAGAATTTCTTTATCAGAATAAAAGATAAAAAGTTTTACGGTCAGGAGCCAATAAGAATAAGCTCTGATCCCGGTGTAGACAGAACTACTCTTGAAGCAATTTGGCAAGAAAGCGGGGTAGAGATGAGACTTTTTATGTATTTCCAAAAAAAGGAAAATAACATGTGGGAGATGTATGAATTAAGAACATACAATGGAGAATCTCAAGGAGATTGGATATATTATAAAGATTCTCTAGGTAATAAAGTAGAAAGCCTCTTGGGTTATCATAACTACCAATACGAAAGAAAATTTATCCCCCTTGACAACCAAGACGCAGAAATCTACTGTTACCAATGTTCAATTAATGCTTTTCTTAGCAAAAATCAACCCCCATCTGAATATGGCTACATTCTTGAACCGCTAATCGGACTGCCGGAAGGCAAAATTATTACCATTACCAACAATCCATTAACAGGATATGGCGTGAATGTTCTCCTTAAAAACCAAAATGGCGAAATTGTCAAAGATCAAAGAGGAATAAATTATAACTGGAAAATAGCTAACCCTAATATAGCCCAAATAAAACCGGATAAATTAGAAAGCAATAGTGGCTGCCTTTATAATATTCAACCCCCTTGCCCTCTAAACCATATCGATATCTCTGGAATTAATCCGGGAAAAACAGAAATTAAAGTTTCAGCAATACGAGAAGCTGATGGACTTGTTCTTGCTACTGCTTCATTTCCGGTTTTAGTAATTTCCGAAAAGTCTTTACCTAATCCTGAACTTTGTTCTTTAGCCGGAGAGGTAATTAGAAAGGATCAGGTTTCAAAATGCTGTGATGGATTAGTTCTGATACCCCCAACCGATGACAGAACAGATATTTTTGGAACTTGTCTTAGGCCTTGCTATAAAGATGAAGATTGTCAAGAAAAAGAAATTTGTAGTCTAACTCAAAGTAACCAATTAGTCTGCGTTCCGGGAACAAGAACAACAGAGGAAATAGGACAAATTAAAGAACAGATACAAGAATTAAGTCAAAAACAAAATCAGCTGCAGACTTTAATTAATAAAATAGTCGCTTTCCTAAAAAGAGTATTTGGGTTTAAAATCTATTGAGCTTCTCTTCCTCTTAACAGCGGATTTATTTGGATGTTTTGGGCGGTAACACTGCCATCGGAATTTTCCTGACCAAAAACGGCTACCTTTTCCCCGACTTTCAAATCTTCTTTGTTTGCCTGCTCGGCTTTATTGATCTGGGTATTTGCCGAGACAATTACTATTTTACTTGAACCATCTTGCAGCTTAACCGTAATCGATTTGTCGTCTGCGCTAATAATTTCCCCATTTACCGGCCGAAAACCTAAACGATTAGTGCTGACTCCTTGTCGTCCGCCCATTTGGCCCAAAAACTGCCGAGCAACACTT
>CAZIOQ010000044.1:0-5099 GCA_964540975.1 uncultured Gammaproteobacteria bacterium
TATTTTATCAGTAAAAGGCAATTTTTTGGCAAATTAGATAGCTTTTTTCTTCCAAGATTTAGAAGAATTAAGATTAACCTTTGTTTTTACTCTTCTCATAAATTCTTTAAATTCTTTTAAATTGACTTCGGTCAAAGCTGGTCTTTTTAAAAATTCGCACGGCCATCGTTGACATTGATCACAATAGTTAATTCCTTTCCTTTTAGCACATCTTTTCCGTCTCTTTAGCCAATCTGTTTTCTTTTTTAAAAAATTTACAAGGGAATCCTTGACACTCTAAACAAATTTTTAATTTTTTGTTGGCCGAACAATCATAAATTTGACAATATTTTCTATATTTCTTACTTAATCCTTTATTAGACCTACAACCTCCACATTTTTTATTAAAAAAAGCAGCACATTCTCCACAATAAAGTCCGCAAGGAGCGACTAAATCCCATTGATTTGTTGATTTTTTAGTTTCCATTCTAATCTATTTAAGTCATTACCCACCAAAACCTTATCGTCTTTTTGCCAGGTCTTAATATTTTCGTCATAGATACCTTACAAATTTGTTGTTTTTGTCAACAAGGATAATTTTAGCTTTGATTGGTTTGTAGTTCAAAACCCATAATGATTACTTCCTCTTCCTCCTTAATCAAATGAGCTGCTGCTCCATTCATACAAATTATTCCGCTACCTTTCTTCCCAGGGATTACGTAAGTTTCTAATCCTACCCCAGTTGTGTTGCTCACAATCAAAACTTTTTCTCCAGACCAAAGGCCAGCTTTTTCAATCAATTCTTCATCAATTGAAATACTCCCGATATAATTTAAGTTAACTTGGTTTACTGTTGCTTTATGAATTTTTGAGCGCAATATCCATCTTATAATAGTTAGCGGCGGAGAGGGCGGGAGTCGAACCCGCAATCCCAATTTTTGGGAGCTGACTTTCGAGGTCAGTGCCTTAACCAGTTCAGCCACCTCTCCAGAAAGTGCGCCTGGAGGGAATTGGACCCTCATCTTTGGCTCCGGAGGCCAATGCTCTATCCGTTAAGCTACAGGCACAAAAATTAATTCTTCACTTGCTGCCAAATTAAATGCAGGCGGAAGGAGTGGGATTCGAACCCACGCTCCGATTTCTCGGAACACGCTCTCCAGGCGTGCGCTTTAGTCCACTCAGCCATCCTTCCTTGACTAAGTTTAAAGTTAAAAATTACGATTCAAAATTCAAAGCCTTTAAAAAATTTTAATCATTTTGAATTTTGAACTATTGGAGTGTCCCTGGAAGGATTTGAACCTTCGACCTACAGTTCCGCAAACTGTCGCTCTTTCCAGCTGAGCTACAGGGACACGACTACCAATATTATACTATTTTACATTGATGGAAGAAATGCTTGATGAAAAAATGACCTCCTCCCTACTACCCCAAGAAAGATGGAGTATTTAAGGCGCGAAAAAGCAATTTTACTTCACTTCTTTTTTGCTTTCCAAGGGAAGATTTTTTAAAAGCCAAGCAGAAAATTTATCAAGAAAATTCTTTTTTGTCTCTTCTTCCTCTTTAGGAAGATATTTCAACAAAATCTTTTCCAAATCTGGTGCATCTTTATCATTGATCATCAGATGCAAAACCCTTGGATAGTTCAACCAAGTTTCAATATTCAAAAGTCGAAATCCCCATTTTTGGGCAAACCAAAAAGATCTTAAAGATTCCCAATCAAAACGATTAAGATTATCAGCATAAAAAATGCCTTTGTTGGTGATTTTATGTTTTACTTTTCCTGGCTTGACCGTTGTTAGAACATAATAAAAGAAAACAAAAGCAATTAAAGTGGCAATAAAAAACCATTCTTTAATAAAAAACAAAATTAAACAAACTAAAGCTAGAATAGCAATCACAGTTGTCCAAAATTCGAAATCCTTTTTTTGAAAAGGCCTTTCCAAAGCTTCCCATTCAAACAAAACTTTTTCTTCTTTGGAAGGAATTACTTCCAAGGTTTTGTCTTCAAACTCATTTTTTTCTTCGTTAACAAACTTTTTAGTCTCTTCCATTAATTAGATAATAAACAAAAAAAAATTTTAATGCAAATTTTTCACTAGTGGTTTTTATTTTGCGCCTTAAAATAACCCTGCCGATCCTGAGAAGCCACACCAGCCAAGAACTTTCGTCCTTCCCCGGGCAAAGATGCAGCAGGGAAGAAAAGACGGCTAATACTATCCTAAGGAGGAAGACGTCATTTAATTTCAAAGAAGCAATTTAAGGTTGGATAATTTTGGAATAAACAGAATCTACTTTAAAACCATATTTTATCGCCACTGCTTGATGGGCCAAAGCTGCCTGAATTATTTTTTGTTGACTCTCTTTAAGTTGAATTTCATCTTTAATTTTTTGGCTTGTTTTAAAAGCAGCTTCTAGGTAATTTTGAGAATTTTGGAAAATCCTTTGGGCTAGTGCTTTTTCATTTTTTTCTTCAAGCATAATTGCAGAATAAATCTTTTTATCGGCAATCAACAAAAGAATATTCGTCTTTTGTTTTGGGTCAGTGGTTAAAAAAAGCCAAATTTTATCTCGCCATTCTTTAAGGAAATAAAATGGATTATCAGGCAACATCCCTGGATAAGGAAAGTTATAGTTAATCTTATTGTCTGGAATAGCAGCTTGACTAGATTCAATTAAATTAATATTAAACCCCTCGCTTTTGATTTCTTCTTGGGCAAAAGCATCAAGAGACGCTTTAATTAAAGAGATGATGAGGATGAAAAAACCAATTAAAATCAAAACAATAACCAAAAGAGTTTTTTGGCTGATTTTCATTGCTAGTTTTAATAATAACATCTTTTGTTTTTTTAAACTAGTCCAATTAAATTTTGCTAGTGATTGAAAATTTGATAAAATTGATTAGCTAAAAAAGGAGGAGTCGCATAGTGGCCTAGTGCAACGGTTTGCTAAACCGTGTCCTAGTTTCAGGACCCGTGGGTTCGAATCCCACCTCCTCCGCCAGTTGAAAAAAGTTGTTGCTGGCTCGTCCTAGCGAGCATAAAGAATGGACAATGGGCATTTCTCCTGATTAAATGAGTTTAGGAAATTTAAAAAATTACCATCAAGCCTCCTGAAAAAACATGGCGATTGGTGTTATTATTATTTAAGCAATGAACTTAAGCAATGCTTTTCAAAAAAGAACTCTGTTTGCTATTAATATTGACAATTGGTTGGTTTTTAAAAGTCTAGTTGAGGTAGTTGAAAAAACCAATCTTCCTGTAATTGCCCAAGTTTCTGAAAAAGAGGCTGAATTTTGGGGAATAGAAAATTTTTATCAAATGGTTGATTTTCAAAAAAAAAGAGGCCTGCCTTTGTTTACCAATCTTGATCACGGGAAAAAGATAGCAATAATTAAAAAAGCAATTAACCTGGGCTTTGATATGGTTCATATTGATGGTTCTGATTTAAATTGGCAAGCAAATATAAAAATTAGCCGATCTATCTCAAGGCTAGCTCATCCGAAAAAAATTTTAGTTGAAGCAGAACCACAAAAAGAAAAAACCTTCCCAGAAAAAATTGAAGAATTTAGCCAAAAAACCAAGGCTGATCTTTTGGCAGTTTTTGTTGGCAATCAACATGGTTTTAATCCTCAAAAAGAAGAGAAGCTTGATTTATATCGCTTAGCTATTATTAAAGAAAAAGCTAGCAAAGCAATGTTAACTTTACACGGTGGTTCTGGAGTTAGTTTAAAAGATTTAAAGTTTGCTATCAACAAAAGATTGATTGCTAAAATAAATGTCAATAGCAAACTTAGATTTATTTACCGTCAAACTTGGGTTAAAATCCTAAAAGAGAACAAAAGTTTAAAATTTTATGAACTAGCTTTACCAGTCACTAGAGCCTTGAGTAAAGAAATTGAAAAATTTTTAAAATTAACTTTTTAAAAATGTTTTTCAAAAAAACATACGACATTATCTGTTTTGGTTCGGCCACGGTCGATATTTTTTTGTCTTCTAAAGAATTTAAACTCTTGCCAGAAAGCAAAACTGGTCTTAAAAGAACTACCATTTGTACAATTTATCAAGATAAAGTAGAAATCGATCAACGAGTAATTGCCAGCGGCGGTGGCGGAACGAACACCGCTGTTGGTTTCGCTCGATTAGGACTCAAAACTGCTCTTGTTTGCCAATTTGGAAAAGATATTTTTGGCCAGATGGTTTTAGCTGAATTAAAAAAAGAAAAAAATCTTGATCTTACTCAATTAATAATCAAAAAGGAAGATCAAACAGACCAGTCAGTTATTCTCTTAACACCCACTGGTCAAAGAACCATCTTAGTTTACCGAGGCAAAACACGCCTGGAAAAAGAGGATATTAACTGGTCTTTGCTAAATACAAAATGGTTCTATCTCGCCTCTTTAGAAGGCAATCTTCATTTGGCTCAAGAATTAATCGACTTTGCTTATAAAAAAGGCATAAAAGTTGCTTGGAATCCGGGCAAAAAAGAACTAAGCCAAAAAGAAACAGTTATCTTGCTTTCGAAATATGTTAATTTAATTTCTTTTAATCAAGAAGAGGCCTGCTTCTTACTGGCAACCACCGAGAATAAACTTTGGGAAAAAATCAATAAGATTGGCTCCCCTTTAATTATCGTCACCCAGGGCAAGCAAGGAGCAACAGCGATCAGTGGCAACCAAAAAATTCATCGACCAATTTTCCAAATTAAAACAATTGATGAGACCGGAGCTGGGGATAGTTTTAATTCTGGCTTAGTGGCCGGCTTAATTAAAGGATTATCTTTACAGGAAAGTTTAAACTGGGGAATGGCTAATTCTGCTAGTGTTGTCTCCCGAATCGGCACTAAAGCTGGTTTATTAACTGAAAAACAATTAAAGGAATTTATTACTCGGCATTCCCAAAATGGATAATCAACCAACTTCGCTTGCCCGAGGCTACCGACAACAAGATTTACTCACCAAAACTAGTCAAGAAAAAAATCTCAAAAAAACCAGAATTTTTGTGGCAATCTTAGCCAGTAGCACTTTTTTGCTAAGCTTATTTTTTTGGTCAATTAAAAAATTGACAAAACAATCGATCAAGATTAATTTACCAGCAGTTAAATTTGAACAAATTGAGAATAAT
>CAZIOQ010000045.1:0-3862 GCA_964540975.1 uncultured Gammaproteobacteria bacterium
GGGAGCATGCTTCAATCGTAGGAATTCCTAAATTTTTACCCACATTTTTGGGATTGAGATTTGAAGGAGAAGTAAAAACCTTAACTTGGCTAAAAAAAAATGCCTATCGACCTTTAGTTTTTGTTTTAGGAGGAAGCAAGAGTGATAAGTTAGATTATATTAAATTTTTGATCAGTTGGGCAGATCGGGTTTTAATTGGAGGTAAATTGCCAAAGATGATAACCTTCCCATCTTTACCTTCTAATTCTAATGTAATATTAGGAAACTTGAGAGCGGATGGGAAAGATATTAATAATCAGACAATAAAACAATTTAAAAAAATAATTGCTCAAGGAAAAACAATTGTTTGGGCGGGGCCAATGGGAGTTTACGAGGAGGAAGAAAGCAGAAAAGGGAGTTGGGAAATTGCTAAGACGGTGGCCAATATCAACGCGTTTAAAGTTGCCGGCGGCGGCGATACTCACCGAATTTTATCTAAATTAAATCTTTGGGATAAATTTGATTTTGTTAGTGTTGGTGGTGGGGCGATGCTTTCATTTCTTCAAGATGGATCTTTAGTCGGAATGAAGTAAAAGAAGCATTTGACAAATTAGCTTAAAAAGTTGTAATCTGAGTGAAATGGCAGAAAAAATAAAAATAGCGATTAATGGTTTTGGAAGAATTGGAAGGACTTCTTTTAAAGCTTGGTGGGATAGATATCAGGAAGATTTGGAAATTGTAGCAATTAATACTTCTGGTTCGATGGATGTTGATGGTTGGGCCCATGTTTTAAAATATGATACTGTTTATGGTCGCTTTCCTGCTAAAGTCGAAGCACTCGAACCGGAAAGGGGAGAGGAGATTGGTAGAATAATGGTAGGGAATAAAGAATTTCCAGTTTTAGCCCAAAGGAATCCGGCTAAAATTCGTTGGAAGGATTATGGAGTGGATGTGGTTTTAGAATGTACTGGTGTTTTTATTGATAGAAAAGCAGAGCTTCATTTCAAAGGTGGTGTTAGAAAAGTCATCATCTCTGCTCCGGCAAAAGACCCCTCTATTCCTACTTTCATTATTGGAGTCAATGAAAATCGTTATAAAGGTGAAAGGTTGATTAGCAATGGTTCCTGTACTACCAATTGTGTGGCTCCTCTGGTTAAGGCGATTGATGAAGCCTTAGGTTTTGAAGAGTGTATAATGACAACCATTCATGCTTATACTGCTAGCCAAGTCTTAGTTGATGATTCTGGAGATGATTTGAGAAGGATAAGGGCGGCAGCAGCTAATATTGTTCCTACTGGCACCGGTGCTGCTCAATCAGTAATCGCTGCTTATCCGGAGGCAAAAGGTAGATTTGCTGCTTCGGCAATTAGGGTGCCAATAATTTGTGGTTCTTTCGCTGACTTTGTTTTTAAAACTAACAAAAAGACGACCGTTAATGAAGTTAATTCAATCTTAGAAGATATTGCAGGCAACAAGCTGGTAGGCATTATTAAAGTTTCTTATGAACCATTAGTTTCAACTGATATTATTGGTAATACTGCTTCAGCAGTGGTAGATTTACCAATGACACAAGTTGTATCTGAAGATATGCTTCATCTTGCTGCTTGGTATGACAATGAATATGGATATTCTTGTCGTCTGCTTGAAATGGCAAAAAGAATATGCAAATAATTCCAACTATTCTGACGAATTCCCCAGAAGAGTTAGAAAAAAAAATTAATTTTTTGAGGAGTAAAACTGATTGGGTCCAAATAGATGTAGTAGATGGTAAATTTGCTCCCAATAGAACCTTTCCTTTAGAATGGCTTAATAATTATCAAGACAAAAATCTTTTTTGGGAGGTCCATCTAATGGTAAAAAATCCGTTTTCCTGGGTAGAAAAATGTAACTTTGTTTTAGCTCAGCGGGTAGTTGGCCAGATAGAATTTATGAATGATCAGTTAGATTTTATTGATCGAGTAGAAAGCGAAGGTATGGAAGCAGGATTAGCAATTGATTTGCCAACCTCATTAGAGCTTTTAAATCAAGAGGCATTATTTCGGGTGAATCTGGTTTTAATTTTATCAGTAAAGGCAGGCTTTGGCGGGCAAAAATTCGATCCTAATAGTCTTAAAAAAATTAAAGAACTAGTTAAGACTCGCCAAAGTCTAAATGCTAATTTTAAGATCGGAGTCGACGGAGGGGTGACTCCGGAACTTTTTGATCCTATCCAATCCGCTGGTGGTGATATTTGCTATATTGGTTCATCTTTTTGGAAAGAAAAACAAAATTTCAGATTTTTTAAACAGTCTTCCTCTTCTCAAATTTCCCCTTAAAAGGATCTTGGCTTATTTCTTTTTGGGAAATAATGGTTATTTTTCCCACTTTAGCTAGAGGAGAACCTTGCCAAAACCAAATAAGCATTCGATCTAATTTTTTTTCTGGGCCAATAACAACTGCCTCTACTCGACCGTCAAGGCGATTTCTAATCCAACCGGAAAGACCCAATTGACGAGCTTTTTGAATAGCAAAGTGTCGATAAAAAACTCCTTGAACTCGACCAGAAACAAAAAGATGAATCTTTCTCATATTTAGTCTTTTTTCTTCTGATAAACAGCGGCAATATCATCTCCCCAAATTAGTTGCCAAGAATAACCATCCTTTTCTCTTAATTCTAAATCCAAAAAAGTGCCTCTGCCAATAAGTAAACAGTCAACTTGGTGCTGGAGGAGTTTTTCATTAAAACCTTTTTTGGCTTGAATAATTTCTAAATAGATTGTGTATGGACTTTTTCCTTCCGAAGTAGGCCAAGCAGCCATCCGGCCATCGACAAAAATTTTGCTTTCTGGCAAATGCCAGGCAAGATAACCTCCCCACTCGTAAGCATTAAAAATTCGCTGACAAATTTGCGGTTTAGTTTTTAAAAATTCAACTGCTTCACAGGGGAGAGGCCATTTACTTAAGCGGCAAATCGATTGCCAATCATTTCTAAAGGGGGGAAAATTTATTAAACGCCAGATGAATAGCCCCAAAAAACCGATAATCATCAATGTTTTTTGCGATTTCGCTAGAGATAAAGCAGAATCTTTTTGGTAAGGAAAAGCTTTGAAAAAAAGACAAAAGGAGCTAATGGCAAAAAAAGCAAGATTGCGCCTTGCTGTAAAAGCAAGATAAGTAAAAAACAACCAAGAGAAGATTAAAAAAGCATTCTTTTTGTAAAATTTCAAATTTTCCCTTTGAAAAAACAAAAGCAAAGACACACCGGAAAAAATGGTGATAATAAGAGCGATAAAAGTATTGTCCGGTGGTACCCATTCGGCAATTAACTTATTTAGAGGATACCAAGAGTGGCGGTATACCTCTTGATATATCCGCCAGCCAAATGGATTAACTAGACTAGCTAAAGCGCATAGTATTGTAATAATTATTGTTTTCAAGCTTTCTTGATATTTTCGCTGGATGAATTTTCCGACAGCATAAAACAGTAAAATAATAATACCAAGAACAAAACCGCCATGAAGATTTACCCAGATAGTAAAAAGAGGCGGTAGAATAAGAAATTTAGCTAAAGATATTTTTCTGTTATTAAGGAGAAAGTAAAAAAGAAAAGAAATTCCTAAAACACTAAAAAGTTGGCTTCGGTAGCCAAGAGAGATAACAGGTAAACTAGTCAAAAAAATAAATAATAGACCTAGAGTTCTAAAAAAGACCTTTTGCTTGCTAGTTGTTTGATAAATTAAAAATAATGACAGGGTTAGGATAATACTGCCAAAAATTGTTAATCCCCAAAAACCAAGATACTTAAAAATTAAAAAAGTTATCAGTTGGTAGAGTGTATAGGAGTGAGACCAATGATATTCTGTTAGAAAAAAGCCAATTTCATTTGTTTCCCAAATAGTATGTG
>CAZIOQ010000046.1:0-3592 GCA_964540975.1 uncultured Gammaproteobacteria bacterium
TCATTATGCTAGCAGTAAGAAGAATCAACCGCCAAATATCAATCTTTTTCCCTAAAAATTGGCCTAAATAAACAAAACTGACGATTATTGCCGCTCGGACAATTGGTGGCTGGTTGCCGGCAAGAAAAGTATAAAGCCAGATCAAAATCAAGCCAAAAATTAAACTTAATTTTCGGCCAAACCACCAAGAAAAAAGATCAACCGGCCGCTGGCTGATTACTGTTAGGTTGTAGCCGCTGGCGACAACAATGTGCAAGGTACCGGTTTTCTGCAATGCTTGATAAAAATCATTTGGCAAAACAGATTTTGTTCCCAAAACAATGCCGCCTAAAAGACTTGCCTCTGGTTGGGGAAGCAGTTTTTGATAAACAAGAATTAATTTTTCTTGCTTGGCAGTGAAAAATGATTCAATTTTAGCGGAGAAAAAGGAGATTTGAGAACGGGAGAGAGGACATTCTGAGGCACAAAATGAAAGCAAGAGAGAGCCAAAAAAGAAAAACAAAAATCCCAGCCAGAAAAAACTATGGGGCTTTAGTTTTTTCTTGTTATAGGACACCATTGTTTAAAAGTGGAAAAATATTTTTAAATCCGGATTCTGGCTTGTTATCCAATTTAAAAAACAGTGATTAAATCTTTGATTTTTTCAAACATTTTTTCTCCAATCCCAGGCACTGATTTGATTTCTTCAATTGATTTGAAACCTTGATTTTTTTCTCGATATTCAATAATTCTTTTGGCGATTGCCGGTCCGATGCCTGGCAATTGATCAAGTTGGTTTTCATTGGCTAAGTTGATGTTGATTTTATTTGTTTGGCTAAAGTTGGCCAAAATTTCTGTTGTTTGAGCCGGAGCAGAACTGCCTTTGGCAAGGATGTAAATTTTGGCGCCATCAACCAGTGGTTGGGCCAAATTAAGATTTTTCGCCACCCAATCGCGGTCAGCTGTTTGATCAAAACCGCCAGCGGCAATTAAAGCGTCTTTCACTCTGCTTTCTGGGGATAATTTATAAACACCAGGATTAACCACTGCGCCAGCGACATCAACAATGATTTCTGTTTTTGTTTCTGCCTGATTGGAGGGAAGAATTTCGACGGTTGATTTTGAAGAACCCAAAGAAGAAAAAATCTTGAAGACTCCGACCAAAATAGCGGCTGCGCCTAAAGCAAAAACAATTTTTTCTTGGTTTTCATAAATTGTTTGGAAGATTTTTTCTTTTTCCACTTTGTTTGGCAAAAATCATTGGTTGCTGATAATTTTATCAGTTTTGTTAAAGATCATCAGTTGGTTGGAATTTGTTTTTGATTTTTGATTTTTTCATCGGAGTTGATCTTAGCTTCTTGAGCAAAAAGAAAATCAAGCAAAATTCAAGAGCGATTAAAAACCACCAACAGCGGACAATTTTGCTGATTAAAATTAAAAGATTTTTCAAAAACAACCAAAATTGCCAAAGTTGCCATTGCCACCAAGGCAAAACAGTAAATTCCAAAAAATTGCTTGGGGGACTGGGATTTTCCTGCCAATAAGCGCCAACAAAAATCCTCCCTTTACCAGATTTAGCCGTAGGTAAGTTGAACTCAAAATAACCTTCTTTGTCGCTGCTGAGAGTTAATTTGGGAACTTCTTTTGCCCAGGTTGGTTTAATCAAGTCTAAAAACTGATAAATTTTTGGCCGGTTTTCCTCAAACAGAAAAACCGCTAATTTGGCATTAGGAAAAGTGCGACCGTTGACTATTATCTGATCTTTTTGTTGAAAAATTCCTTTTTCTAAAACCAAAGAAGGAGGCAAAAGAATGTTAGTGAGATTATTTGTTTGTTTGGGGAGGGGAGGAGTAAGACAAAGAGGCGGAGAATAATTTTGTTTGATATCTAAAGAAAAAAAACAAAAATTGCCTGGCCTAAGGCCAACCAAAAGGTTAAAAAACTGGAATATTCCCTGATCATCAGCAAAAGTGGTTACTGCCAAATTGCCCTGGGTTGATTTTAATTCAACTTGCGCCCAAGGAGAAGTTAGGCCTTTAATATCATAAAGATAGCCGCCTACTGTGGTCCTGACTTTGATTTCAAATGTTGCTTTGGTTGGTTGGGGACCAAGGATAGTTGTTTGCTGAAATTCTGTTTGGGCAAAAATTGCTGAACTGCTTAAGCTAAATATCAGCCAAAAAAAGATAATTGGGAAAATCTTTTCTTTCATTAATTGATTATAAAGAAGAGAAAGATTGGTGGCAATGATGTTTTTCCTCAGTCTGCTTCGGCTAACCACTCTTTGATTATTTGTTTATCAACCATCCAAGATTTTCCCTTCCTCAAAAATTAGCTTCAAAAATAGGTTTCCCATCTTGAGTCTTGTTTGTACCTCTTTTGGTCGGGCAACCAAGAAATCACAAGGCAAAGAAGTTTCAATTAAGCGATCAACCTCTCGCATCCGGTCAACACCATATGCAGAAGATAACTTTTAATCGGCCGTAATACTTCATCCATAAAACACATAAGAGCCTTCATCTTTACGAGGAACTTTAAAGGCAGCCGGTACCGTCCCGGCAGCTCTTTTATCACTTGCTGGTTAGGTGGTGGGACTTGGAAGGGGTGGAGAGGCTTCATTTCGACTTGCCACATCCAGCTCAGCCGGATATCGCTCAGCTTGCTGGCCGGTAGTTTATTATGAGATTTTGCTTGAAAAAAGCAAGTTTTGAAGTAAAATTAAAATATGGCTTTACCTGAATTCCTACAGCCCTACTTTGCCTTAAATCAATGATGCCCGAGAAAGAACCGAGATTTTCAGAAACCTCGGCGGCCAGCAAAAAAGAATCGAAGATTTTTTGGCCCAACTTCAAGAAAAAAAACCAGAGCTAGAAAAAGAACTGTTGAAAAAATGGCCTTATTTGGCCGGCGCTTCTTCGACGATAATTTCGCTTGGGTTTCTACTCTGGTATCTTGAAAAAAAGGCCCAAAGGGGAAAAGAAGAAAATCTCAAAAAAGTGATCAAGGAAATTTCAGACAAAACTCTGCCTGAAATTGATCCTGCCCAGATAAGTCAAACACTCGGTCAATCTTCTGTTTTGGTAGCCGCTTCTGAGGTGGCCCAAGATCTTGAACAACTAGAAAAAGGCAAAAGTAGGGAAGAAGTAGGGAAGAAGTTAAGACTTGGCTTGAGAAAATTAGCCAAGTCTTAAAAACACCGCCATTGATAAACGATCTTTCGGAAAATTTGATCGCCGCGGCGACAGCTTTTGCCAATCGTGTTCTAGAGCCTGAGAAGGAGAAGGAATCAAACAGCCAAAGATGAACTAGTCCGTTTCAAAGCTGAACAAATTACGATACATTAGGCTTCACCACGAGCTTAACTGGCTAACTTCAGATAAGGAGTCAAAAATGATTAAAAGAAAATGGAGGTAATGTTTTACCAAGGCATTGAACAAGGACAGAATCTTGCCAAATAGATAAAAAGTAGATAAAATAAGCAATAATGAAGGTTGATTTTTTAAAACAAAGAGCAGAGGAATTTTTGGAGAACGCCGGTGACCTTTTAGAAAAAAAAGATATTCATTGGCAGTTTTTAATTTAGAACAAGCTTGTCAACTTTATTTAAAGTACT
>CAZIOQ010000047.1:0-2863 GCA_964540975.1 uncultured Gammaproteobacteria bacterium
CTTCTACCTCTGGTAACCCAAATTCCGCTTGGGTTTTAAAAACATTTTTTGGATTTTCTGATATTTCAAAAAGAGTTTTTTGACCATTCTGCTTCTCTTTTTGAATTCTTTCACTAATGTTTCTAATTTTGTCAATTGAAACCAGCATGGCACTTCTTTTACCAAATTGATCAAAAGCACCAGCTTTAATTAAACTTTCAATTACTTTTTTGTTTATTTTTTGGGGATTAGTTTTTAAACAAAAATCAGCTAGAGACTGGAATGCTTTCTCCTTTTCTCTAATGGCTAAGATTTCTTCAATTGCTGCTTCACCAACATTTTTTATTGCTGATAAACCAAATCTAATTGCTAAGCCATCTTTGGAATTTGGATCATTTTCAATGGTGAATCCAGTTCCTGATTTGTTAATATCCGGAGGAAGGACTTTAATTCCCATTTTTTTACATTCTTGGATGGCTAAAAATATTTTTTCTTCCTTTCCTTGTCCGCTGCTTGCTTCTGCTGTGAGGAGAGCAGCCATAAATTCTACTGGATAATTAGCTTTAAGCCAGGCAGTTTGATAAGCAATCATTGCATAAGAAACCGAGTGGGCTTTATTAAAACCATAGCCGGCAAACCGTTCTATTAAAGAAAAAACCTTTTCGGCAGTTTCTCGAGAATAATGGTTTTTTACTGCTCTCTTAATAAATCTTGTTTTTTCTTTTTTCATTAATTCGGCGCTCTTTTTGCCAATTGCTCGTCTTAGAATATCTGCTTCGCCAAGGGTGTAGTTTGCCATTATATGAGGAATTTCCATACATTGTTCTTGATAGACAGCAATTCCATATGTTTCCTCCAAAATTGGTTTCAGATCAGGATGAGGATAATGAACTTTATTTGGATTTTGCTTACCGGCAATAAATTCATCAATAAATTGCATTGGTCCAGGTCTAAAAAGAGCAACCATAGCAGAGAGGTCGGAAAATCTTGAAGGTTTGAGTTTTTGAGCCAGTTTTCTCATTCCTTGGCTTTCCAGTTGGAAAACACCAGTTGTCTCTCCCTTGGTAATCATCTGGTAAACCTTTTTGTCATTAAGAGGAATTCCTGATAAATCAATTCTTTCGTTTTTTATTTGTTTAATAAAATTGGTCGTATTTTCAATGATCGTTAAATTTCTTAAGCCAAGAAAATCCATTTTTAATAAACCAACAGCGTTATCAGCCACATTTAGATCCAAGGAGTACATATCATATTGAGTAGTAATCTTGCCTTCTTTAATATCTTTTTGAAGAGGAGTATAGTTAACAAGTGGTTCGTTAGAGATTACCACACCAGCAGCATGAACCGAAGCATGTCGAGCAATACCAACAATTTTTTTAGCTAAATCAATAATTTTTTTGACCTCTTCTTCATTTTGATAAGCCTGTTTTAATTCTGGATTTTCTTCTATTACTTTTTCTAGGGTAACTTTTTTCCCGGCTTGAAAAGGAATCATTTTGGCAATCCTGTCGCCGGTAGAATATGGATAACCCAAAACTCTAGCAATATCTCTTACTGCCATCCTTGCTTCAATTGTGCCAAAAGTAATAATTTGAGCTACGTAATCTTTACCATATCTTTTTCTAACATATTCAATAACCTCGTCTCGTCTGGTATCGGGAAAATCAAGATCGATATCAGGTGTAGATTTCCGTTCGGGGTTTAAAAATCTTTCAAAAGGAAGATTATGGGTAATAGGATCAATCGAGGTAATTCTTAAAATATAAGAGACCACGGAGCCAGCAGCACTACCTCGACCTGGGCCAACCCTTATCCCGCTATTTTTCGCCCAATTAACAAAATCTTGAACAATTAAAAAATATTCTGCATAACCCATTTTAATTATCAAATTCAATTCGTATTCAACTCGTTTTTTAACGAGTTCGTCTGGGTTTGGATATCTATAGGGAAGCATTTTGTAAGTTAATTTTCTTAAATAAGAGGCAGCTGTTTCTCCTTTGGGTAATTTAAATTTAGGATAAACTTTTTGTCCCAATGGAATTTCGAGATCACATTTTTCCGTTATTTCAAGAGTATTTTTAATCGCATCCGGATATTCTTTAAAATGATGAACCATCTCTTCTGGTGATTTAAGATAAAAATCAGGCGAGTTGATCATTGAAAGTCTATTTGGGTCACCCACTTTTTTTTGGGTTTGAATTGCTAAAAGTGCATCTTGGGCTTCTGCATCTTCAGGATTTATATAATGGATATCATTAGTAGCAACGATGGGAACACCTAATTTTCTAGAAATTTTTATTATCTGATTGTTGGCCAGTCCTTGTTCTTTGATTTTAGGATGGTGTTGAATTTCTAAATAAAAATCGTTTTTAAAAAGATCAATCATTTTTTTTGTTACTGTTTCTGCTTTTTGAATTTCACCATTGACTATTAATGTGGGGATTTCCCCGGCCAAACAGGCGCTTAAAGCAATTAAACCTTGGTGATATTTTGTGAGTATTTCCCAGTCTATTCTTGGTTTATAATAAAATCCTTCCAAATAAGATAGGCTGACAAGTTGGATTAAATTTTTATAACCTTCAAAATCTTTTGCCAGGAGCACCAAATGGTTTTTGTCTGCTGAAATGCCTGGTTGTTTATCAAAACGAGAGCCAACAGCAACGTATGTTTCTACCCCTATAATAGGTTTAATACCAATTTCTCTGCAAGCATTATAAAACTTAATTACTCCATACATTGCTCCGTGATCGGTTAAGGCTAAAGCTTTCATTCCTAACTGTTTAGTTTTCTCTATTAGTGGTTTGATTTTTGCTAAACCGTCTAAAAGAGAATATTCGCTATGAGTGTGAAGATGGACAAATTCTTTTCTTTTCATCTTAAATAT
>CAZIOQ010000048.1:0-8883 GCA_964540975.1 uncultured Gammaproteobacteria bacterium
AATTAGTAGCTAGTGGATTTTGGTTAGGAAAACCATCTTTAAAAGATTTGTTCAATATTTTTATTCATTTTTTGGAAAATGGCAAAGTTTACTTAGTCCAAAGATGGATTCCTATCTTAGCATTAATCATCTTGTTTCTCAGAAAATGGCAAAGAAAAAATCTCCCTCAAGATTTACTTTTGATTCTTTGGGCTGTTTTTCCCCCTTTATTAACATTTGTGGTTTCTCAAACAAAGCTTTCTATTTTTTATGAACGCTATTTACTTTACTGTATTCCACCAATAATACTTATTCTTACCTCTCAGGCAAGAAAATTATCCTTTCCTTTCCTTGGAATCTTGACCATAATTTATTTGATTGTTAGTTATTACAATTTTACCCATCCTTTCAAAAAACCATTCAAAGAATTTGCTAGTTGGATTAAGGAGAATATTCCCCAAAATATTTTGATTATCAATTATAATGGTAAAGCTCATCATCTGTGGGAAAGTAAATATTATGGAATTAACGCTCCTTTGTACGCGTCTGGCGGGCGACTACCTTTTTTTGTTGGGACTGCTCAAATGTCAACCGAAGATTTGGTTTTTAACCTCCCACCAGTCCAAACCGTTGGAGTCATTACCAGTGACGATCCTAACAGTATCAACATTGATGGCTATCAAAAGGACGAATTTTATCAAAAAGATTCTTTATTTTTTGTCTGGTTTAGTAAAAAATAATTAAATGCAACTAAAAATTAACAAAAATTTTTTGATTCTTTTTGTTCTTAATTTATTACTTTATCTGCCTAGTCTTTTTGAGCCAATTTCTTATGGCGATGAATGTATATATTTGACTTTAGGTAATGCTTTTAGGAAAGGGTTAGTCTTCTATCGAGATATCCATGATAACAAACCACCATTTTTATATTTGGTAGCAGCACTTACTGATAGTTTTCGGCTATTCCGTTTTTTAACCATTATTTGGAATCTTACTCATCTTTACATCATCTTAAGATTGCTTGAAAACTTAACAAAAAACAAAATTACTCCTCTTGTTGGCGGATTGATTTTTAGCTTTCTTTTACTGATTTTTGAAGGAAGAGTTGCCAATGGAGAAGTTTATATGATGATGCCAATAACTTTAGCTGTTTATCTTCTTTTGACTAGAATTAATCGAAAAGATTTTTCTTTTGGATTTCTTATAGGTCTTCTTTTTAGTGTTGGATTTTTATTTAAGGTACCTGTCTTTTTTGACTTCATCGGGATTATTTTTGCCTTCTTTTTCTTGTCAATAGAATCACCAATCTTCCAAAAAAGCAAAAAAAACAGATTTGGGTCTTTGTTTAAGAAAACGATTAGTAATTTAATTTATCAGATTGAAACTAGAAAACTCATAGGAATAATTTTAGGATTTTCTCTGTCAATATTGATAAGCATTGTTTATTATGGCTCCAAAGGGGCCTTAATTCCTTATGTCAGATCAGCCTTAATGCAAAATATTGGTTATCTTTCTTCCTGGCAAGGTACCAGCTCTGGTTTGATTTTCAGAATACTGGCTTTAGGTTTTTTTTCAATTTTGCTTTTTTGGCAGAGAAAAAAATTTCCATTCCCACTACTAGCTTTCTTTATCTGGTTCATTTTTGGTTTATTTGGCGCTCTGCTTTCTAGCAGACCTTATCCTCATTATTTAATTGAGATTGTTCCTAGTCTAACCACTCTGGTCACCATTACCCTTGATAAACTAAGTTTTAAACCGAAAGTTAAAGTAAATCAAAAAGCAATTAAATCTGTTCTCCTTGCTTGGTCAGCAATTACCCTTTTAATCTTTTCATACATCCATTTTAAATTCTGGTGGTACGAACAAATACCATACTATAAAAATTTCATTAGATACGCTATCGGTACAATAGATAAAGAAGAATATTACCGTTATTGGGGTGAAAAAACTTTAAATAATTATTTATTAGCTGATTTTATTAACAAAACAGTTAAGAAAGAGGAAAGTATCTTTATTTGGGGAGATGCTGCTTGTATCTATGCCATCTCTAATCATCAACCGCCGGGAAGATACACAGTCAACTATCATATCTTTGATTTTAATGGATTTAGGGAAACCATCGAAGCAATTCAAAAAAAAGAGCCTCGTTTAATCATCAAACTTAATGATGAAAAAACTTCATGGCCAGAACTTGATTCTTATATAGGAAAATATTATTATAAACTCCTAGTTCCTTCAATAAAAGATTCTATTTTTATCCGAAATCATAAGTTAAGCAACAAAATTGCCATCTAGAAATGAAAAATTCAAATTCTAAAACATACCGCTTTTATGAGATATTACCAGGATTATTTGCCTGGACATTAATCCTTTTCCCGCTGTGGGGATCTTTTTTTGTTCCTAAAGTAGTCGCCTATTTCATAATTGGTTTTCTCATCTTTTGGTTCTATCAATCATTTAAAAATGCCTTTTTGGGGATTACTGGCTTTTATAAAATCAAAACCGCTCAAAAAATAAATTGGCAAAAAAAATATTATCAAGAAAAAAAGGCAAATTGGTTAGATTGGCAAAAAATTAAACATATAGTGATAATTCCTAATTACAATGAAAGTGTAGAAAAAATTTCCACCTCACTTGAAGTATTAGCTAAACAGGAAAATATTGAGAAGAAGCAACTAATAGTCATTTTAGCAATGGAAGAAAGGGCGAAAGATGCCCGGAATAAAGCAAAAATTCTTCTTGAAAAATATAAAAAAGCCTTTGGTAAAATAAAGGCGACTTTTCATCCTCCAAACATCATCGGAGAAATTAAGGGAAAAGCTTCTAACGAAGCTTGGGCAGCTAAATGGGTCAAAAAAAATCTTGTAGATAAACTAAATTGGCAAATTAATCATTTAACAATCACTGCCTGTGATGCTGATGCCCAAATCCACCCCTTGTACTTCTCCGCTTTAACTTATTATTTTTGTAAAGATAAAAACCGTTATTTAAAATTTTGGCAGTCGCCAATTCTTTGGTATAACAATCTTGATAGGGTTCCTAGTCTAATTAGAATTGTTGGGGTACTAAGTAATATTATTTACATCTCCCATCTTCAAGATTTTGATGGGATGTCTTTTAACTATTCTACCTATTCGCTCTCTTTTAAATTATTAAATGATGTTGGTTATTGGGACACAGATATTATTCCTGAAGATTGGCATATTTTTCTACAAGCATTTTTTGCTAAAAAAGGGAAAACAATCGTTGAACCAATCTTCTTACCAACAAGTATTGATGCTCCAGAGGGAAAAACTTATTTCGAAGCCTTGAAAAATAGGTATTTTCAATGCCAAAGACATGCCTGGGGAGCAACCGACATTCCTTATGCTATAACCCAAGCTAAAAATCATCCTGAAATCCCTTGGCGAATCAAAATATTAAGAATTTACAAAATTCTAGAAACTCATCTTGTTTGGTCCACGAACTGGTTTATTTTAACTCTCGGCGCCCTTTTACCCACAATAGTCAATCCCAAATTTATGCAGACTTCTTTAGGATATAATTTGCCTAAATTCGCCCAAACAATTCTAACAATTTGCCTTCTGGCAATGTTTACGATTATTATCCTTGATTTAAAACTAAGACCTAACAAGATAAAAACTAGAAGCATTAAAAACCAAATTATTGAGTTAATCCAGTGGATCCTTATGCCGGTGGCTACCCTTTTGATGTCTGTTTTACCAGGATTAGACGCCCAGACTAGATTAATGTTTGGTAGAAGGATAGAATACAAAGTAACTAAAAAATATTAATCCTATGCCTTTCACAAAATTACTTTTAACCTTTGGTAAACTCTGGAGCGAAAAAGCTACTGTTCAACCTATCAAGCTGACCTTAGTTCTGATTATTATCCAAGTAATCTTAATTATCCTGATAACTCCTTTATTACCACCATTGATACCTGTTTTTTATAGTCGGCCTTGGGGAAAGGATCAGTTAAGCCCTCCCTCTTCATTGGTAATTTTACCATTATTTTCTTTAATTTTAGTAATTCTTAATACCCTAATTGGAGCTTTTGTTCAAGAAAAGAACCAATTAGCAGCCAAAATAATTATTTGGGGGACAGTAATAGTCAGTTTATTTAATACTATCACTTTATTACGATTAATTTTTATCCTACTTTTATAAGATGAGTATTCAGGAAATCATTGGTATATTTACAAAACCACTCATCACTTCTTTTTTTGTTTCAGCAATTACTACTCCATTAGTAATTAAATTTTTTACCAAAATGCGCTGGCTAGATAATCCAAAAAATGGAAAAAGAATTAATATCACCCATACCTATCCTGTCCCTCGGGGTGGAGGGATACCAATTTTTTTGGCAATTCTAATCACTTCTCTGTTATTTATTTATCCTGACAAACAATTAATTTCAATTTTATTAGCAATTTTAATAACCCTTTTAGTTGGCATTGTTGATGATATCTTTAATATTAGTCCTTATTTTAGATTTTTAACTAATATTTTGGCGGCGTTGATCATCATTAATTCAGGAATCCAGATGAAATTTATCAGCAATCCCCTGCAAACAGGTAAAGTTATCTATTTCGATAATTTTTCTCTTCCTATTCTTGGATCAGAATTTATTAGTAAATTTATCAGCCTTGTTTGGCTTATCTGGTGTATGAATATTATTGGTTGGTCAGGAGGAATAGAAGGTCAGCTGCCTGGATTTGTTATTGTTACTGCAACAATAATTGGAATTATTGGAATTAGCTTTGGTCAAGATATCACCCAATGGCCCTTAATTATTCTTGCCGGCACATTAGCCGGTGCTTACCTAGGATTTCTACCTTATAACTTTTATCCCCAAAAGATTATGCCTGGTTATAGCGGCAAAAGTATTGCTGGTTTAATGCTGGGAACCTTAGCTATCCTTTCGGGAGCAAAAGTGGCTACGGCGATTTTAGTCTTAGGAATCCCAATGATTGATGGAATTTTAGCCATTGTTAGACGTTTCTCTCAAGGTAAATCACCTTTCTGGGGGGACGCCCAACATCTTCATCACCTACTTCTTAATCTTGGAATTCATAAAGCAAAAATTGCTATTCTCTACTGGATTTTTTCTATCATTCTGGGAGCAATCGTTATTAACCTGAACAGTCAACAAAAACTGTATACTTTTATCATTCTTTTTATCTTGGTAATTAGCCTTACCTTAATCATCAAAGGATTAATTGAGAGAAAAAACCGATCTTAAAAATATTATTCTGCCATTGTCTCTTCTTGTTGAACTTTTTTAGCATAATCAGCAAAAATCCACCCCTCTTTGCCTTCCTCATATTCGATCTTAAACCAATTTTTCTCTTCCGCTAGAAGTTTAAATTTTTCACCAGGTTTAACTTTAGCCAATTCTTTAGTTGCCTTTGATGGTCCTTCCCTAACCCTTAACCAACCAACAGAAGTTTGTCCTATTTCCACCATTTCAATTTCTTCTTCTTTGTTTGTACCTTCTTGGGTGGTTTCTTCTGTAATCTTCTCTTCTTCTTTAGCTAAGCTTACCTCGATAACTAGTCTATAACCATTTGCTCCCTTCGCTAGTATCTCTCTCCCTTTATATGACGGTGCAGAAAAAGAAAACTTATGCTCGCCACTACCGATATCTTCAAGCGTTAGAGGGGTAAAACCTCTCATTTCGCCATCAATTGTTACCGAAACTCCTTGAGGAATTGAAGTAATCATCAGACTAGCTTTATTATTATCGCCAGTCTTCTCCAAATACAAAATATCTCCTTCAGTGCTTAATAAATTTTGAGCAAATTGTCGAGTTATTAGTAAATGGGTTTGGGGTGGCAAATCAATCTTCCTTTCCCACTCAACTCCTTCTAGTCCAACAGGAACTAGTTTGATTTCTATTAGGCCAGGTTTTAAATTTTTTCCCTGATAAGGGGTATCTCCTAAGTGTTTCCCATTAATAAAGACTGCTGCTTTTGGGGTAGACCGGATTTCAATTTCAACTCGCAATGGTTTTAGCAAACGCCAGAGAAAAAAAATCGCCCCCCCAAAAACTATTAAACTAGCGATAATGGCAATTAATTTTTTTATCATTTGATAATTCAGTTTACCAGAACTAACACCTCTTGACAAGAAAAATCTATTTTTTTATAATGAATTAGCAGATAAACAATACGAATGCTAAAAGAAAGGAGGTGAGAAAAATGGCAATAATCAGATGGGAACCTTTTTCTCTTCCTAGAATTTGGCCGAGAGCACCTTGGTTTGAAGAAGAGGAAGACTGGCTTACTACCGGCGAGGGGTTAAATATCTATGAAACAGATGACGATTTTGTAGTCGAAGCTTATGTTCCTGGTCTTGCTGAAAATGAGATTGATATTAGTATCGAAGGAGGGGTAGTCACTATTAAAGGTGAACATAAAGAAGAAGAGGAAGAAAAGAAAAAGAAAAAAATTATCTATCGTCGAGCAATGAAAGCAAAATATCTTTATACGGCTAATATTCCCTTGCCAGTAAAAGCAGATAAGGCTGAGGCAAGTTTGAAAAACGGAGTCTTAACCATCACTATCCCAAAATCTGAAGAAAGTAAGCCAAAAAAAATCCAGGTTAAGGCTAAAAAATAATTAAAGGTGCTCAAGCCCAAATAACCCCTCTACTTGATTAAAGTAGGGGGTTATTTAGTGGGCCGTTCAGGATTCGAACCTGAGACCTCCGTCTTATCAGGACGGCGCTCTAACCAACTGAGCCAACGGCCCAAAATCTTAAACTAGCAGATTTTAGCAAAAAAACAAACCATCAGCAAGCAAAAGAAAGAGAAGAGCAAGAAGGTCTGCCAATTGATTTGATTATTTCTTTAACTGCTTGTTGAGGAGTATCAACAATGTGATATACCTTTAGTTCTTCTCCCCGCAAGCACATATTTTTTTTAAAAGCCTCGATGATTTCTTCCCACCAATTACCAAATAAAATTAATGGTTTATGACGACCAAAATATAATCTTGCCAACCCCCAAGCCATTCCAAATTCTGAGATAGTTCCTGTACCACCATTAAAAATTACATAAGCATTACCTAACTCAAGTAGTTTAAGAGTTCTCTCTACATAATTATCCACTACCACTTCTTTATCGATTGGATTTTTAGGATCGCGACCCTCAAAGCGTGTCATTTCAACCGGCTTGAAAAAAACACCAATTGTTTTACCACCACCAGCCTTCGCTCCTTCAGAAGCGGCTCTCATTATTCCTGGACCAGCACCATTAACAATTACGAATCCTTTTTGAGCTAACAGTTTAGCTGTTTGAAAAGCATCTTGATACAATTGTTCTCCCGGCTGAGCTTCAGAGAAGCCAAAAATAGCAATTTTTTTTATCATTTTCCCATTGACAAATATTTTTATTTTATTTTAATCTTATTTTAATATTTAATAATAGTACTCCAAAAATGACCAAAAAACTAGTTGTCCTTTTGTTAACTTTCTTTTTAGCTCCCAAGCTAATTTTGGCATCAGGATTTAGTCTAAAATTATTGGCAATCTTAATACCGAAGGTAAACTCTATTCTCAATGGTGGTACAGTGTTTTACAACCTACTCTTAAGGGAGAAGCCACTCCCAATGCTACCATTAATATTACTTAATATTACTATTGATAATGATTCGTCTCAAACCACTGCTGATAATTCAGGCCAGTGGAGAGGATTGGGATTAATTTTCTTTACTAAAAAAGGCTTTGGTTAAAAACCAATTGCTCGCTTATAGAATTCTTTTATTTCGCATCTTAAAATACTTCGCTCTTTCTTTGGAAAAGGCGGGGATGAATGAGGCAAGAAAAAAGCCGAATCATCCAGCAAACTTATGCCCTTCCATGGGCAGAGAGGTTTTATTGATACTCTGCATTGTTATCCTATTAACAATCTTTTTTCCCCATCTAAGAAAGCAACAAAGTGCTAACCAAATTCAAGAATCGTCAACACTCATAACCAAAAAACTAGAAATTAATCAAGAAACTATTTTAATAGTTGTTGGCGATATTAATCTCGGCAGAGAAATTAATTGGCAGATAAAAATACGGCAGGATCCAATTTTTCCCTTTATAAATATTGCTCCAATTATAAAAACAGCTCATCTCGCTTTTGGCAATTTGGAAGGACCAGTTATTATTAATTGTCCAATTTTAAGAAATGGTTTCAAATTTTGTGGTGAAAAAGAAAATATTAAAGGGTTATCATTTGCTGGTTTTAATCTAATGAATTTATCCAATAATCATATTGCTAATTATGGCCCTGATGGCATTCAACAAACTATTCAAGCCTTAGAAAAAAATAATATTGACTATTGTGGTTTGGAAAAAATTTTTTATAAAAAAATTATAATTTAACTTTTGCTTTTTTAGGCTTTGATGATATTGTGCGACCTATTGATTTAAAAAATTTAGAAAATGCGGTAAAAAATGCCCGAGAAAATACCGACTGGGTAATTATTAGTTTCCATTGGGGCGAAGAATATCGACAGCAACCTACAAATAGACAAAAACTACTCGCCTACTCGACAATAGATTTTGGTGCTGATATTATTATTGGCCACCATCCTCATATTGTCCAACCGCTTGAATATTATAAAGAGAAACCAATTTTTTACTCCATCGGAAATTTTTTGTTCGATCAACTTTGGAGTCGGGAGACAAGAGAAGGAATGGTTGGGAAAATAATAATTGAAAAAGATAAAATAAAAGAAATTCAAATGATACCCATTTATATCAATGATCAATATCAAATAGAATTAAAGGGAGAATGAGAAAAAATTGGTTAATAATTTTTTTATTTTCTACTATCTTTTTTCTTGGTTTTTTTCCTCCCGTTGACACAGATCTAGGTTGGCACTTGCGCTATGGCAAACACATATTAGA
>CAZIOQ010000049.1:0-5682 GCA_964540975.1 uncultured Gammaproteobacteria bacterium
ACCAAAGTTTGCAAACCGGACATTGATATAGTTTTTTCATAATTTAAAAAATTATCTTTCTTTTAATCTTTCAATTAAATCAATAGTTTTCTCTTTAACTAAATTTCTTATTTTTCTTGCTTGATCAATTTCCATTTCTGCTGGGTTGGGAAGTCGCCAGTATTCAGTCTTTTCATCTTTTGGTAAATTTAAACAAAGGCCCTGTTCCTCGCATTCCTGGCAAACAACCACAATTTTATCAGCTGATTTTATCATTTCTTTTGTCATTAATTTGGGTTTTTTACTGGAAATATCAATTCCTTCCTCCTCCATTAAAATGATTGCTTTTTCATTAATTTTCTCTGCTTCCAAAAATCCAGCAGATTTTGCCTGCCATTTTAATCTTTTTTCTTTGGCAAGTTTGTTAAAATAAGCCTCAGCTATTTGACTACGAAAAGTGTTATGAACACACAAAAATAAAACAGTTTTTGTTCGCCATAAAAATTGCCAGGAGATAAAGCCGACTATGATGATTATTACAACAACAATAAGAGAGGCCATTATCTTCTTCATAAATTATTGATTATTGATTAAGTAAACTATCAATTATTTGCTTAAACGACTCGTAAGGCAAGGCGCCGCTGACTAATTGCCCATTGACAAAAGTGGCCGGTGTACCATTAACGCCTTTTTGTGATCCTTCCTGATAATCTGCCTGCACTTTTTGGGCGTATTTTCCGGAATCAAGGCAATCGTTAAATTTATTACTGTTTAATCCTAAATCTTTTGCCCATTGCTTGAACTTCTCAATACTTAAGCCGCTGGATTGATTCTCAAATATCTTGTCATGATACTCCCAAAATTTTCCTTGTTCTCCCGCACATTCTGAGGCCTCGGCCGCTTTCCGGGCATTAGGATGAAATCCCAAAGGAAAGTGTTTATAAACCAATCTCACCTTGCCTTTGTAGTCATTAAGAATTTTATTCATGGTGGGATAATGCCTTCCGCAAAACGGGCATTCAAAATCAGAAAATTCAACCAGAGTAATCGGCGCGTTAAAATCGCCGCGGACATGGTCATCTTTGGTTATTTTAAATTCGACCGAGGGGGCAGTGGGTTGAGATTGGGAATTGGTATCGGGTAAATTTTGAGCCTGTTGTTGACCTATTTCCTTCAATGAAGGTTTTGAGTTTCTATTGGTAACAATAATCGCGCCAGCAATCATTAAACCAGCAATAATAATAGAAATGGGAATAGAAAGATCGTTAAACTGCGAAGGTTTTTTGTTCTGAAAATTTTCTTTTCCCATAATTTCTGAATCGCTTTCAACCTGATAATCACCCCCTTTCTCTATTGCTTTTTTAATTTCATCTTCGTTAATTTTGTTTTCATCGTAAACGACAACTGCTTTTTTAGAATCAAAGTTAACCTTTGCCTCAATGACCCCTTCCAACTTTTTTAATTTTCCCTCAATCAAAGAGGCGCAGGATTTACAATGCATATTTTTAATTTGAAATTTTGTTTTTTGCATAGATTTATTTATTATTTTTAAATTTTTATCTTATTCCACAACTCCCGCTCCTACCTCCACAACCACAACCTTTAGCTCCTGATGGGATAATATCATTGTTATCTGGATTCGCGGCTTGAATATTGATACCGGAATTTTTGCCTGCAACCTTACCATCAACCGCTTCTATAATCCCGGAAACCATTCCCATCCAACAGGAAAATTTATATTTGCCTGGCTTTGTCGGTGTAAATTCTTTAATACTGATTTGACCAGGAGTTAAAGGAATTTCGTCCGGGAAAAGCCCTTTTGCAATAATGGCATTGGTGCAGCCAGAAGTGCCAACATCTTCAATTTCCCATCTGACCGGGATCCCGGCTTTAACCTTGAAATAATTTGGTTCATAGCCAAAACTGGAAGCTTTCATTTTAATCACCTGCTTGCCGTTAATAATCGGAGGCAACCCTTTTTCTTCAAGAGAATTGTTTTGCGAATTTACCTGACTGGCAGAACCAAACTTAACATCTGATAAACTAGGTAGACCCAAGACATTTAATTGAGCGTTGATATTGTACAGGGCAAAAAACAAAACCAAAATTCCCGCCACTTTTAAGAATCTTTCTGATAGATGGGAATTTTCCAGAAATTTCACCGAAGATAAACTAATAGCCAAAAACCCAAGAGCTGTGCCTAAAGCAAAGGTAAACATTATAGCTGCCCCTTGCCAAAAACTGCCGGAAATTAAAGCCAAACTTTGACTGGTTAAAGTAAAACCGCAAGGCAGAAAAAAGGTTAAAGCACCCATTAAAAATGGCATCAATTTTCCTTTGAATTTTGTTTCATCAGTAATATGTCTAGTAATAAATCTGGGCATTGTTATTTGAAAGCGACTAAAGTATCTTACCCCCAACATCTGCAATCCCAAAAAAATCATCAAAAAAGAAACAAGAGTAATTAAAAAAGCGGTAAAGCCTAAAGAAAACTGAATTTTTACGCCAATTGCTCCAATAAGACCGCCAAGAAAGCCATAAGATAAAATGCGGCCAAAATTAAAAAGCAAATAAGGCTGTAATCTTACTAAAACCGAATTGCTTTTGGCGTAAATCTCTGACCATTGCTTGACTAAAGAAAGCAAAAGCCCGCCGACCAAAGCAGCGCAAGAAGAAACACCGGCAACCAATCCCAAGAAAAAGAAAGTCGGCAAAGAAGAGTTGCTGCTGACATTAACCAAACCGGCAAAGAGGCTGTTTTTTAAAAGAAAAAATAAAACAATAACCAAAAGAGCGCTGCCAATAATAGTTAAGAGATGATTTCCTGTCTCTTTTTTTATTGGTTTTTCAAAGAAAAAATATCCTTCTTTTTTGAAAATCTGATTTAAATTTTTAACCTCCGGCCTTTTGCCTTCGTAAATTATTCTGACTGTTCCTTGGTTCACTGATGCCTCAACAGATTTGATGCTTTTTATTTGAAGCAATTTCTTCTCAATTAAAATCTCGCAAGAAGCACAATGCATACCAGAAACATAGTAAAGATATTCTTGAGGCAAGGCCGCTAAACCGCCAATTTCTTTTATGCCATAGCCAAGTTTTTTTACTTTTTTTAAAATTCCTTCTTGAGAAATGAGCTCATCATCAAATTCTACTTCTGTCTCGCCAGTCTTTTCATCAGCCCTTATATTTTTTACTCCCGCCAGAATATCAATCTCTGTTTCCAGCCGGATTTTGTCATCGATTGATTTAATACCAATAATTTGGATTCTTATTCTTTTCAGCATAAGACTTTTTATTTATTAAATAATTTTGTGACCTTTAAGATCTCTTGGACCATTTTTTGTTGCCCTTTGTAATTTTTTGATTTCACTGCTTTTTTAAAGCAAGTATTAAGATGATTTTCCATCAGCATCTGGTGGGCGGATTTCAAAAGCCCAATCACTGCCAAGTTTTGCTGCATAATATCAATACAATATTCATTTGCCTCAACCATCTTAATAATTTTTCCCAAAAGACTTTGGGCTTTTTTAAAATTTATTATTGTTTGTTGTTTTTTATTTACCATAAATTTTTAATTTTATATTTTCAATTTTTAATTTTTATACCCCAACCATAGGTATAGGTCTATAGTACCAAATAGAAAAATCGCTGTCAATATCTGCCCCCCCAAGTTCAGGATCAATCACCTCTCTGAAAGCACTTTTTTGATATTTTCTTTTAAAGTCATTTTTAGCCTCCACAAGCACAACCAATATTATTTTTTCCTTTATTACTTTTAACAAAAAATATCTCTGTGAAAGTTTGTTTTATCTTTTTCGAACCGCATTTCGGGCAACAAAATTTCTTCGGGTCTTTTTTATCATATTCCGCAAAACTGGCTTCTAAAGAAAAGTGGTTTTGGCATTTTTCGCAAACAAAGTTATATGTTGGCATAAATTTTTAACCAATAAAACCGTAAATATATCCCGCCAATGTGGTTAAAATTACAATTGAGCCGGCGTAGACAAGCATTTTTTTAGTACCGATTAATTTTCTGATCACCAAAAGCCCTTGTAAAGATAAAACTGGATCGGCGAGTAAATAAGCCATCAGCGGTCCTTTGTTCATTCCCAATTTCATAAAATTTTCGGCAATTGGTACTTCGACTAAAGCCGGAAAATAAGCTAAGGCTCCAAACATCACCGCCACAAAATTCGTCAGTAAACTATTGCCTTGGGCAAGTTTTTGGAATTGGTCTTTAGGAATTAAATGGGTAATTGCCGAAGCTAAAAATACGCCAACCAAAAGTAAAGGAATTATTTGAGAAATAAATTTAATTGTTTCCTCCCACCAAGCAACCCTTCTTGTTTTTGACAACCAGAAAAAAGTCATTAAAAACTGAAGTAAGATTAATGGAAAAATCAAAATATAGCGAAAATTTTGAGGAATAGGAGCAGTGCCTACGACTAAAATTGCCACCAACCCTCCCCAAAACCAAAAAGATTTTTTACCCTCAAGTTTATCTAAATCCTGACTTACTACCTGAATTTCTCCTTTTTCTCGACCATCACCAAAAATTCCCTCCATTATCAGACCAACCAAAATCGCAAAAGAAACGGACAAAATAAATCTTACTAAACTAAAATCCCAACCCAACCGCTGTCCGGTTAAAATTAAAGCAACAATATTAAAAGCCGGGCCGGCGTAAAGTAGGGTAGTAGCAATTCCTAACCCTGCTCCTTTTTTCCAAATTCCGGCAAATAAAGGCAAAATCGTACAAGAACAAACTTCAATTAAAAAGCCGGCGGTAACGGCAATTAAGTAAGCCAGCCATTTTTTTGTTTTTCCCGAAAGATATTTTAAAACCTGTTGAGAGTCAACCAAAGAATTAATCGCCCCGGCGATAAAAAAAGCAGGAACCAAACAAAACAAAACATGGGCAGACAAATAATCAACCAATCCAAGCCAGCCTTGATAAATTGCCTCGCCGATTAAATTTTGAATTTTTTCTGAAGCCAAAAAATTACTAATTGGTTTTCCCCAAAGATAAATCACTAAATAAGCCCCAGCCAAAAGGCCAATCACCCAATTTTTCTTCAAAAGACAGATTAGTTTATTCATTGCTTTCTTGAATTAATTTTTTAATTTCCTCAACATCGGGAACAAAACCAATCATTACCGGTTTACCATCTATCGCCAAAACCGGCGACTGCATTACTCCCATTTCAACAATTTTTTGGATCCCCTCCTCGCCAGTGAGATATTCTACTTCTTCATTTAGTCCTAACTCTTCCACCGCTTTTTTAGTCAATTCATATAAATTTTTACAGGTTGGACAACCAGAACCTAAAACTTGAATTTTCATAATTTTTTGATAAATACACTCTTTCTCTAAACTTAAACCTTAAATACGAATCCCAAAATAAATCAAGATATATTTTAGGGATACATACAGAAAAAGCAAACCAAATAGGGCTTTTAGAGCATTGGGCTTAAACTTTGCTACCAGCTTTGCGCCATAAACTGCACCAATCAAAGCACCAACTCCTAGGGTAGCGGCTACTGGAATATTAACCACCCCCTGATAGATTTTAAAAAGCGCTCCCACCAAAGCAATCCAGACAAAACTTGCCATTGAAGTTCCAATAGCCAACTTTACTGGCACGCTAAAAAAATAAATAAATGAGGGAACCAAAGCATAACCGCCACCCAAGCCGATAATAC
>CAZIOQ010000050.1:0-5699 GCA_964540975.1 uncultured Gammaproteobacteria bacterium
GCAATAAATAAGGAAAGAAAAACTACTGTGAAAGTTAACCACACAGGCAGATGATAACCAGTCGCTAGCTCTCCCCCAAAAGCACGCAAGATAAACGAAGAAGCAATTGCTAATATATCCCAAAGGGCCCTTTTTTTAAACACCAAAGTATAAAAAATATGGAGAATAAAAAAAATTAATATTATCATTAAAAAGGCAAAATTAACCCAAGCAGCAATCCCGAATCCTAAAAAGAACAGAAAAATAACAGCAAAAGCTGCCAATTGAAAAGAAATTATTCCTTTGGCAATTGGTCTTTCTCTTTTAAAAGGATGCTTTCTATCTAGAGGAGCATCTACTAAATCATTAAAGATATAAGAAGCTGAAGAGACTAAACAAAAAGACAAAAAACCCAAGAATGCTCTCCAAAAAGCGAAAAACTCAAACAAATATCCAGAAAAAATTATTGAGGCAAAAACAGCCAGATTTTTAATCCACTGTAAAGGCCGCATCGATACCAATAAGCTCTTAGCTATTTGGAGTTTTTTTCTCTTCATCCTTGTAAAGCTGCCGGCGGCGGTTCGGCTTTGCCCATCGCTGCGGGGCAGGAGAACAGAAGTATTCGCAGGGACAAAATAAATAATAACCAGTTATCAACAAAAATAAACCGCCAAGAATAAATAAAATTTGCAAATTGCCAAATCCGCTAGTAGGGACACCCGACTCAGTAGAAGGCATTGTTTCTCTTGGAGAAATGGTTGGAGTCGCTGTTGGGGTTGGAGTTAAAGTCGGGCTGGGTAAAACCGTTGGTGTTAACAAAGCAGATGGTGAGGAGATAAAAGCCGGAGAAGTATCACCTTCGGCGGCCATTACCACAAATTTTCTAACAATTTTTTTAATTTCTCCTGTCGGAGAAATATAATTCACAGTCAAGGTATGTTCTCCTGGTTCCAAATTGTCTGGAACAGCCCAATGCCACTCCTGATCTTGACCAATCTCCAGACTAGTCCTAAAGCTTTTTTCTGACTCAACAATGATCTCAACCTTTCCTCCAGCAGGTCCTACCCCAAAAATCTCTGGTCTTAAAGTATTTATTGTTTCTCCTTCGTTAGGATTCTTAATCTCGAAATCCACTGGGACTGGTGTAAGAGAAAAAGTATTGTCAAAAAGACTTTCTTTTGTCTGTTCTTCTTCGTGATTAGGAAGAATTTCTCGAAAGTCATGGTTCTGACCTAAAGTTATCGCTGGTACTGGTCTATTATTACCTACCAGATTAAGAACGACAGACTTGCCTAATGGCCCTCCTTCTACTCGAATTGTTTCTCCTGTTTTATCATCGGGTATCTGGGCTAATTCAGTCAGTTGGGCATCAAAAGCAACACTTAAAGGAATAACCCAATTACCTTGAGAAGTAGTCAAAGAAGATAAAAGAGAAATGCCTGGAATTTCAAAATATACAATTGCTCCTGGTACAGCTACTCCTCGCTCATCTTTCACCTGACCAAAAGCTAAATTTGCTTGAGGTAAAACTCCACTAGGTAATTGAGCGGTATTAACGATAAACTGCTCATTTTGGAATTCAATACCACCAGAAATAATTGAAAATTTATATTGGGTTTTTGCTTCTAATTGATGGTCAATTAGTACATAATGGGTATAATGTTTTCCCTGTTGACCAGTTTGACTATCGCGAATATCACGATAAACTAATTCACCCCTAAGTTTTACCCCTCCTGTCGTTAAACCATTGGTGATCCAAGAAACCACAAAAGATCTATCAGTAATGTTACTTGTCTTTACCTCCTGGGGTTTAAGTTGACTAGTTGCCCAAGGGAAAAGAATCTGTTTTTGACGAATAAAATTTAACAAAAGGGCCAAAATCACTAATAATAATATCCCTACCGG
Source organism: uncultured Gammaproteobacteria bacterium (assembly GCA_964540975.1). Taxonomy (GTDB): domain Bacteria; phylum Patescibacteriota; class Microgenomatia; order UBA12405; family UBA6130; genus CAZIOQ01. The sequence goes on from CAZIOQ010000050.1 coordinate 1,885, forward strand.
AACTGGGATTCTATTAAATTTTTTCCCCTCCGAAAGTGTTTTAAAAATTAATTTTTTTGGTTGATTTTTTTCGTTTTCAGTCATTACTTTAGGGTAAATTTAATCCCGATGGAGTAGAAGTTGGCGCTTGGGTTAGGATTGGGATTTGTTTAACTAATTCTTTATCAACTTCTTCAATAGAAAATTGTTTTAAACCAATAATCTTGTCTAAAACTTCAATTTTTAACTCCGGGTTAATTGTTCTTACCAGAATTTCTGCTTTTTTAATCTCTTCTTCGGCTAAAAGACGATGATAACCTTCTTGAACTAACCAGAAAAAAACTACCACTGTTAAACTGATCAAAATAAATAAAACTCTTTTTAAAAATTCTTTTTTCTTCTCAAAACCTTGATTGGCCATTTTTGCTTAATTTCTCTTTTTTTCACTAACAGCAAATCCTAATTTGCCTTTGATATTAATATTAATTTTTTCTGGATCAACTTTGTCTCCCTCTACTTTTGGTTTTAATGTATAAGATTCAATTTTTATCATTCTTCTGACTGAAAACAACGAGGTTAAAAATTGTTTTGTATTTTGGTAAGAGCTTAATCCAGCGAAATCAAAACTAATAAAACCCACCTCTTCTGTTTGATTGGGAAAGGTAATCTGACTAAAATTCATTGACGTGATTTCGATATTGTAAGACAAGGCTAAACCTATAATTTGAGCTGCCCCTTGGGCAATGTTAATCTTCTCTGGATAAAAATCATCTAAAAGGCCTATTTTTTGTTCCGCAAGAAAATAAGAATTTTGAGCGGCAACAAGGGCTTCTATTTTTTCTCCCATTTGGCGAGAGAGTATTTCCCGACTCCTAATCTCTCCTAATAAAGAGCTAATTGCCAAAACTGTTGGCCTGATTGCAAAAACAATAAAAAAGAGAATCAGAAGAATTGTTAAAGTTACCTCTGTGTAAGACCATAATTGATCGCTTTTAAAAAAATCTCCAATTTCTTTTTTTATCTTTTCCGGAATTTTTATCTTCCCCAAGAGATCAATTTTTATCTTCTCCAAAGTACTGGTAAGTTTTTGCTTATTTATTTTAGACTCTAGAATTTTTTCTTCAGCAACCATTTTTATTTTTTAATACTTTTAAAGTTAATTCCTAAATCTACAGTCGTTCCTTTCTCGAGCTTATCTTTCTCTATCTTGCCGATTCTGATTTTGGCCACTCTTTCGTCTTTGCTCAATTGGTTGATAAATAAGGCTAAACTCTCTTCTGAAAAGACTTGAATATTAATATTTACTTGATAAGTTGAATCCTTGACAGAAAAGGCAAAACTAGTTAAAGAAATATCTCCTGGTAGATTTTCGACAATTGTGTCTAAAAATGTTTTTAGATCAGGAAGGCTAACAAAATAAGTGTCTACCGAGTCCAGTTTTTGTTGTAATTCCAAAAAATCCTTTTCGAATTGGGAAGAGCTTTCTAAAATAACTCTTTTTTGTCTCACGATTTCACCTAAATCATTATTCTTTGCATCAAGCCAAAAACGAGAAATAAATGCCAACAACACTATCAACTCTGTAAAAACTAAAATTCCTCTTCCTGAAAAAGTTAACCAATTTACAAATCTTCCCCACGCTGTTACTTCTAATGGTTTTTCTCCAAGAAGAGAAATTTTTTTCTTTTTTTCCATTTAAATCTAAATTCAGTATATTAAACCATTTAACTAATGTCAAAAGATTGTTTAAAAATCTTTACTTTCGAATTCGTCTTAAAAAATCCACTAAGAAATTTAAAAATATCATCAAATAAAAATATCTTAAGTAAACGAGAAGAAAAAATATAAACAATTAAAGCTCCAAAAAAAGAAATGAGTGAAAGGAGCAAAAGACCAGTTACTCTTGAAGTATCAAAAACCCATTTATCTAAGCTTCTCATTAATAACCAAGCCGTAAATCCAGCAAAAAAATTAGCGATTATCAATTTTGAAAAAAAACTGAGATTAATTTTAATTTCTTGATTGAAATGATTAACTCGAATTAGCAAAATAAAGAATAAGCTTAAAAATTGAAAAAGACTAGCAAGAGAAATAGCAATTGCTAAGGAATAAATCCCCCAGTTTAATAAATAAACACCAGAAAAGCTAATGATAATATTGATTAATAAAGAAAACAAAGCAACAAAAAAAGTAGTTTTAGTATCTTGAAGAGAATAAAAAGCCCTTGCCAAAATCTGAACACCTGCTTGAGCCAAAATTGCAGGAGACAAAAATGCTAATAACCGACCGGTAATAATTGTCGCTACCCAAGGAAACTGTTTGCTACCAAAAAGTAAACGAACAAGTGGGACTCTTAAAACTAGCATTATCACCGTAACAAATGAGGTTAGATAAAAGACCTGATGTAAAGCAATTACTAATTTCCTTTTGAAACTGGGTAGTTGATTTTCCGCCCATAATTGAGAAAAATGGGGAAAGACCGCCTGACCTAAAGTAATGCCAAAAAGTCGAACAGGAATCACATAAAGATGTTGAGAAAGATAAAAAAGAGAAAGATTCCCAGGCAACAAAGAACTGGCAAGAAAAACTGGTAAGGTAGATTCTATCTCTCCTAATCCTAAAGCTAAAGTTCGAGGAGCCATTAATTTAAGTACTTTTTTGCTACCAGGATTGAAAATATTTTTCGGTAAAACAAATTTAAAACCAAGAAATAAAAGAGATGGGAACTGGACTAGAAAATGAAAAAATGCGCCTAAAATTACTCCCAAAACCGGAGCAAAAATTCCTAATTTATCTGCAAAAAGAATAATACCCGAGATAATAGAAAGATTATAAGCAATTGGCGCTATTGCTGGAAGTAAAAATCTTTTTTGGGCCTGAAGTATTCCTGAAGCAAAATTACTTAAGATAAAAAAAGCCTGGGCAAAAAGCATTATTCTTGTCAATTTTCCCATCAACAATAATTGTTCAGGAGAAAAACCAGGGGCAATCAATTTACATACTGGATAAACAAAAATAAACATTAAAGATCCTATAACTAAAAATAAAATCCAGAGACTAGCAATTACCGAAGAAGCCAAACGATAAGCTTCAAGTTTGTTTTTTATCCAATATTCCCAAAAAACAGGAATAAATGCCGCTGATAAAGCACCGGTAACCAAAAGGCTAAATAACAAATCTGGAATTCTAAAAGCAGCATTATAAACATCAAGTTTCAAAGTACAACAAGAATAGAATTTGGCATAAAGCAGTCTATCCCGGAGCAATCCTAAACCCATAGATAAGATATAAGCAATTAATAAAACAAAAGCAGCCGTGGTGGTTGATTTTTGACGTTTAAGTAAATATCTGAAGCTAAAAGGAATTTCATTAGAAAAAAATTTGCTATTAATCATCCTAGCAAAAATATATCACGGCCTTGAATTAGCAACAAGAGACTGTTAAAATAACAGCCAATTAGAAAATTAATTTTTAAATCCATTTTTCTTTAATGCCAATTACCAAATCAGCAAAAAAATTTCTAAGACGAAGCAGGGAAAAAGCGATTTTTAACGCCAGAATAAAAAAAGCAGTAAAAGAAGCAATCAAAGAGTTCAAGAAAAAACCTAGTGAAAATAATCTGAGAGTGGTCTACAAGCTCTTGGACACAGCAAGGAAGAAAAATATTTTTCATAAAAATAAAACTGCTAGGCTAAAAGGAAGATTGACCAAATTATTAAAAATGAAAATGCCCAGTAAGTTAACCCCCAAAGTTAAAAGGTCAAAAACCAAACTAAAAAAAAGGTAAAATGGTTTTTTCTGAAACAAGAAATGAAAAAAAAGTTTTATATTACTAC
>CAZIOQ010000051.1:0-14696 GCA_964540975.1 uncultured Gammaproteobacteria bacterium
GTAGGTCGAGGTGCAGGAGTTGGGGTTGGTGTACTAGTCGGTGGTAAAGCAATATTAACAGTGAGACTACCAACGCTTGCCAGAACATCCTGAGCTTCTAAGTTTACAAGGTTAGAATCGATAGTTAAGCCCGAAGAATGAAGAAAACTGATCGTAGCCTGGCCAAGAACTTTGGCATTAAAGGTTAAGCTCACCAGGGGATCTATTATGCCTTTAAAAGCATTGGTAACAACCCCTTGTTGCCAATTAAAAGTTACTGCCCCAAATTCAATTTTGCCAGTTGAGTTAGCCTCACTGATAACTTTAGCCGTGTTAAAACTACCATCGCTCTTAACCGGAACAAAAGTTTTAAAAGAAGTGGTTGTTTGGGCTACAGGCTGAATAGAGACAAGTGAAAGCTTATCCTTTGGAAATTGCAAGACAACATCAACCGCCCTAATCTCAATATCATTGGTATTAAGCTTAAGAGAAGTAGAAAAATTCTGGCCTTGTTTAACTGTCATTGAAGTTTGAGGAAAAGTGAGACTAGGACCGCCAACTGCTTTTTTCTCAACTAGCTGTCTTTTCTGGACTAAAATTGAGGCAATGACTAAACCCACAAGCAGAATAACTAAAGCCAGGACCGGAAACCAGAATTTTTTGGAATGCCAGCTCACTTTTTCAATTTTAGCAGAAAGAAATCTTCTTCGTCAAATAAGTTTGTCAATCAATAATGATATAATAAAAATGATATAATAAAGAAGTTAATTTTAGCGGTCTATTATGGAGAAAATCTTTTTCGTCATTCTTTTTGGTTCTACCTTTACCTTTTTTTTCTTTCTTTTCTCTTCACCTCTTTTGGCTGTCGCTGACGCTGATCCTAGTCACCCTCATAACCCCTGGGGTTATATTGATGCGGTGACAAAGGATTATATTAGAGGCTGGACTCGGGATCCTGATGATTTAGGGAGGGCAATTTATGTCCAAATCCAAATATACAGAATGAAGGTAGTAAACCAAAATACTCCTAATCCTGTTGTCAACCCTTCTGAGAAACTTCTTGATGAAACTGTTTTAGCAAACCTGGAATACGGCGCTCCTGTTGGCGCTCATGGTTTTGTCCTGACAACTCAGGTTTTAAACAACATTCCTGATGGACTTTATGAAGTTAGGGCCATTGGGAAAAACATTGGCTTGGGCGAAGATGCTTATCTTCGCACTTCACCTTGGCGGTTTTATCAAACAAGAATGGATAACCAGCGAATTGAAATTTGGGCCCGTTACCGGGGGACAGCCATTGACCGACCGGGAAATTATGAGTCCTACCCTACGGTGATGAAAGAGGGGAATACTTATAAGATGTGGTTTGCTGGTGGTTGGGCTGGTGATGCAATTTATTACGCCACCTCTTCTGATGGTTATAATTGGCAAGTTCAAAACGATTGGCAACCGGTTTTAACCCCAGACCGGACCGATCCTTGTGATGCCCTTGATTGTCTTCATATAGCTGATCCTTCAGTGGTCAAAGCCAGTAATAATATTTATTATATGTACTACACTGGTGCCAATGACTGCAATGTAATAAGCTGTACCCCTTTTGCCCAAGAAAGAGCAGTCAATTATATTTTCCTAGCCATTTCTCAAGATGGGCAACAATGGGCCAAAATTCGAGATGAAACTGGAAGACCAAAACCAATCATCTCGCCCACACAAATAATTTTAAAAACTTATGGGGCCGGTCAGTCAAGTGTCCTTTTCCCCTTAAAAGAGAATAAGTTTCTTCATTTTTACAGTGATACAAGTGCGCCTGGGCCTTGTTTGGCTCAAAGTACTGATGGTGGCGTGACTTACCAAAAAATTGCCTGTCCGCTTGCGTGGGGACATTATACCTGGGATGTAAAGTATAGTAGCTTTTTGGGGCGTTATCTTGGAGCACTAGCCCACCCTGGTGACATTATTGATTCCTCAAGCGGCCAAAGAGTGGGAACTTTAAGGTTTGCTACTTCCTCAAATGGCACTTCCTGGCTACCTGGAAGTGAGTGGGGATGGGTGCATCTTACCGGCTTGGTTCCAGATAAAAAACGATGTCCTAATAACGGCGGGTTTTTGGGGGATCCTCAAGGTTTTTTTGAGGGAGGAAAGACGGTCTATTATTATGGTGCTGGTTTGGGAATGAACGAGACAGCCACCACTTGGAGCATCGACGCTGTTGACCTAGCTTTTTTTAAAACCGGTGATCTAAACAGAGATCAATATGCTAATGGCAATGACATTAAATTTCTTCTCCAAAGCCAAATCATGCCCAAAACTGATTTAGTCAAAGATGGCAAGCTTAATTCTCTTGATTTTGTCAAACTGACAAATTTACTCTACGATTAAGTTAGATTGGAACTTTAGCTACACTTCTTTAATCACTGCAATATTAATATTGGCACAGAAGAAGCATTAACCGGGGCGATAGCTGCACCAAAAGCCTGTTCCTTTTTCTGTTTGCTGGTCAAAACAGATTCCCGACCAGCCATCAGGATAATCACTTTTGGCTAAGCAAACAACTCCGGCCGGTTCGCCATGATAAACATGAACTCCAACCAGTTGGTTAGGACAATCAGGATCCCAGGCAGAATCAGCAACTGCATAGTCGTCAATTTTAATAAATTCTTCCTTGAGGATTGACTGCCTCTACCGAAAAAAGCCCGCTGAAAAGAAAGAAAAGAGAAAAGAAGAAAAACAGGCTTGATTTTTTCAGGATTAAAATAAATTTAGACATTATAAAACAATTAAATCTTATTTTAAAAAATTAACACATTTTTTTGGTCCGGTTATACCTGTTTGTTTTGGTCCAATAAGAAACTGATGCCGGGGATGACAAAAATGTTAGTTGACAATTGGCAAAAGTTCGCCGATAATTTCAAAAGAAAAATGGATCAAAAAGTAAGCTGTATTATTCCGGCCCATAATGAAGCCAAAACAATTGTTGGCGTAGTCGAGGCTTGTTTAAAAACAGAAAAGATCGGCGAGGTGATCGTGGTTAACGATGGTTCTTCTGATAAAACTTTAGACAAACTTCAGCCATTTGCTCAAAAAATAAAAATTATTAATTTGTCAGAGAACCAAGGTAAAGGTTATGCCGTTAGTATGGGAATAGAAAAAGCCAAATATCCTTTTTTGCTCTTTCTTGATGCGGATTTGCTTAATCTTTCTCCTCATCATCTTTATTCCCTGGTGAACCCGGTTTTAGAAAATAAAGCTGATGTAACCATTGGAGTTTTGGTTACTCCTTTTAATTATTATTATGCTTCTTGGCCATTTTCCGGCCAGCGATGTTTGCGGAAAAAAGATGTTTTGAAACTTTTAAAGAAAATGAAAAAAACAAAATACGGATTAGAAGTTTTTTTAAATGAGAGATTAAAAAACAAACGGACAATTATTATTCCTTTAATTTTTTCCCAAAACAGTCATCTGACCAAACCAAGGAAGCAAAAAGACTGGCTTTATGCTTATATCAAAGAAATTTGGGACATTTTTCAGCAAACAATTGCAGTTAAAAGTTTAGTCTATCGGGAGCAAGTTCAAAAAGAATTTGTTAAAGCATTGTCTTTGTATTTGAAGATTAATTATCTTAAATTAAAAAAATATCTTTTAGAAGAATAATCTTTCTTGGTCAAAAGCTTGTTTCGCGCCTTGAAATAACCCTGTCGATCCTGAGAAGCCACACCCGCCAAGAACTTTCGCCCTTCTCCGGGCAAAGATGAAGCAGGCAAGAAAAGACGGTTGATATCGCCTGAGGGGAAGGATGCCATTTGAACTAAGTTTTTTAATTTTTTTAAAAATATGCTATATTGAGACTGGGATATAAATCAATGAATCAAAGCAAATTATCGACAAATTTTCGCCTATCCGACACTTTAGCAAAAGTAAATTAACAATTATGTCCCAGTCATATTCTAATTCTAAAAGATGTTAAGCGACTCAATCTTTCACAGCTATGATCTTCGAGGAATTTGGCCTTGCGAGTGGGATAAAAAAGGAGTGGAGCAGATCGCCAAAGCAATAGTTAAACATTTTTCTCCTAGAACAATAGCCATTGGTCGGGATATGCGGCTTTCTTCAGCGGAAATTTTTTCTGTCTTGGCAGAAAATTTTATCCAAAGTGGAGTAGAGGTTTGGGATCTGGGTTTGGTTTCGACTGATATTTCCTATTTTACCTCGGGCTTTTTAAGACCGGATTTAACTTTAATGATCACTGCTTCTCATAATCCACCGGAATACAATGGCCTGAAAATTACTTTGCCAGGAGGCGAATCAATCTCTTTTGAAACTGGATTTGAGGCGGTTAAAAATCTGGCTCGCCAGGATTTGGTTTTGCCCAAAAAAAGAGGCAGAATAGTGAAAAAAAATCTTTATCCTCAATACATCAAAGCAGTTTTGTCAATTGCTAAGATAGCGAAAATTAAGCCTTTAAAAATTGTCGTTGATGCTGGCAATGGCATGGCCGGTAAAGTTTTTCCTCAAGTGGCAAAACATTTGCCGATTAAGTATTATCCACTTTATTTTGAATTAGATGGTCGGTTTCCTCATCATTTAGCCAATCCTTTGTTGCCCGAAGCAGTGGCGGTTTTAAAAAAAGCAGTTATCAGCCAAAAAGCTGATTTGGGAGTTGGTTTTGACGGTGATGGTGACCGGGTGGTCCTTATTGACGAGCAAGGGGTTTTGTTTTCGGGAACAATAATCACGGCGATGTTGGCGGAAAGTATTTTAAAAGATAATCCTGGCAGGGTGGTTTGTTATAATGCAATTTGCGGTCGGGTGGTGCCAAAAATTATCAAGGAGAATAACGGGATTCCATTAAGAACTCCGGTTGGCTATTCACTGATTAAACAAATAATGCGAGAGAAAAATGCTGTTTTCGCCGGTGAACATTCTTACCACTTTTTCTTTCCTCAGCTTTATTTTGCTGATTCTGGAATAATGGCGTTGATTAAAAGTCTCCAGTTGATTTCTCAAAGTGGTCAAAAAGCCTCGGAAATTAGGAAAAAATACGATTTGTATCCTCAATCAGGGGAAATTAATTTTCAAGTTGAAGACAAAGAAGGAATGATGAAAAAGGTCGAGAAAAAATTTTCCCAAGGAGCAGCGGCAGTTGATCATCTGGATGGAGTTTCTCTTTGGTTTACTGATTGGTGGTTTAATCTCAGACCTTCAAATACAGAACCACTGTTGCGTTTAAATATTGAGGCAGATAATGCCTGGCTCCTAGCCGAGAAAGAGAAAATCTTGCTTCAGTTTATCAGCGAAAAGGGCGGTAAAAGAATTTAATTTGCCTCTTGCATTTAAAGAAAATTTCATTATAATTTTTTAATAATGAACCAGGTAGTTTCTTTTAACACCAGCCTTATTCTTATTGTTATTAATAAGAAAGGGGCTGGAGGGTAAAAACTATCTGTTTTTAAAATTCCAGACCCCTGAAAAATCAGGGGTTTTTTAATGGTTGAGAAAAGAAAGGAGGTGTTAAGTTGAATGGGCAAAGAGGCTTTTGTCAGCGATAAAGTATTAGCGGTATTTGAAGAATGTTGTAAGAATGGAGAAGATCCTCATGGCGGAATGGATCCGAGGGTGACGGAGAGCGTTCCCAATTTGTTGTATTTAAATGGTCGGTTTGTTCCTTTTGTTGGTGAGGAAGGGCCAAAGAAGCAAGCGGGCAAAAGAGCCAATTGCGGGGAGAAACCGAACCGGCCAGGGAGATTGATGCCTTTGGATGGGCGAAGCTTGGGGCAGTAGAGCACTCCAGTAATTATCAGGCCAGGATTAAAGAGATTAATTTAAGAGATTTTATTTCGCACCTTAAAATAACCCTGCCGATCCTGAGAAGCCACACCCGCCAAGAACTTTCGCCCTTCTCCGGGCAAAGATGAAGCAGGCAAAAAGGCTGATTACCAGTTTGTAAAGCTAAAACGATCCCGGATCGTAAAGCTGGCTCTTCCAAGGACAGAGAGGCTTTATGGCCAATAGCAATCCTTAGAGAAATTGCTACCCGGGGAAGGTCATATTTTAACGATAGTGAGTTGGTTTGCTTTTTTAATGCTGAGACCGCCGGTTTTAGTCAAAATTTCTTTTTCAAATTCTTTTGGCCAGCTAGGTGCTTTTATTTTAATTTTGTCTTGAAGTGATAAGCCGGCTTGTTTTCTTAAGACTTGAACTTTTCTGATTAGTTCTCTTGCTTTGCCTTCGGCAATCAATTTTGGCGTCAGTTTGGTCTCAAGCTGAACCTGGAGACTGCCTTTGCCCGGGATTATTTTTACCTTCTTGAGATTAAGTTCATCTTTAATCAACTTGATTAATTCCTTCTCAATCCTAAATCCTAAATTGCGAATTGTGAGCTGGGGAAGCGGTTGTCTGACTTTAATTCCGGCTGTTTGCCTTTGAGAATGACTTTGGCTGATGATTTCTCTTATTTGCGCCATTGTTTTTTCTAGTCGAAGATTGATAAATTTTTCTTCAGCTTTTGGCCAATTCTGAAGATGAACCGAATCATTAGGATCATAATTTTTTTGATGATAACGCAAATTTTGCCAAATTTCTTCACTTAAAAAAGGAATAAATGGGGCAAGGATTAAGGCTAATTGTTCTAAGAGATAATAGAGAGTCTGAAAACAATTTTCTTGGTCTTTTTTGTTTTGATTTTGGGGATTTAACCTTTCTCTTGATCTTCTGATATACCATAAGGATAAATCTTCTAAAAACTTTTCTATCTTGCTAATAGCCAAGTGATGCTGGTAATCATCTAGTTTTTCGCTAACCAGTTTTTTAGTCGATTCTAATCGAGATAAAATCCACTGGTCCAAAACAACTAAATTTCTTAGGTTTAATTTTTGATCGATTGGTTGCCAGTTGTTTAAACTGGCGTAAGTTAAGAAAAAACAATAGGCATTCCACAAAACAAGCAAATATTGTCTTCTCACCTCATTGGCAACTTTATAACCTAAATTTAAGTTAAATTCCGGATCTTGGCGGCAGTAAAGCCAACGTAAAGTGTCAACCCCCATTTTTTCTGCCGCCTCGTCAAACCAGATAGCGTTGCCTTTGCTTTTATGCATCTCTTCGCCTTTCTCATCTTTTACCAAAGCATGACCCAAAACAGTTTTAAATGGTTCCTTGTCTTCTAAAGCAGTTGCCATCGCAATTAGAGAATAAAACCAGTTGCGAAACTGGCCGGGAAAACATTCAGTGATAAAATCAGCGGGATACCATTGCCGCCAATATTTTTTGTCAGTTAAATAACTAACTTTCTTTGTCTTCGGATCAACTAGGGTGGAAAAAGGAACAATGCCAGCATCCAGCCAGGGAGTGCCGACATCTTTTACTCTTTCAATTAATTTGCCGCATTTTGGACAGCGAATTTTAATTTTGTCAATCCAGGGCCGGTGGGGGCTATGGCCGGCAAATTCGGACCAACCCTCAACTGCTTTTTGTTTTAATTCTTCTTTTGAGCCGATGACTTCAAACCAACCGCAGTCGCATTGCCAAATTGGCAAGGCCAATCCCCAATATCTTTTTTTGGAAATCAGCCAATCAGTCATATTTTTTAGCCAATCTAATTCTCTTTTTAAGCCAAATTCTGGCAACCAGTTAATTTTTTTAGCCACGGCCATCATTCTTTGTCTTAAGGTTTTGCCGTCAGATTTTCTCGGATTATCCATCGCAATATACCATTCAGAAACCAAGCGCCAGATCAGTTCTGTGCCGCAGCGCCAGCAAAGAGGATAGCTGTGGGTATAATTTTCAAGTTTAAAAAGATAACGGCCATTTTCTTTTTCCTTAAGGTAATTAATAACAAACTCAGGATGATCTTTGGCGTTTTTGCCGGTCAAAAATCCATAGCCTTCAAGATAGCTGCCATCTTCATCAACTACCGGAAAGATAACCTCCGGCCATCTTAATTGATTTTTGACTAAATGATGGTCTTCAGTGCCAGCGCCGGGAACAATATGAACCAAGCCAGTGCCTTCTTCTTCGGTCACTAAATCTTTTGCTTCGACTACTTGATGAAAATGGGGACTTTTGGCGATTTGTTTAATAATTGGCAGGTTGTCAAAAGCAGCCTTATAATGAGTGATTTTTTCCTCCCTGATCAATTGTCGGCCGGTAATGACTTTTAAGGGAGCTAGCGGCTGATTAAATATTTTGTTGATTAGATTGTGAGCGAGCCAATATTTTTTGCCCTGATATTCAACTTGAGCATATCGCAATTTAGGATGAACAGCCACCAAAGTATCAGCGGGAATTGTCCAAGGGGTGGTTGTCCAGACTAAAAGGTATTCATCTTGTTGGAGCTTGCCATCTTTAATCAGCGGAAATCTCATATAGACTGCCTCGTGGGTTCTTTGGTGATAGCCGCCATCCAAAATTTCGTGTTGGGTTACGGCGGTGCCACAGCGAGGACACCAGGGAACAGAGTCAGTCCCTTTGTAAATATTGCCTTCTTGGTGGCAGACTTTTAAAAAGTGCCAAATCATATAATTATTTTCATCACTTAAAGTGTAGTAAGAGTTTTCCCAGTCCATAAAGTAGCCTAAGCGGATTGATTGTTGGGTTTGCACGGCGGCATATTTAAAAACTCTTTCTTTGCAATCTTGAACGAATTTGTCAATGCCGTAATTTTCAATATCTTTTTTGTTTTTAAACCCTTTTTCTTTTTCTACTTCCACTTCGACCCATAGACCTTGGCAATCAAAGCCGTTTTGGAATCTTTGGCAAAATCCTTGCATATTTTTATATCTTTGGTAAAGATCTTTTAAAGTCCGGCCCCAAGCATGATGAACGCCCATTGGGTTATTGGCAGTAATCGGGCCATCGATAAAAGAGAAGTTTTTCTTAGCGTTTTTGTTCTTGTTTAAATATTTTTTTACCACTTCTTTTTTGTACCACCAGTCCAAAAGCTTTTTTTCGTTGGCGACAAAATCAAATTGTGAAGACGGGAGAGAGAAATATTTGTTTTTTCTCATTTTGGTCATTTTAGCATAATTTAAAATTAAAAAAATCCTTCTGGGGAAGGATTTTGCCAAAGCCGGTTCACCAAGATTAACTTGGTAGCGGCTAATTAATAATAATGTATTGATAACTTTTGGTCATCATTATTGTCAAATTATACAGGACTGTTGGGAGAGTTGCAAAAAAGATTTTTCTTTGTCATAATTCTTCAATGTTGACCAAGGCTTTAAATTGGTTTAAAAGAAATTGGCAATTTTTACTGATTTTATTTTTAATATTTTTTCTTTTTAAAAGACAAACTTCTTTCCGCTCCACCACTGTTTCAGAGACTAGTTATAAGGAGGGGCTGGCTAGTTTATCCCGCCCTAAATCAGGTTTATCGTTAAGTTTACCTTTTCAAGAATCAGTACCAGCACCTGAGGTTCAAGATAGGCTAGTAATTCAGAATACTACTCTTTCTTTATTGGTTCAAGATGTGCGGAATACTCAAGATCAAATAATTAAAAAATCCCAGGAGTTGGGTGGCTATATGGTTGAAAGCCAAATTTCTTCTCCCTTAGGGGTTGAAAGTGGAACAGTGATAGTTCGGGTGCCGGCGAAAGATCTTGATTTGGCTTTAAGTTTTTTCCGTAGTTTGGGAGTAAGGGTGATTGCTGAAAATTTAGTCGGCCGGGATGTAACTGATGAATATGTTGATATCCAAAGTCGGTTGGAGACTCTTCAAAAGACAAAAGCAAAATTTGAAGAAATAATGGCTAAGGCGGAAAAAGTAGACGATATTCTTCGGGTGCAACGAGAAATTATTAATCTTCAAGAGCAAATTGATAGCTTAAAAGGCAGGCAACAGTATTTAGAAAAGAGCGCTGAAATGGCTAAGGTAACAGTTTACCTTTCTACCGACGAATTGGCATTGCCTTATTCGCCAACTCAGCCGTGGAGACCGCAAGTTATCTTTAAGCAAGCAGTCAGGTCCTTGATTAAAACTGGTCGTGTTTTAGCTGGATTGGCAATTTGGCTGGGAGTTTATTCTATCGTTTGGGCGCCGGCTTTAGGTATTGGCTTTTTTTTTAGGAAGAAGTATCGGAGAGGAAAATAACTTCTTTGTCGATGTCTATCCGCCAGTTGGCGGACAAAATTTCGACAAAATTTCAAGGAAAATCAAAAATTGCCTTTTGTCTTTAACAAAGATTATCAACTCCGTGCTTTCAATACCATTCTGTGCTTGACACGGGATCTATCGTCATTCTGGCTTGTCCAGAATCAGGTATTGCTTAAGTCAGGAATCGATTCTTGACGCTCCGCCAGCCGGCGGATTGCCAGAATGACGTTGGAGGTGGGTTTTGAAACAATCGTTTTCGGTGACGCAGATTACTATTTAAAAGTGAAGATATGCTATTATTAAATTGTAAAAAATGGCGATTTTGGCAAAACAACTTTTAAAAACTTCTGGGTTTAAAAAGGCCCAAATTAACGATCCAGCTTCTCGAGTGCTCTCTCAGCTTAAGAGTTCACACGACGCAGTTTTTATTTTTGAGGGCAAAAAATTTGTTGGTTTAGTCAACCTTTATTATTCTTTTTTGAAAAAAAGGCCGATAGCGACAGAAAAGGTTTTGAAAGTTTTATATACTCCGGCAAAAATCTTTTTAAATACGCCAGTTGAAGAAGTGGCCAGATTAATGGTTGAATCTCGAGTTTATCAACTCCCTGTTTTTGAGCAAAATGGTGAGTTTAGAGGAGTAATTTCTTATCAGTCAATCCTTCGTTTGATGGTTGCCGATCCTTTAATGAGAAAAAAAGTTAAAGATATTTTGCCTGTCCGGCAGCCAATTTTTATTTTTCTTAAAGATGATATTGACAAAGCAAGGCACTTGATGCTTGAGAAAAGAACTAGCCGGTTAGTGGTTTTGGATCGGGAAGAAAAAGCAGTGGGAATTTTGAGTAGTTTTGATTTAAGAAAAGTGGTTGTCCCAAAAGAATCTATCAGTTCATTTTCTCTTGCGCCGGACAAAACCCCCTTAGGCAGCAGAAGAGTGGAAGAATTTTACCGACCAAATATTGTTTTTGTTTTCGACGATCAACCAGCCCTTGATTTAATTAAAAATCTTTTAAACAAGGAAGTGGGCAGTGTTTTAATTTTTAGCCGCCAGGATCAAAAAATTCCCCTCGGAATTGTCAGCGTGAGAGACATTTTGAAATATTTTGCCAAGCCAAATTTAATTAGTCAAAAAAGATTAGCCTTTAGTTTCCAATTTCCAATTAAGGATTATGAAAAAAATTTTGTTTTTAGTCGTTTAGCCAGCCTTTTTATCAGCAATCGGATTTTCCGGGACAAAATCAAAAGATTGGAATTGAACTTTACTCCGGAAAGACACCGCAGTTTAGGTAATCCGCTTTTTAAGATTAAAGCTTTGGTGACGACAAAAGACAACAAATTTTTTACTGTTTCCGGTTACGGGAAAAGACTGTCACTGGCCATCACCGAGTTAATCCAAAGGGTCAAGAATATAATTAGTCGAGAAGATTAAGAAAAGATCAAAATTTTTCCTCTCTTTCACTTTTTGGTTTTAACTCGATGATTGAAGTTTGATACTGGAACGGTTGGCCGATTTTGTAAATTCTTAATTTATTTCTTTCCAAATATTGCCATAAGAAATCGCCGTAAACGACTTCTTCATAGGAACGGTTATAAATGACAAAATCAGAGTCATCTAAAACTTTTGTATAGTTTTTGCGATCAGTTGCCGTAACGGGGAACTCATAAAGCCGGTTGCTTCTTTGTGCCTCTTTAAAACCAAAATAGGGATTAGGAATGACGGAAAGAAAAACAGTTTTTCCTTCAGGAATAATTTTAAGGATTTCTTGGGTAAAATTTTTGTAAGAATAATGATCTTTTTTGCCAATTGTTAGTAAAAGGTAGCTGTGCAATCTGAAATTGGCCAAGAGGTTTAAAAATAAAATTAAAGCAAGGGTAAGCTTAATTTTTAAATCCAATTTTTCTTTCAAGAGAACCGCTAAACTAAGATAAACAAAAGGAAGAACAAGAACTGGATACCAGCATCCTTTTCCCGAAATCACAAAAAACCAGGAAAGGATTAGGCCTAAAGCAAGAAGAAGAAATGATTTTTTTTGTTTTTTTAAAACAAAAAACAAAAAAAGAGACTGATTGAAAGGTAACTGAAGTATAGTATTTTGACGGAAATTGGCTGGTCAAAAAGAGAAACTAAAATCCAGCTTCTTTCAAGATTTTTTCTAAAAAGATGGAAAAATATTTGTTCTTTAACTAGTGGTAAATAAGGCAAAACACTGAGTAGCCAAAAGATAATTGGGATTAGAAATCCGGCCAAAATCAGGCAGTTTTTTGCTTTCAAGATTTTAATTTTCTGGTTGATTAAAAGAGAAAAAAAGATTGTCAGGAAGAAAAAAAGGCCGATTATATGGGTTAAAAAGGCAAGACTAGCAAAAAAACCAGCGACAAAAAGAAAAAATTCCTTTTTTTTGTTTTTGCTGATTTGGTAAAAAAATATAAAGCCAAAATTCCCCAGAAAAGGACAAAAATCTCGGGGTGACTAATCCGACTGGCCTTAACAAAAGTGAAATCAATTGTTAAAAGGAATAATGGCAGTAAAGAGATTTTTGATCTACTTTTGAGGATTAATTGGCAAAAACGATAAAAAATTAAAAGAAAGCCAAGGCTAAAAACAAAAGTTAACAATCTTTGATTGGCGATTGACAGTCCATTTACTTTAAACCAAAAAGCGAGGATGTAAAAAAATATTGGTGGGTAAAACGAGGCACGTTTTTCTACCCCCTTTAAAAGCCCTTGCCAGAGTTCGGTGCTTGGTTGGCCCTTCTCCACTATATTTTTGGCGATATCGGCAGTAATTGCTTCATCCGGCCAAACAGCTGGCTCCTTAAGAAATAGACTTTTGATTGACAACCCAAAAAATAAAAGAATTAAAATTAGGAGTAAAGATTGAGATTTCATTATTGTTATGTAAGTTTCGTTTTTAATCTCATTTTATTCTGCGCTTCAAGAATACCCCGCCCCTTTTGTGGGCGGGGATGAATTGGGGGATGAATTGAAGCAAAGAAGACGACCTCCTTTTCGAGGTTTCTGAAGAAACCCCGCCCTTCCGCGGTAAGTGGCGTTGCCACAGCGTGGCTTTTCGCCACGGGCGGGGAGGACGTCATTTGGGTACGACACCGCCGTTGTTAGTTTCAATCCCAACGAGATTCCGAACTAAATTCGGAATGACAATTGTATCCTAGCCATAAACAATTATATCAGTAAAATTTAGTTCCATACTGGGAGTGAAAAAAAAGACAATTTAGCTCTAGCTATGATATAATTTTCGATATGAACCAGGTAAGGCAGTTTGTGAGTGAAGTAATTGAACATTTTCACAAAATCAGTTGGCCAGATAAAGAAAGTTTAACTTATTTGACGATTGTGGTATTATTTATTGCTTTGGTTTCGAGTGTTTTGTTGGGAGCGGCAGATTTTATCTTTACCAAATTGGTGGAATTAGCGACTTTAAGATAGATGGCAACCAAAGTGCAAGAAAAATTCCGATTTAAGATTAGCGATCAAAAGCCTTCGGAAAAGGCTGCTTGGTATGTGGTTCATACCTACTCTGGCCATGAATACAAAGCAGCGACTGCCTTAAGACAACGAACCAAAACTATGGGCTTAGAGGACAGAATTTTTGAAGTCATCATTCCCATTAAAGACAAAATGGTAATTCGCCGAGGCCAAAAGGTTAAAACCAAAGAAAAAGTATTTCCGGGTTATATCTTGGTGAGGATGATTTTAGATGATCAATCTTGGATCATAGTAAAAACTACCCCAGGAATCACTAATTTTGTTAGTAGTGGTGATAGACCAATGCCTATTGCCGATCAAGAGGTGGAAAAAATTGTTAAGGGAATTGTTGAACAAAAACCAGAATTCGAGACAAAATTTAGTCTTGGTGAAGCAGTGAAAATTATTGATGGACCTTTTGCTGATTCTTTGGGGACAATTGATGAAATTGATGAGAAAAGAGGCAAGCTAAAAGTTCTGGTTTCAATTTTCGGCCGAGAGACACCGGTAGAATTGGACTTTTTGCAAGTGAGTAAAATTTAAATCTTGATTGCCAAATTTAAAATCTGAAATTGGTAATTTTTCAACAATGGCGAAAAAAATTAAAGCAGTGATTAAATTAAATTTGCCTGCTGGTGAGGCTAATCCTGGGCCGCCAACCGGGCCAATCTTGGGCCAGCAGGGAGTGCCGATTATGGATTTTATTAATCAATATAATCAGGCTACCCAAAGTCAAAAAGGCAACATCATTCCCGTAGTCATTACTGTTTATGAAGACAGAACTTTTTCTTTTGTGACCAAATTGCCGCCAGTAGCGGATTTGATTAAAAAGAAATTGAACTTAGAGAAAGGTGCTGGCGAAACTAAAAGACAAATAGTAGGAAAATTAAGCCAAAAGGAGCTCGAAGAAATTGCTCAACTAAAGATGAAAGATTTGAATACCACTGATTTGGAGGCGGCAAAAAGAATTGTTTTGGGAACAGCAAGGAGTATGGGAGTGGAAGTAGAAAGTTAATGGTTGGCACTCAGCGGAGTTATTTAAGGCCAAAATGAAAAAAAACAAAAAACAAGAAAAAAAGATTAAGCTTTCAGGCTTGAAAGGTGGACAAAAAGTAAAAGTGGTGGAAGCCGAGCCAATAAAAAGGAC
>CAZIOQ010000052.1:0-2763 GCA_964540975.1 uncultured Gammaproteobacteria bacterium
ACAAAGAAGTTGTTGGCAAAGGAGAAACATTAAATTTTCATTTAAGATATACGATTCCGAATTTCGCCAGTAGAAAAGGACAAACCTGGGAAATTATCGTTCCTCGACCAAAAGAAATAGAACAACTTTCAGATTATCAAGTTACCATAACTGTTCCATTAAGTTTTAGTAGTTTAGCTTATGCTTCTGTTGAGCCAAACCAAAACAGGGTTGTCAATAATCAAAGAGAAATTATTTTTAAAAAAGAAAAATTCACTCAAGGTCCAATTGTACTCGCATTTGCTGATTTTCAAGCTTTTGACTTTTCGTTGAATTATTATCTTGAAAACCCAGACAATACTCCAGTCTTAATGGAAATTCCCCTTCCGCCAGAAACTAACTACCAGGAAGTTCTCTTTTCTAAGATTCGTCCCCAACCAGGCCAAGTTAAAATTGACAATAATGGTAATTGGCTTGCTCAATATATTCTTGAACCTCAACAACATTTAGAAATCTCTGTCGAAGGACAAGCTAAAATTTTCTCCCAACCATCAAGGAAAAAATTTTACAATCAAGAGGAGTCTTTGCCTCTTTTTCTTGGTTCAACAAATTTTTGGCCAATTGATAATCCTCAAATTAAGCAGATCGCTCAAAATCAAAAAACTATTAAGAAAATCTATAAATTTGTCATCCAAACTCTTGATTATGATTATCAACGAGCTAATAATCATCCTCAAAGAATTGGAGCAGAAAAGATACTAGAAAATCCGAATCAGGCGGTCTGTAGCGAATTTACTGATCTTTTTATTTCTCTAGCCCGAGCCGCTGAGATTCCTGCTAGGGAAATTGAAGGTTATGCTTATACTAATAATCCTAAAATCAAACCTGTAGGCAGCAACATCCTCCATGCCTGGCCAGAGTATTGGGACTGGGAAAGAAACATTTGGATCCAGGTCGATCCAACCTGGGAGAAGACTACTGGTGGAGTTGATTATTTTTCCAATCTTGATCTTAATCATTTTACTCTAGTTATTCATGGTGTCCAAGATGATTATCCACCTCCACCAGGAAGCTATCTTGGCAAAGACACTCAACCAAATATCAATATTAAATTTGCTGATAATATTTTACCTTTGCAATTTGCAGAGCCAGATTTTGAGATTAACCATAGTTTAATTTTTTATAATCTTACTCCTTTAATCAAAAGATTAGCCAAAATTCAATTTGGGATTCAAAACAAAACTATCTTTAGCTTTAAAAACTTGCAAATATCAGCTTTTCTTAATAATCAAAAAAATCAACCGATCCATCAAAGTCAACTAGAAATCCTTCCCCTTTTTGGAAAAACAACCCTCTCTGTCTCTCCTCCGGCAATCAACAAAATAATATTAGCTTCAACTTTCGAATGGGAAATTCTAATTAATAATCAAAAATATTTCTTTCAATCAAAAATAAGCAATGAGGAAAAATTTTTATTAATTATGCCTTATCTTATGGGATTAATCATTATTATTATCTTGGTGACTATAACGGTTATTATTTTAAAAAACTTGAAAAAAACTTTATTTTCTGATAAGTTTTAAAGCAGATAGATGAAAAAGTTAATTAAATTTTGGTTTATCAATTTTATTTCTCTAGCAGTTATCTTGCAAACCTTTCCTACTCTTAATCTTGCTGATAGCTATACGACTTTAGCCAAAGCAGCGGTTGCTCTAAGTTTCTTCGATATTCTGATTAAACCAATTATTAAACTGCTTTTACTGCCAATTAATATCCTTACTTTAGGAATATTCAGATGGATAATCAATGTTTTTGCTCTTTATTTAACCACTATTTTAGTCCCTAATTTCCAAATTGAACCATTTTCTTTTTCTGGTTTTCAGGGTCATAATTTTGTGTTACCTTCTTTTGAGTTATCTTTATTTTGGACCTATGTTCTTGTCTCATTTCTTCTAGATTTAATTAGTAGTCTTATCAGGTGGATTCTCTAGACTAAATTTATGAATATTGATCTTTTTTTACAAATCAGTCAAGGATTTTTTGCCCTAACTTCTGTCGGCTTAATTCTACTTCAACCACCTAGCGAAGACGCCAGAACTGCTAGTAACTGGTTCTCGCCCCAGGTGACCAAGAGAGGTTGGGAAAAGATTATGTTTATTATCACTATTTCTTCAATTGTCTGCTTTACCCTCATTTCGGTATTTAGGCTTATTTTAGTTTGAAGATGATCAAATTAAAAGTAACTCAGATAAAAATTATCTTCGCCTTTATTAAAAAAAATATTCTCTTGATATTTTTTGGCCTATTAATAGGATTAGTTATCTACCAACTAGCACCTAATCTAATAAAAATATGGCAGCAACATCAACAGAAAAAACGCATTGTCGGTATTTTAGGTAACTATTCTCTTTTTTCTCTGCCGGAAGAAGTAGAAAGTTTGATTTCCTTAGGTTTAACAAAATTAACTCCTGGAGGAGAGGCAACCGCTGGTGTGGCTTTAGATTGGCAAATTAAAAATCAGGGAAAAACTTATGTTTTTACCCTCAATACTCAACTAAAATGGCACGATGGTAAATTACTGGAGGCCCAAGATATTGATTATCAAATTAGTGGGGTAAAAAAAGAAATTATCTCTTCCAATCAAATCCAATTTGACCTTGAAGAAACATTTGCTCCCTTTCCTGTCAGTGTCTCAAAACCTCTTTTTAGAAAAAAAATTTTGGGTTTAGGTGATTATAAAATAAAATCTATCAAAACTAGGCTGGGTGATATTGTCTCTCAAAT
>CAZIOQ010000053.1:0-8434 GCA_964540975.1 uncultured Gammaproteobacteria bacterium
CGCCCGTGACGTCCTTTTCTTATCCGACAGGCCGCTTTAATCAAAAAATTATTACATTGGTTCAGCAAGCCGGTTATCAAGAAGCAGTCACTACCCGTTTTGCTCTGACAGAAAAAAGTCAAGAGCGCTATCAATTACCCCGCGTAAGGGTAAGCGGCTCTGATTCTTTGGCTTCTTTTATCAAAAAGTTTTCTTTTTTTAAATAGGATTTATTTTTGCCCGTCCTCGCTTCCACTTCCGCCCGCTTTGCGGGCGCGCCGCCGCTGAACTTATTATATACAAAAATAAAAAACGGGGCGCAACGTTCTTCTCACCCCGTTATTAAAGAACTTCTCTTTGTAGCCAGTGTATTGCTTTTTTAAGAATCAGTTCTTGTTCCTCGCCAAAAAAGGAAAGCATTTGAGAAGCAATTCTTTGCCAATCTTCAATCTTGTTTTTGAGTTTCACTATTGTTACTAAAGCAGCCCTTTTCAGCCAAATATTTCTAGATTTTGCCCAAGCATCCAAACTTTTTATTTCTCTTGGCGAATGTTTTAATACTTTCGCGACGACTTCGCTACTTATCGTATCGCAGGTTGCCCAATTATCAACGTACTCTTTAATCAATTCTTCAATTTCAGAAATATTTATCTTTTCCTCCGTTTTAAGAAAAAGGTCCACAGCCATTTGATTCTCAAACACTTTTGTTGACATCAACTCTTTGATAATCTCTCGCCACTTTTCTTTTGAAAACCGCTTGAAATATTCTTTAGCAATTTTTCTAATTTCTCGGACTTTCACTCCATAGGAAACAACCTCTTTGCCAATTAATCTATTTCGTCTCTGTGCGAATTTTTTTTCTCCTGATTTCTTTAGATCCTTATCAATAAGAATAGAAATTTTGTTACTTAAATTTGCCATAGATTGTCACTCCTTTTAAGTTATTAATCCCTGTGTCCTCCTCCAATTCATTTTCAATCTTTACACCTTTCTTTTTTAACAATTTATTTAATTCGCTAGACCGAAGGAACCATAAATTTCGAGTATTGATTTTGGTAAAAGTAGTTCTACCTCGAGTATCCCTTATGATATAAAATTCTTACCAGAGGTATCCGTTCAATTCCTTTCTTAATTCCATCCAACTTTGCAAAAACTTCATTTTGACTGCTAATCAAGCACAAATGCCGCTTTGCGAGGAAATTTTTCCGAAAAGAAAAATTTCCTGAAAAAGATTGGCTCGAACCCGCTCCTGCGGGAGTGGGAGGTTTTTGTAGAATACAAAAAACCTTGGAAATTGCTTGAAAATTCATCCGCCGAAGCGAGGGGCGAAACCCCGAGCGGAGGCGGGAAACAAAAACTTTACAAATTGGCTGCCGGGCGTGGAGTCGAACCACAATTGGACGGTTCAGAGCCGTCTGTCCTACCATTAGACGACCCGGCAATCTAATTTAAACTTATTTTATCATTTTTTGATTTGAAATAAAAATTCCTTCTTTAATAATAATTATTAATAGGCTAAAATCTACTAGCGAGAAAATTAATATTATTGACTGAAGAAAATTTATATGCCTAAAATAGTTTTAGGTTTTCCAAGGACTATTTATCAAGTTCGCGAAGAAGAAATACCAGAACTTAAGGGTAAATTTCTTGATCCCTGGAGCTCTTTGAAACCAGCCTTTTTAAGAAAAAGAATTGCTAATGAAATTATTGCTTTGTTTGTTAGGAAGAAAAATAAACTTGAATTTGAGCCATTTTTTCATTTAAAGAATGGTTTGATTGATCCTTCCCAAATAACTAATCATTGGGCTCTTGTTTTTCCTAAAAGAAGCTATCTCCCTTGGCAATATCCCCATCTCCAACTTTGGTATTTAACCAACCATTTTGTTCCTTCGTTAAAATTTATGTCTGATGAGGAAATCAAAACATTATCTAAAATAACTTTATTAATAAAAGATATTTTTGTTAACTTTTCAAAAAAAATGCAAGGAGGTAATTTTTGTTTTGGCTATAATGCTACTCCCTTTTCTTTTATTAGAGATCCTGAAGGACAATATTATGCCGGTGGGCAATCAGTTCGGGTTTTCCATGCACATTTTCTTTTGATGCCACCAGAAAGCCAAATGAAAAAAATTGCTATTGACGAAAAGGAGTCATTCCTCATTTATCCCACAGATTTTTCTAAAAAATTATTTAAGTTAATATTTGGTGCTCCAACAATTGCTAAAAAAGTTTTTCAAGATACAAAATTTGTTTTTGATGAAAGAGGAGTAGTGGCAAGAATTGGGGATGATTACCAAAGATTATGGTTTCTTTTGAAAAAAATTGATGAGATTTTTTATCAGATTCAGTTAATATTAATTTATGCTTTTTATCAAGATGGGGAAAAATTTATCTTTCAAATTGAAAAATTTATTACTACCCAAAACATCGCTTCGGTAGAAAAAAGATTGGGAGAATTAATCTTGGTTGGTAAAGAAAGAAGTTTGTCAGAAATTAAGGCTTATATTGTTGAAGGTCTAGAAAGATTTGCCAAACATAATCAAGTTAAATTTTCCAAAAAAGATATTGATGATTTATTAGAAACTTTATTTTTAGATGAAAATGGCGACCTCTCTTCTAATGTGTTTGGGGCACCAACTGTTTTACGACCAGGAATGGGATATGGATGTCTAGCAAAGCTTTCTAGGAATAAATTGGATGTTAAAATTACTCCTTTAGATGTTTTAGGTTCTAAGGGCTTGATGGAAGCATCCGGATATTGGTTTGAAAGAAAGATTGAAGTTGATCAATTTCCTCAATGGCTAAATTTAATTGCTCAAGAATTAGTCAGTAAGTTAAAAAAATGATAGGTATGAAATAAAGCTTCTGGGAGGGAAAACACCATTTCTATATTTATGGGAAAGCAGTTGGATTGTTTTGAGCCGGAGTTGAGTTGGCTTTCCATTCAATATTTTCTACTCTTGTCTTTAAGTAAGCGGGAATAAGCCAAACTTTATTTTCATCAGGAAATTTTATAAAATTTCCATTTCTAGCATAAGAAAGGCTACCAATAATAATTTCTTGCTGAAGATTACCAGAACTTATTTTTAAGATAGGTGCTTCTTGATCTATCCCAAGTCGAGAAAAATTTTTAGGGTTTTCGGAAGCAATACTTAATTGATTGATTGTTTTTAGAGCTTCTAGGAGTGAAGCTACTTTTCTTTCATCGGCAGGAATATTGTTTTGGGAAGTGATGATCCATTGGTTATCTTTTTTTTCCAAAATCACTGCTGGTTTCTCCTTTTCTTTAATAGAAATTTTGTCGATATTTCCAAGGTTAAGAGATATTTTTTTGCTTTCTGGCAAAGTTTTTTGTCTTTGTTGACGAATTAAAAATAAACAAAAAGATCCAAGCAATAAGATAATCCCAATAGTAATAATTAAAAATTTATTTCTCATTTAAAATTTTTCTTGAAGAATAATTTTTTTTCTAATCAAAAACACGAGAAAATAAGCTATAAAGGAAACAAATAGGGGCGCAGTTAAGTTAATAATTTTTATCAATTGTTTTTGTTTATCCTGAGGAATATTTATTGGGTATAAGGCTAAAGTTTTGCTCCTTATTTGGTTAAGATCTTCTTCTTGGGTTAAAAAGTCAACTAAATTCATAAAAAAGACCAAATTTTCTTGATTATTAGAGATACTCTCATCATTAATAAAATCTGCATCAGAGACAACGACCATTTTCAGCTGATTTTGGTTAGAAATTAAACCGTCTTCGCCTATTTGTTTGATTAAATTGTTTGGATTTTTATCAGCAAAAAATGAGGCCATTTTTTGATTTTGGAAACCGACGATTATTTTTTCTCCTTGATTTTCAATTTTTTCTTTTCCAAAATCTCTATTTGGAAGCAAGATTGGATTTTTCTCTTCCCAAGAATAAGGAGTTGTTTTTACTAACCAAATCGCATTTTTTTCTAGTTCTATTGGAGAGACCCAATTAAAAATAAGAGTATTAATTCCCGCTAAAGGAGTGAATTCTTTGTTAATTCTGTTTTGTAAGATTTTGACCCAAAATGGGTAAGCGGTAATAAAAGAATTGCCTGTTTGATCCCTGAAACTAGCAATTACTGCCGATGGATCCAAAATTAAACTATCTTTTATTTTAAATCCATAATAAGTTAGCAGGTCATTAAGATTATTATCTGACTTATTGGGAATTAAAGAATTATCAACGTTAATCTTATCAATTAGTAGTATTACCCCTTTGCCACTTTGAATTATTTGATCCAAAACCAATTTACTTCTTTCTAAGAATTTTTCTTTTGGATTATTAATAATCAAAAGATCAATATTTTTATTGAAGGTAGCATTCTTGTCGCCTAAATCGACAATCTGCCATTGATAAGATTGAGAAATAATTTTGGTCGCAATTTCTAGTTGACTTGGTGAATTTTCTTGGTGACCAGCGGCAAAAGCAATAGTTTTTAACTTTTCACTGGTAACTTTCTTAATTGTTGAAGTAAGATAATATTCCAAATTGGCAAAATTTTCTAAAGTAGGAATGACTTCACTTTTATCTTGATAAGCAATAGCAACAGCAAAATATCCTTGGCTCACTTGAAATTTATCATTTTCGATGGTTGAGAATTGAATCGGCCCCAAACCAATTCTATTTGCTTCTTGTTTGGCTTGTTCGTTTTTATTTGGATCTAAAACTGTTACTTTTATCTTGTGACCGGATAAATTTTGATAGTTATTCAGGAACAATAAAAGATTGTCCTTAAGCGAGGATAATTGGAGTGGGAGTTGTTCCGAAACAAAAGCTTTAATTTCTACCACATCGTCTAATTGAGAGACTATTTTTTTTGTTATTGGTGAGAGGGAATGAATTTTATTTTTGGTTAGATCCAATTGAGGATGAATAAAAGAAAAAATAATATTGCCCAGAATAACGATAATTAGCGAATTGATGGTCCCGAAGAGCCAGACAAAGTTTAGTTTACTCTTCATTTCTTTTTTAATCTAATATAAGCCAGACTAAGAAAAATTGTTATCCAAGAAATAAAAAACCAAAGACTTTTGCCAGTCAAAAGACCAGTAGCAATTTCTTCATAATGTGATCTCAAACTCAAAAACTCAAAAAAATTTTTTATTTGAAAAGGCAGCTTCATTAAGAAAAATTCTTGATTAAATAGATCATTAATAAAAAGGACAACAAAAGAGATAAAAAAGGCAGCAGTTTGTTGATTAATTAAGCCAGAAATAAAAATTCCTAAAGATAAATAGCTAGCACTTAACCAAAGAGCTCCAAGATAGCCACTAGCGATCAAGCCAAAATCAGGGTTGCCAAGGAGAAAAACAGTAATTGCTGAGCTGATAGTGGTTAATAGGGCAAAAAAGATGAGACTAAGGCCAGCAAAAAATTTAGCCAAAATAATTTCTATTTCGTTTATTGGTAAGCTGAGTAAAATTTCCCAAGTGCCTTTTTTCTTTTCTTCACTTAATAAACTCATTGATAAGGCCGGGATTAAAAAAAGAAGCAAAAAAGGAAGATTGTCAAAAAATTGATTTAAAGTTGCTTGTTGAATTAAAAAAAAGTTCTGGAAAAATAACCAATTATTAATCAAGCCAAAAAGAGCAATAAAAATAAAATTTGTTGGCGTATAAAGATAATTTTTGAGTTCTTTTTTGTAGAGAGTGGGAAAGTTATTCATCTTTCGTTAGTTGGTTAAATATTTCCTCTAAATTTTGCTTTTTTTCTTCCATTTCATAAATTTGCCAATCTCGGTTCTTTTTAATCATTGCCCAAATAATTTCCCGTAAATTGATTTTTTGCTGAGTTTCTAAGGAAAGCCAAACTAAATTGTTTTTGGTTTCAATCTTTAGATTAATATCAGAAAATCTTTGAAAATAATTTTTGATTTTAGCCTCGGTAGCATTTTTAATTCCTACCTTCAGCCGGGGTGTAGTTTTAAGTAATTTGTCTATCTTGCCTTGAGCAATAATTTTGCCATTGTTAATAATCACCACCTCTGAACAAATTTGTTGAACTTCAGGAAGAATATGGGAGGAAAACAAAACGGTTTTTTTGAGAGTTTTTATAAAATTCCTAATTTCTATTCTTTGGTTGGGATCCAAACCCGAAGTGGCTTCGTCAAGAATTAATATCTTAGGATCGCCTAACAAACTGGCAGCTAATCCTACCCTTTGCTTGAAACCTCTAGAAAGATATTCGATTTTTTCAGTTAAAACTTTATCAAGTCCCAATTCTTTTACTAGTTTTTCCATTTGTTTTTTTAAATTTTTTCCCTTTTTGATAGCTCCTATAAATTTTAGATATTCTTTAACTGTTAAAAATTCGTATAAAGGGTTATCTTCCGGTAAATAACCAATGATCGATTTTACTTTTAGGGGGTTTTGATTTAAATAAAGATTATTTATTTGAACACTACCTCGATCTGGTTTAAGAATACCAGCAATAATTCTCATTGTAGTTGTCTTACCAGCACCATTTGGTCCCAATAATCCGGTTATTGCCCCTTTTTTTATTTCAAAATTAATATTTTGAAGCACTTTTTTTCTCCCAAATGATTTATAAATGTTAGTTAATTTGATCATTGATCAACTTAAAACTTTTTGGTAATAGTATTTTGACTGGATCCTAAGACAAAATTGCTCTATTTTTATAACATAATCTAAAAAATTATCAAGTATTTTTTAGACAAACCTTTCTTGCCAATAAGGATCGGTAATTACCTTTAAATCCAAAAAAACCTTTTTGTTGATAAAAAGCTCTAGCTCTTTTCTAGCTTTAGTACCAATACTTTTTATTGTTTTTCCTTTTTTGCCGATAATCATTTTTTTATATTTTTCACTATTAGTCAAGATTTTGGCGATGATGACAAAAATATCTTCCTTTTCTTCCATATTTTGGACTTCTACCATGGTTGAATAGGGGAGTTCTTGTCTTAAGGTTAAAAAAATTTTTTCTCGAATTAATTCTTCAACAAATTCTTCTGCGGTTAAATTTAAACTTTTTTTAACCTGAAACATTTCTGGATCAAAAAGAGACCGATCTGTTTCCGGGAGAAAATTGAATATTTTTTCTAAAAGGGTTTTCAAATGAATTTTTTTTAAGGCAGAAATCTCGACAAAATCATCAAACTCTTCTTTGAGAAATTCATATTGATAGCGGTAATCGGGATGAAGAATATCAATTTTATTAAAGACTAAAATTTTTGGTTGATTTACTTTTCTAGCGATTCCTAGAATAAGATTTTCTTCCTCGCCTCTTTCCCGAGTTTTATCCACTAGATAAACAACAACGTTTGCCTGTTTTAATGAGTGAGTTGGTAGAAGGTTAATTTTTTTACTTACCAAATCAAAAGTTTTTTTTAACAATCCTGGTGTATCCCAAAAAATGATCTGACCTCTTTCATCCCAATAAGCCGCCTTGATAATTTTTCGAGTGGTTTGTGGTTTTGGAGAAGTAATCGAGACTTTTTGGTTGACCAAAGAATTAATTAGGGTGGATTTACCCGAGTTAGGACGACCAATAATGATGACATTGCCTGCTTTCATTGATTATATTTTAATAATTTGCCTTTTTTGGATCATTGCTTTAATTAATTTATCAGAATCAAATTTTTTTTCTTCTTGAATAATTTCCCTAATTTTTGCTTTGATGATTGGATGTTTGGGGACGAAAAGGGTACAGCAATCCTGATGAGGTTTAATTGAGATTAAGTAAGTGCCAATCTTTTGGGCGATTTGAATAATTTCCTCTTTGTGGTAAGTGATGAGAGGTCGAAGAATTGGAATTCTGATGGCCGAGTCTTGGATACTTAAATTTTCAATTGTTTGGCTGGCCACCTGACCCAGGCTATCTCCTGTAACGAGAGCCTGGCATTTATACTTTTTGGCAATTTCTTGACTAACTTTCAACATTAATCTGCGATAAAGAAGGACTAAAAATTTCCTCTCTATCTTAAAATAGATCTCTTTTTGGGCTTCTAAAAAAGGAATAAGAAAAAGAGTAGTGGTCACCGGTTGGAATTTTTTAAGGACCCTAATAATTTCTTTTGCTTTATTAACGGATTCCATTGATGTTTGGGGATAACTGTGGAAATGGATGAACTTAATTTTGCCTCCCCGAGACATTATTTTAAAAGCAGCAACAGGCGAATCGATTCCGCCTGATAACAAGCTTAAAAATTTCCCTCCTGAACTAATAGGAAGACCTTTTAGGCCTGGCTGTTTTTTGGTGTAAATAGCGAATTTTTTCTTATCTATCGCTTCGACAAAAATTGTCAAATCTGGGCGATCCAAATTGACTTTTTTGTGAAATTCTTTTCGAATTATTTCTCCAATTTCTATTTCAATTTTTTTTGCCGGTATTTTTGGTTGAGTAATGCTTGTATTGGCTCTGATAGCAAAGGTTTGAAATTTTTTCGTTTTAGCAATTGTTTTGGTT
>CAZIOQ010000054.1:0-19223 GCA_964540975.1 uncultured Gammaproteobacteria bacterium
GTTGAGCGAGATCTGATTTTAGTCTATAAGGTTCGATTTTTTTAGGATTTTCAAAATAATCATAAATTTCATTTGATCTGTCTAAAAGAAAAAGAGCAGTAAAAATTATTTTTTCTTTTAAACTTAATTTTTTCTTTCCCTGCATTTATTTTTCCTCAAATTATTTACGATCGTATCATAAAATGAGGAAATAGTAAAGGGGGAAGGTTGGTTTTGAAAAGAGCAGTTGTTGTCTAAATAAAAAATGTGATAAATTATTTTAATGCCCAGAAGATTGTTAGGATTTTTATTTGTTTTTACTCTTCTTTTTATTATCTTTCCTCCTAAAGTTTGTTTAGCTAAAACTGAAATTACCCTTGATTTTAATAGCCAAGTGATAGTAGGAGAGGAGTTTGTTATTAATATTAATATTCAAGGTGCTTCGCAAAACGCAGAATATTATAAAAAAGTGAGGATCGGCGAGGAGAATTCTCAGTTAAATAAAGGAGAAACTTACGGCGAGGATAGTGGTCAGTGGTTAGGGGATACATCTTCTTGGGAAAAGTTTCCAAAGTTTATTACCGATAATAATGGAGAGTGGGTAGGATTCATAAAAGCAAAAGTAAAATCTGGATTATCACCGGGGAAATATTTATTACAATTAAGAATTCGTCGTGTTGGAACAACAATAAACGAGGATAGTTCTGAGTATGAGCTAATCGTAAGTTTATCTTCTATTGGTTCGTCCACCCCTACGCCTACATCGATTCCCACCCTGATTCCTTCTCCAACTTCTACTCCAGAAATTGAAAATATCTATCTTTCCGAAGTAATGCCTAATCCGGAAGATAGTAAAGAATGGGTAGAAATTTATAATGCTAATAATTTTCTGGTAAGTTTAAAAAATTGGCAGATAGATGATGTTGCTGATGGTGGTTCATCGCCAAAGACATTTTCGGCAGAAATAAACGCTAATGGTTTCTATATAATTGAGACTAGTAATGTTTTTAATAATGATGGTGATTCGGTGAGACTACTTGATTCGAGCGGTCAGGAAAAAGATAGTATGAATTATAATAGCTCGAAAAAGGGGATTAGTTGGTCTAAAGTTTCTGGTAGTTGGTGTTTGACAAATCCGACTAAAGGGGCTGCTAATGGCTCTTGTTTATCGGATTCGACTCTTACCGAGGAATCAATACCTACTTCTATTTCTTCTCCAACTCCTGTTCAGCTTGCCTCGACTAGTAGTCCGACTTCTGTTTTGGGATTAGCCGAGACTCCACAGTCAACAGTTTCTGGTGAAGAAAATTTTAGCAAAGAAATTTTTCTGGGCGAAGAGGGTGAGGTGATGGGCAAGAAAGAAGATATTTCATCACCCGCTTCTTTTAGTCAAAAAAAGTTCGGGAATAATGTCTTGCCATTGATTTTTATTGGTCTGGGTATTAGTATGATAGGTGTTTATTTTTGGTTGAATAAAAGGAGCAAAGAAAATTATTCTGATGAAACAGAAGTTGAAGAAATGTAAAAGCGTTTTAAGATTTAGCGCTCCTTTTGCTTGGATGGGAATTATTTTTTTTCTCTCTTCTCGACAAAGATTAACTTTTTCGGAAAACTATTTAATAACTTTTTTATTTTTTAAAACTTTACATATTATTGAATATGGGATCTTATTTTTACTTTGGAGAATTGCATTATATGATAAAAAAGAGGGTGTTAAATTGGCGATCTTAATCTCGGCTTTATATGCAATAGCAGATGAATTACATCAAGTTTTTGTTCCAACAAGAGAGGGGAGTATTAGGGATGTTTTGATTGATTTTCTTGGGATTTTTATTTTTTGGAAATTTTTACTTCAAAGATTTGAGGATTTGGCCAGAAAAATGAATCTAATAAAAGAGAAAGAGATAATTTGATTGCTTTTGTCCTCTTTTTATCCTCTTGACATCTATCCCAAAATAATTTTATTATGACAAGGTAGCCTGCCCATTACTCTTAGATTTTTATAG
Organism: uncultured Gammaproteobacteria bacterium; assembly: GCA_964540975.1. Lineage (GTDB taxonomy): Bacteria > Patescibacteriota > Microgenomatia > UBA12405 > UBA6130 > CAZIOQ01. The sequence goes on from CAZIOQ010000054.1 coordinate 1,986, forward strand.
GATTTAAGTGAAAAAAAACTATTTGTTCAATAACTTTCCAGATAAATTTAAATTAGCCCGCGGTTCTTGGCGGGTTTTTTTGTTTTCCGATTAGGTTATTAAAGGTTAAAAATTTTTGAAGGGAGGTGAGAAAGAAAATGTCCAAAAAAATTGCGGCTTTAATTGGTGCGGGCGCGCTGTTTTTAGCGGCCGCCGCTCCAGCGCTGGCCTGGTGGAGCAGTGATACAGCTTATGTTAGTAATAGTGCGGTAGCAGTTGCCACTACCGGAGGCAATGGTCAAGGTAATGGTGCAAAGGTAAATAATTCTACTGTCGGTGGATGGTGTGGTAGTGGTTCAGTCACTGTGAGTGGAACTAACAGTATGACTACCGGAGATGCAGACGCTACTGCTACGGCAGGAGTGGTTGCTAATACTCATAAAGGCTGTCTGACCTGTGGCTGGTGGCATACGGATTTCGCCTCTGTTAATAATAGTGCAGTGGCCGTAGCTGATACCGGTAACAATGGTCAAGGTAATGGTTTAGAGGTAAATCATTCTACTGTTGGAAAGTATGGTAGTGGTTTAGTCAATGTGAGTGGGAATAATACTATGAATACCGGTGATGCCAGTGCGACATCCCGCGCTTGGGTGATGGTGAATATCCACTAATTCGTGGGTATTGGGTCAAGGGGTGTACCGCAAGTGGTACACCCCGGAAACCCGCAAAGATATTAAAAATTAAAATTCTAAATTCAAAATTCAAACGTTTTAAAATAAAGAAAGAAAAAAAATAAACTAATGTTTTTTAAAGTTTTTAAGAAAAAAGTCTGGCAGAAATTTTTAGCTCTTTTTTTGAGTTTTCTTCTTTTAGTTAATCCAATTACCATTCCTCTTGCCTTGGCGCAAGAAGTAGACCAAGAAGCATCGGCAACTGTTGAGGAAACAAGCCAAAATGAGGAATCTTCAACATCTTCTTCACCCGATTTAGAAACCAATGATCAAAAGACAAATCAAACAGATTCCCAGGAGGATCAACAATCATTAGCTGATCAACAACCGGATTCTACTCCAACTCCAACGCTGATTCCTGAAGCAGTAACTCCCACCCCAACGATTATCCCAAAAACTAATTCTGATGGTAATGCTACAATCCAAACTGGGGAAGCAAACTCCCAAGCAGTAGTGACAACTAAGGCAAATATTAATGAGGCAATAATTTCCGGTGAGATGACTACTTCTCAAGATCCTTGTGCTCCGCCAGTTGGAGAAACAACTTGTCCTCAGCCAGTGATTATTAATCAAGAAAATTCTGCTGTGGCAACAGATTCAGCTATTTCTTTGGCAAATACAGGCGAGAATACCATTGATGGCGTCTCGGGCGATGCTTTAATTAACACCGGCAATGCCACTGCTGGGGCAGAAATTGGCAATGAAATTAATACTAACTTAGTTATTTTTGATGATGAGGGGGATGGGGAACAATTGACTGATCAATCAACCGAGGACAATGATGAGGAGAATCCGTCGCAAATTATTATCGTTAATCAAAACAGCGGTGATTTAGCCAATCAAGCAGATGTTTCTGCCAATACCGGTGAAAATAGTATTAGCGAAAGTCTAGCTTCGGCAACGATTCAAACCGGCGATGCCCTGGCTTTAGCTAATGTTTTGAATCTTTTGAATACCAATATTGTTGGCTCTGATTTCCAATTTTATTTTTTAAATCTTTCAGATATCAACGGCGATATTAACTTTAATGAAGTTTGGAAAAAAATTGTTGAGAATAACAGTTTAACCGGACTTAACTTAGTTGGGGGAGAAAATTCAAATTTATTTTTACTTGAAAACATAAATCTTGCTGAGTTGACCAATGAAATTCAGGTTGTTGCTACTAGCGGCGGCAATAATGCTTCTGAAAACCAAGGAGATGTTTTAATAGCCACCGGCGACGCCACTGCTTTAGCCAATGTTTTGAATTTTGTTAATCTTAACTTTATCGGCTCTCAATTTTTATTTGGCGGCATTAATATTTTGGGTTCTTTTGTCGGCAATATTATCTTGCCCCGACCAGACAGATTTGCCGCTGATATGTTAGACGAGACAGAGGGAGCAAATATTTTTTTCGAGGCGACAAATAATGCTCTGGTTGAAAATATAGTTTCGGCTTCTGCCAATAGCGGTGTGAATACAGCTGACAATAGCGGAGGAGATAATACGATTGAAACGGGCGAGGCGATAAGCCGAGTTAATAGCCTTTCTTTTGTTAATCTTAATATTTTGAACAGTGATTGGTTCTTTTTTATGATTAATAATTTAGGTTCTTGTTTAGGAAAAATTTTTAACTGGTCAATGCCAGGTTCCCAGGAAAATCTTGAGGAAAACGGATCAATATTTCTTCAGCTTGGCTTAGACAATCAAAGTCAATCAAATGAGCAGAATCCATCTTTAGATAATCAGGCTGATGATCATTTTAGCCCTTTAAATTCAGTTGCGATTACCAATCAAGCCCAAATTGGCAATAATATTCAGGTTGCTGCCTCAACCGGAGATAATCAGGCGATTAATAATCAAGGCAATACGAAAATCGTTACCGGTACGGCTAAGGCTTTGGCTAATCTTTTAAATTTTGTTAATTTAAATATTTGGGGCAGCCGCTGGTTTGGGGGATTGTTAAATATTTTGGGCAGTTGGACAGGACATATTATTTTTGCCTATCCGGATATTGCTGTTTCATTTATTAATAATTCAGAAAGCGTTTTTTCAGATGAAACTTTTAGTTATACCGTTAATTTTAGAAATCAGGGCTATGATGAGGCTAATGATGTTCAAATAACCGTAGAAGTTCCCCAAGGAGTGATTTTTGTCGGTGACTCGAGCGGAATCTCAGCGGAAATTTCTGGTAGATTTTATACTTGGAATATTGGCAGATTAAGGGTTGGTGAACAAGGGTCTTTTGTTGTTATTGTCAAGATGGATCCCGATTATTATCCCCAGCAACATCTATCTTTTTGGGAAAAATTAATTCCTTCTGTCTGGGCGGCGGAGAATACGATTGAGAGTAGAGTTTCCTTAGTGGCTTTGGCAAAAACTTCTGATCCGGAAACAGATCTTTCTAATAATTCTGCCTCGGCGGTAACGATTGTTCATTACCCTGTTAATAATACCCAGCAGAATAACAATTTGGTCCAAGTTGCGAGTGATCAGGAGGAGGTTGATCAAAGACAGCCACTGCTAGAGATTACTGCCTCAAATAATGTTGGAAAACTTGTTTATCCAGGTGATACAGTTACATTTGAAATTATGATTAAAAATACCGGTGAAGGTACTGCTTATAATACCTATCTTTCTCATAGGCTTTTTGATCATAATCCCCAGGATTTTGGAACCGCCATTTTAAACATTGGAATCGTGGAACCAGGAAAAACAATAAAACTTTCTTTCGGTATGGCTTTGCAAGATGGTGGTTTGTTACCAGCTGGTCTTTATTTTACTGAGAGTCAGGCAATTGGTTTTGCGGTCAATGGCAATGAAGTTTTTTCTGATAAAGCAATTACTAGTTTTGAGATCAGACTGAAGAATAAATTAATTTCTGAAGTCAAAGCAGCAGAGCCAAGTAGTCAACTATTAGGTTTAAAACAGGATGCTTGCGAGCAAAAAGAAGAAGTTTTACCTTATGCGCTATTGCTTTTGCTATCTGTTTTGTGGATTAGCGAGAGAAAAATAAAAATTGTTTTCCAAGAAGTAAAAAAACTGCGAGGGATTAAAAAAGTGAGTTACCTTTCCCTTGAAATTACTACCTTTTTAATCGGATTAATTTCTTTTGGCTATTCCCTTTATAAAATAATATCTTTTTTAGGTCTTCTAAAAACAGGAGTTTTTGAGGTACTCAGTCGGGTCCTAAGATAATTAGTCTTGACTCTTTCTCTTGTCAAGGATTCAAGAATAATAATATAATGTAAAAGTGGTTTTGATGGCTTTCTAGCAAATGTTTTAGGGAGAAAGAATTTATGAAAAAAATAAAAATCTGGTTTAAAAATCTTTTCATTCCAGACGAAGATAATAATTTTCGGGCTAAAATTCTAAGTTCTTCTTTTTTGGCTTGTCTGGTGGGGATATTTTTGTTTGTTCAGACTCTCCTGAGTTTTTTAGCTTTAGTTAAGCCAGGGGTTTTAGGCTACTCAGCTGATATTACTCCTGAAAAAATAATCGAATTAACCAATAAAGAAAGACAAAAATTTGGTTTATCTCCTCTCCAAATGAATTCTCTTCTTAATGAAGCGGCCCAGAGAAAAGCCGCGGATATGTTTGCGTTTGATTATTGGGCTCATATCTCGCCTACTGGTAGAACTCCCTGGACATTTTTTAGAGAAGTGGGTTATTCTTATTCAGTGGCTGGTGAGAATTTAGCCAAAGATTTTTCTAATGCTGAAGGGATATTAGCAGCTTGGATGAAATCACCAACCCATAAAGACAACATTCTAGAGAGTAGATTCAAGGAGATTGGCGTAGCAGTTGTTGATGGGACCTTAAATGGTATTAGAACGACCTTGGTAGTTCAACTTTTTGGAACACCATTGTTAGCAAAAACAGCCCAGCAAGAGTCAATTAATAAACCAATTCTTGCTACCACCAATAATTTAGAACTTAATAATCCTTCGCTACCTACTGCTTCGGCTCAAGCTGAAATCCCTTCTCAAATTAATCCTTTAGGAATTACCAAAATAGTGAGTGCTTTTATATTTGGTTTATTAACTATTGCCTTAATTATTGATGGCTTAATAGTTTGGAAGAAGAAAATTTACAGAATTAGTGGTCGCAATCTTGCCCATGCTGGATTTTTAGTCATTGTATTTTTGCTAATTATGTTAAGTCAACAGGGGGTGATTAATTAATTTCAATTTTTTAAAATTTTTAAAAAATGATTAAAAATGATTAAAGAAGAGATCAAAAAATACCCACTTGATTATGCGATTTTGTTTATTGGTTTGATCAGTTTTTTGTTGGTTTTTGTTCAATTTTTTCATCTCCCCAAGGCTCAAAAACCAATTTTAGCCGCAACAGTGGCTTTTTATTTCTTTTGGGGGATACTTCATCATCTTTTGAGAAATCACCTGAATTTGAGAATAGTTTTAGAATATTTGATTTTCTGCCTCTTCGGATTTATTGTCACGACAATAATTCTCCGTTTGTTGTAACGATTTTTCCTCCCATTAGCTTGAGTTTGCGTTAAAGTTAAGTTTGGCGGTATAATAATTGTTGATGAATACTAATTACAATAGATTCATTTTTAGTCGCAAAATGCAATTTTCTAACCCTTCAATGGGGAAGATAGGTATTGAAAAGGCAGTGGCAACAATTAAACAATTTATTAAAGAACAGGAAGGAGACTATCAACTAATTATTGGTTCTGATTCTCATTTTCACCGTTCTAGAAAAGATAAAAAGTTAAGTTTTTTAGAATTGGTCACAGCAATTATTATTCATCGGAAATGCCATGGGGGAAGATTTTTTTGGACAAGAGTTAAGTTTAATAGATTCTTTTCTTTGAAAGAAAAAATTTATCAAGAAACTTTAGCTTCTTTGGAAATGGCCCAAAGACTAATGCCCTTTTTAAAAGATCTAAATGGTGAATTTGAAAAATTAGAGATTCATATTGATGTGGGTAATAATGGCCCAACCAGACAGATGATAAAAGAATTAGTGGCGATGGTCGTTGGTAATGGCTTTACGGCCAAAACCAAGCCTGAAGCTTATGGGGCATTCGTAGTCGCTGATAAGTATACTTGACGCAAGAGATTTTTAAGATATACTAAAAAGTAGATGAGAAAGATTCTTGTTACTGGTGGTTGTGGTTTTATTGGTTCTAACCTCATCCGATATTGGTTAAAAAGATACCCCAAAGATAAAATTATCAATCTTGACAAGCTAACTTATGCTGGTCATCTTTCTTCAACTAAAGACTTTGCTAGTAAAGCTAACTATCAATTTATTAAAGCTGATATTTGTAATATCAAGATCGTGAGCGAAGTGATGAAAGGAATCGACTGGGTTGTCCATATGGCTGCCGAGAGCCATGTTGATAGATCAATTATAGGACCAGCAAGATTTATTAAGACCAATATTGTCGGGACACAGGTTCTTCTCGATGCTGCCTTACAGGCTAAAGTCAGTAAATTTTTATATATATCAACCGATGAGGTGTTTGGAGAATTATCCTTAGGATCGAAAGAAAGATTTACAGAAAAATCTTTATACCAACCACACAGCCCTTATTCAGCTTCTAAAGCAGCAGCTGATCACCTTGTTAGAGCTTACCATATAACTTATCATCTGCCGACTCTAATTATTAACTGCTCGAATAATTACGGACCTTATCAGGATCCCGAAAAGTTTATTCCTAGAGCGATTACTAACGTTTTGGAAGGTCAACCAATTCCGATTTATGGTGATGGGCTTTATACTCGTGACTGGCTCTATGTTAAAGATCATTGTCGGGCAATTGAGTTGGTGCTAAAAAAGGGGAAGGTAGGCGAAACCTATTGTGTTGGCGGAATGGCAAAGGATGTTAACAATTTGACTTTAGCAAGAACAATTTTGAAAATTATGGGCAAAGGAGAGAAATGGATTGTATTTGTGAAAGATCGTCCTGGGCACGATCGTCGATATGCAGTTGACTGGTCGAAAATTAAAAACCAATTAGGTTGGCAACCAAAATACAAATTTGAAAAATCATTAAAGTTGACTGTTTGTTGGTATCAAAAGAATGGGTGGTGGTGGCGACCATTAAAGGAGAAAACAGAAAGATTTTACCAAAAGTTAGATAAAAAAATTAGTAAATGATCAAAATAATTGAACAAGTTAAAAAAAATTTAACGAAACAGGATTATTTGCCGAAAAGATCCATTGATGGAGTAAAAATTTTAGAGTTAAAAAGATTTTTAGGAAGTGATGGTTCTTTTAATGAGTTGGTAAGGATCAAAAATGGCCAAATAATAATTCCTGAAGAGCTAAAAGGATTTAAAATTAAACAAATTAATCATAGTCGAGTGGTGCCGGGAGTAATAAAGGCTTGGCATTGCCACCAAAAACAGGATGAAATTTGGTTTATTCATCCTGAAACAAAAGTTATTGTCGGCCTACTTGATATAAGGGAAAACAGTAAGACTAAAAGGTTGTCAATGAAATTATCATTGGGAGATGGAAAAGCTCAGTTAGTTTATATCCCTCGAGGAGTAGCTCATGGATTAAGTAATCCATACCAGAAAGAGGTAACAATGACATATTTAGTTAATAATTGGTTTGATGGGAGTGACGAATGGCGATTACCAGACGACTTTTTAGTCGGTAAAGAATTTTGGGAAATAGAAAAAGGCTAAGATGAGAAAGAAAGTTATAGGGACAGGATTGAGTGGTTTGGTTGGATCCAGGATCAAAGAATTGTTGATCAACGAATTTGATTTTATTGATTTTTCGTTAGCAACAGGCGTGGATATTCTTGATTTCAATTCTTTAGAAAGTGCATTTCAAAAATATCCTCAGGCAGAAACCGTTCTCCATCTAGTGGCTTTTACCGATACCAAGGCCGCTTGGGAACAGCGGGGAGATAAGAAAGGATTATGTTATTCCTTGAATGTTAACGGGACTCAGAATGTAGTTGATTTATCTCATCGATATAAAAAATATTTGATTTATTTTTCAACTGATTTTGTTTTCAGTGGTGAGAAAGAGGGTGTTTATACAGAAGAAGACAAACAAGATCCAATTGACTGGTATGGCTATACCAAATATCTAGGCGAGATTATCGTCCAAAAAAGCAAGTTGGCGGCTGCCATTGTAAGGATTGCTTTTCCTTTTCGAGCGAAATTTGAGCCTAAAAAAGATCTTGTCAGAAAAATTATTGATGGTTTTAAAAATCAAAAGCTTTGGCCAATGTTTACAGATCAAATTATCACCCCGACTTTTATTGATGATATTGCTTTGGCAATGAAATATTTCATTACTCAAAAACCAAAAGGAATTTTTCATTTAGTTGGTTCTTCATTCGAATCGCCTTACAAAATAGCCTTAAAAATTGCTGAGGTTTTTGGTTTTAATGACGTCATCCCTGCCTCATCTCCACCTCAGGATCAGCGGGAGTATTTAAGAGGTGAAAATAGAAATTTGATTAAAAAAATCAGTTTGGAAGAGTATCATAAGAATCTACCAATTGGTTCAAGAAGATGGCAAAAGAATTTGAGTTTAAGCAATCAGAAAGTAATTGCCTTGGGAATTAAGATGAAAACTTTTAGCGAGTCTTTATTAGAGTTTAAAAAACAGTGGCAGGATTAAAATGAAAGGATTAATTACTGCTGGCGGTCGAGGTACTCGATTAAGGCCGATAACATTTACTATCAATAAGCATACAATTCCTATTGCCAATAAACCAATGATTCTTTATCCTTTAGAATCGATGGTAAAAATTGGGATAAAAGAAATTGGGGTGATTGTTAACGAAACAAAGCCGGAAATCGAAGCCATATTGGGAAATGGTGGAAGATGGGGGGTGAAAATAAAATATATTTTCCAAGAACAGCCATTAGGCTTAGCCCATTGTCTTAAAATTTCTCAAGATTTTTTGAAGAAAGACAAATTTATTTTTTATTTAGGCGATAATATTTTTACCGGAGATCTTGCTTCAATTGCGAAAAAATTTATCAAGAGCAATGATAGTTGCCATTTGTTATTAGTTGAAGTTGATGATCCTTCAAGGTTTGGTCAGGCAATAGTTAAAAATGGCAGGGTGATAAAAACAGTTGAAAAACCCCCAAAACCAATTTCAAAATGGGCAATTGCCGGAATTTATTTTTTAGATCATCATTGTTTTGAAAGTTTTAAGGGTAGAGAGGCAATTAAACCTTCAGCTCGGGGCGAACTAGAAATTCCTGATGTTTTTCAATACTTAATTGACCATAAATTTAGGGTGACGGCAGAAAATGTAACTGGTTGGTGGAAAGATACTGGCAGAATGGAGGATCTGCTTGAGGCAAATAGACTAATTCTTGATGCTTTTAATGGAAGAAAAATCTTGGGCAAAAGTATTAATAGCACATTTATTGGCGATGTAAAAGTTGGCAAGAAAAGTTTGATTAAGAATAGCATAATTCGGGGGCCAGTGGTGATTGGCGAAAAGGTAATAATTAAAGATTCTTATATTGGTCCTTATACTTCTGTTTATCATTCTTGTCTAATTGAAAATAGTGAAGTAGAAAATAGTATTCTTCTTGAAAATGCAGCAATAAAAAACATTACCAGAAGGATTGATTCTTCGTTGATTGGCAAAGAAAGCATTGTTCAAACAAATTCTCAAAAACCTAAAATACTTAAATTTTTAATTGGTGATAGCTCATTAGTTAGTTTAGACTAGGTTTAGATTGATTTTGATCAATGGCAGAGAAGCTTTATAACTATCTAAGAGATATTATTGGTTTTCAGATCGAGGGAGAAGAATTAGTTAAATCTTTCGAGAAAGAGTATGAAAATTTTTTGGAGAGAAGATTAGAAGATTGGCGATATCCCAGATTAACCCAAGAAGAAATTATTAAAATTGTTTCTGTAGTTTCAGAAGGATATTTTATCCCGGTCAAAGCTAATCGAGAGTTAGTGATTGATAAAAGTTATCAAGAGTTTTTGAGTAGCATCTCAAGACTAATTAGACTTCATCAGGGAAAAATGAGACGGCTAGAAATTAAATCTGCTGCTGAAGAGATTATAAAAAGGATAAAATTTGGCGACATGCGAAAAACTTTTATTTGGTATCTTGGAGGAAAATTTGAAACAATCCCGATTCAGACAGAGGAAAATCTTATTATTGAAAAAGGAACCTTTGGCATCGTGGAAAACTCGGCTTGGGGAGTTTTTCCTAGTTATTTTAGAATTGTTTGGGAGGGTTTTAGTCCAGAGTCTCCCGGAAGAGTTTCTCTGGTTCCTGTAGTTTCTTTTAACCAGGGAGCGGAATACGAGTTAGAGATTTTTCATAATAAACAACCAAAGGATTTTAACCTTACTTTTGCTGACCAGATTAAAGAAAATAGGAAGTGGTAGGCGACGAAATCAGTTTTTGAATGAAACCTCTTCATCCTGGAAAGCTATAAGTTTCTCTGGGCTTGGCTTCTTTCTTGTTTCACTTCCTTATGATTAGTAGGGTATTCTGAGGTGCGAAACAAAAAATATAACTGATCCAGATAAAATTGGGATTAAGAGATTGTCATCAATTTTCTTCCCTTGCCATTTTGGCTCCGTATATTCTAAGACAAAAGTAGCCAAACTGCCGGCAAGAGCAGCAGGAATAACAAGATATTGAGCTGAGATAAGTAATGTGGCAAAAAAAGAAGCTAAAGCAGCTTCGATTCTTTTCTTTCCTCTTGATTTTAAAAATGATCCGGCGAGGGCATTGACAGAATCGCCAATTGCTAGATTTAGAATTGCTACTAAAGCAATATTTTTAGGAAAAATTATCCAGGACAGAAAAGCGCTTAAAGTAAATAAAAAAGCACCAACAGCTAAGTGTTTTTTATGGTAATTTCGTTCAAATAATAAAATAAGGAATTTGATTTTTTTTGGCAGAAAAGGTGAAATAAAAACGATAAAAAAGTTGAGGATTAACCACCAAAGAAATAAATTTGTAGTTAAAATTTGATAATCAAGAAGAAAAACAAGTATAAATCCATAAAAGAGGTGGATTATTTTTCGGCGAATATTAAGATCTCTTTTCCAAGCAAGAGTTTTTTTACTCCGAGCCAAAAGGTAGACAAACCAAAAGATTAAAGTAGATATTAAAAAACCGCCAAAAATATCTTTTGGATAATGGAAACCAAGTTTTACTCTAGAAATAGCAATGATCATTAAAATAGCAAACCATAACCAAGAAAACTTTGGATAGATAAAAGTTAAAATCCAAGCGAATAAGGTCCCAAGTGAGGTGTGAAGCGAAGGAAAAGAATAATCCTGAGGAATATTTGTTTTTGTTCCCAAGATTAATGGATTTTCACTAAAAGGCCGCGGCTGGGCAGTAATTTTTTTTAATAATTGAGTAATGAATGTAGTAGTGGCAGTAGTTGATAAAAAAAGAGTAAAAAAATATCTTCTTTTTCTGATAAATCCAATCAGAAGTGGAAAAAAAACAATTAAAAAGATTAAAATTTGAGAGTTTAAAAGCTGGTAAAAATCCATTATTTTTTCTTCATTTTGACATTTTTAGCTCGCCACTCAAGAATTTTTTTATGATTGCCTGACAAAAGGACCTTAGGTACTCGCCAGCCTTTAAAAATTGGAGGTCGAGTATATTGAGGATATTCAGTTGAAAATTCAAAATTCAAATTTACAGGTTGAGGATAAAGTTTTTTTAATCCAGGTGAAAAAGATTCTATTTCCGAGGCGCCCTTTTTTTCTAAAACTCCGGGAAGAATTCTAGAAATAGCATCAATAATTACCATTGCTGGAAGTTCTCCGCCAGAGAGGACAAAGTTGCCAATAGAAATTTCCTCATCAGCAAGATATTTTCTTACCCTCTCGTCTATCCCTTCATAATGACCGCAAATTAATATTAACTGGGAGAATTTTGCTAATTTTCTAGCCATTCGTTGATCAAAAAGTTTTCCCCGAGGAGAAAGAAGAATGATTTTTCCTTTTTTATGGCAAAGATTTTTAAGTGCCTTATAAATTGGTTCAATCCGGAGAATCATTCCCGGCCCTCCACCATAAGGAGTATCATCAACTGTACCTCTTTTGTCAATTGCCCATTTTCTTAAATTATGGATCTTAAGATTTAGTGCTTTAATTTTTCTTGCTTTCTTAATCATGCTCCATTCTAAAAATGGAGCAAATAATTCGGGGAAAATAGTAATTACGTCTATTTTCATTTTTAAAATTTTAACACAATCCAGCGGAGAGGCTTCATTCGTCAGCTAAGGTGAAATCAGCCAATCTTGGTTGGATGTTTTAAGAGGAATTCTTAAAAAGAAAGATTTGGCTTTCTGTCAAGTTTAGCAAGATTCTTAACAAACTGATTTTCTTGAGCTTTATAAGAACCGGTTACAGCAATCATTGCTGCATTATCTGTGAAAAGCAATTTAGAATAAGGGATGAATAAAGAAAGATGAAATTTTTTAGTTATTTTTCTTGCTTCTTGACGCAAAGCAAGATTATTAATTACCCCGCCACCAAGAACAAGTTGTTTAGGTCGATATCTTTCAATTGCTTTTTTAAGTTTAATACCGATGGATTTCACTAAGGCATTCTCAAATGAAGCGGCGAAATCTTGAAAAAATTTTTTATCTTGTTTTTCTTCTGGTATTTTTTGTAATTGATAAAAACAAGCGGTTTTTAAACCGGAAAAACTAAAATTTAAACTATGGTCTTTAGCCATAGGAATTGGTAATTCAAATCTTTTAGGATTACCTTCTTTTGCTAGTTTAGCAATTATTGGTCCCCCTGGATAACCCAGCTTGAGCATTTTTGCTACCTTATCGAAAGCTTCTCCAGCAGCATCATCTAAAGTTTCGCCAATCAGTTTATATTGGCCAAAATCTTTCATTAAAACTAATTGAGTATGACCGCCAGAGACAAGCAGTCCCAAAAGAGGAAACCGAGGTTTTGCTTTAGTAAATGGCCCTTTCCCTAAAGAGTTTAGGGCGAATGCTGATAATAAATGTCCTTCCATATGATTGATAGCAATTAAGGGTTTTTGGTATTTTTTTGCTAATTTTTTAGCTTTTTTAATCCCAACCTCAAGAGCAATTGCTAACCCTGGGCCTTGAGTAACAGCAATGGCATCGATATTTGACAAGCTTATTTTTTTTCTCAACCCTAATCTCTTGCTGGCAATGTTAGCCCTCTTAATAGCATTATTAATTACTTCATTAATATGTTTGTGGTGAGCTCTTCTGGCTAAATCGGGGACAACTCCGCCCCAAGGTTGGTGAATTTCTATTTGGGACCAGATAACATTGCTCAAAACTCTTCTGCCAATAGTGATAGCCGCGGCAGTTTCATCGCATGAAGTGTCAATGCCTAAAATAATTAATTGATTGTTGATCCTAGCCATCTGAGATATTATACTTAAAAATATGAAAAATTGTATTTTTTGCCAAATTGCTAGGGGAAAAATCCCTTGCTTTAAAATTTACGATGATGAGGATTTTTTAGCCTTTTTAGACCTCTTCCCTTGGTGCGAAGGTCATACTTTAGTCATTCCCAAGAGACACTATCGTTGGGTTTGGGATGTTAAAAATCCAGATCAATATTTTAAGGTTGTTCATAAAATTGCCAATCATTATAGAAAAATTTTTAATACTGAATTTATAATGAGCTTTATTTATGGTTACGATGTACCTCATGCCCATATTCATCTTTTGCCCAACTCGCGAGGTAAAATTGCCATTTATCCGAAAGAAAAAAAGAAGCAATTAAGCCAAGAAGAGGGAGAAAAATTGGCGGAGAAGTGGCGCTTAAAATGATAATTAAGCTATTTTGTGAATGTAATTCTTCTTTGATTTTCTCCCAGATGTTCAAAACCAAGCCAAATAATTTTGACTGGTTTGTTAGCAATGACCCTTTCCAAAATTTTTCTTCCTTTTTCTATCCATTCGACCACGATAACAGTTTTTGGCTTTAGCATAGTGGTAATCCCTAATTGGAGAAATTCTTTTGGCGATTGGATTCTCCAAGTATCAAGATGGTAAAGCTTACCTTTGAATTCATTAAGGGCAAAAGGATATTCATGAACGAAAGTAAAGGTGGGTGAGGTGATTGTTTTTTTAATTCCAAGGGTCTGACCGATGCCTTTAGTAAATTGGGTTTTCCCAGTTCCTAATTCGCCCTGAAGGGCAAAAATAAGACAAGAATTTTTAAGGAGGTGAAGATTTTGTTCTAAAAGATTTTTTGCCAACTCTCGAGTTTCTTTTTCCGAATTAGAAATTATAGAAATTGTTTTAAATTTTGAAAAATCAATTTTTCCTTGGCGAATAATCTCTGGTTGATCTTGGGTAGTATCAATGACGACAGAAGGTGGATTGAAGGGTAATTTACCAGCGTCAATAACAAGATCAATTAGTTTTGTTCTTGATTGAGGAATATTTTTTAAAATGTCTTTGATTGAATAAGGGGTTTTGCCACTAGAAATATTAGCCGAGGTGGCGGTAATTGGTTTGCCCAAATTCTTTATTATTTCCAGAATAAGAGGATAATCAGGAATTCTAATACCCAAAGTTCCGTTGGCTGATTCTATCCGGGGGTCAACCTTGTGTCTTCCTTGACAAACGATAGTGATTGGGCCAGGGAGTAATTTGTTAAAAATATTTTCTGCTGTTGGGTTAGTTTTTACATATTGATAAGCCATTTTTTGATCGGCAACTGCGATTGAGATCGGTTTTCCTTTTCTCCCTCCTTTATATTGCAATAATCGATTAACTGCTTTTGGATTAGTCGCATCTACCCCAGCACCATAACAAGTTTCTGTCGGATAAATTATTAATTTTCCTTGCAAAATTACTTCTTTGGCTTCAAGAATTACTGTCTTTTTGTGACTTCTTTCTAAATTAATAATTTTCATTTTCAAGATATTTTACAATTTTTGTCTTTGAATTGAAATTTTTCTGTAATAATGATATTTTTATCACTAATGAAAATTACCGTAATTGGTGCAGGTTATGTAGGATTAGTAACAGGTTTATGCCTGACAAAATTTGGTCATCAGGTTTGGTTTTTAGAGAATAATGCGGAAAAAATTTTTTCTTTAAAAAATGGTAAGTTGCCATTAGTAGAACCAGGATTAGATCTTCTTTTTAAACAAGCAACTAAGGGCAAAAAAATCTTTTTTTCTCGTTCTTATCCTTCAGTGATCAATAAAACTGATATTTGGTTTGTTTGTGTTGGCACTCCTTCTTTGAAAGATGGCAGTTGGAGTCTAGCATATGTCTTAGAGGCGATTAAAACTATTTTAAAATTTAAAAAACCCAGGAAAAAAGGTATTTTGGTAATTAAAAGCACGATAGACCCAAATCGTGTTTTTCAATTAAATAAGTTAGTTGCTCAAGATAGAAACGTTACTTTTGCAATTATGCCAGAATTTTTACGCGAAGGTAGTGCTGTTGAAGATTTTCTTAATCCTACAAGGCTTGTGGTGGGGATAGAGGACAAAGAAGCTCTAAGCAAACTCCTTAAGCTTCATAGAAAAATCCGAGGGAGAAGAATTATCTGTTCACCAGTCGAGGCAGCCTTAATTAAAGTTCTCAGTAATGTTTTTTTACCAATGAAAATTTCTTTTGCCAATTTAGCTGCCTGTTATTGTGAAAAATTAAAAGCTGATATTTGCCAAGTTATTGAAGCAGTTGGCCTGGATCCAAGGATTGGAAAAAGTTATTTAGGAGCAGGTTTGGGTTTTGGTGGTTCTTGTTTTCCTAAAGATACCAGAGGGATTATTGTTTCCCTAAGAAGGTTAAAAATTAGCCCTTTATTGTTTAAGTCGGTTTTAAAAATCAACGACCAGATGGTTAAGTTAATGAGACAAAAAATTAAAAAATGTTTTAAGAATAAATTTAATAACAAAATTGTTGTTTTGTGGGGGTTAACATTCAAGCCAAATACGGATGATATTAGGGAATCAAAATCTATTCAATTACTTGATTATTTGAGCTGTTTAGGATTTAAAGAATTAAGAGCCTGCGATCCTTTAGTGGGAAAAGTGGTCAAAAAAATGTATCCTCAGGTCAAATATTTTCAAAATCCTTATCAATCTGCTCGAAATGTTGATGGAGTAATTCTTGCCACTGAGTGGGATCTGTTTAAAAAAGTTAATTTTAAAAAATTGGCAAGATTAGTGAGACAAAAGATTGTTTTTGATGGCAGAAATATTTTGGATAAGATAAAATTAGAAAAAATTGGTTTTAAATATTATGGTATTGGGAGGTAAGAGTGGAAAAACAAACAGCGGTAGTAGTGATTCCTACCTATAATGAAGCCGAGACTATCGGCAAAATGATTGACTTTTTGTTCAGGCAAACTTTTCCTGGGATTACCAACTGGATTTGTAAGGTGCTAATTGTTGACGCTAACTCTCCTGATGGGACAGCGAACATAGTTAGGGGAAAACAAAAATTATACAAAAATCTTCATTTATTTGTTGAAGAAAAGAAAGAGGGGATTGGAGCAGCTTATGTTAAGGGATTTCGCTGGGCAATGAAGGAATTAGGCGCTGATGTTTTAATAGAGTTTGATGGTGATTTTCAACATCCTCCCCAGACAATTCCAGTGATGCTTAAAGAAATTGACCAGGGAGCTGATTATGTTTTAGGCTCACGGAAAATTAAAGGCGGATCTAATCCAAAAGGTTGGGGTTTTAAAAGGCTTTTCTTCTCTGAAGTCGGCGGTTTAGTGGCAAGATTTATCTTGTTTTTCCCGACAAAGATGTTTTTTAAAATTACTGATCCAACCACCGGGCTTAAGGCTTCTAAAGTTAAAGGATTTATTGATCAAATGGATATGGATCATTTGTATTCTAAAGGGTTTGGTTATAAATTAGAATTTTTGTACAAAATGGTTAAGTTGGGAGCAAAAGTTAAAGAAATTCCTTTAAAATTTCAATTACGCCAAGCAGGAGAATCAAAAATTACTTCTAATACAGCCAAGGATATTCTCAGAACAGTTGTTCTTTTGCGCTGGAATGATCAACAAACACAAAGTTTCTTGAAATTTGCGATTGTAGGTTTTATTGGCTATATTGTTAATGCTTTGGGTCTTGAGTTGTTTTATCATCTTGGCTTTTCGCCTGGTTTAGCGGCTGCCGCCGGAGCGGAATTGGCAATAATTTCTAATTTTACTTGGAATAATCTTTGGACATTTAGATACAAAAAAATTAGCGGTTTTGGGAATATTATTAAGAAATTTTTTGCCTTTAACCTAACCTCGGCTGGGGCAGTGGTGATTCAATTTGTGGTTGTTGGGTTAGGAACAAGGTTGACTGGTGATCAATGGCGACAAATTTGGTTAGTGATTGCGATTGGTTTCTTTATTATTCCTTACAACTGGTTAATTTATAACAAAATTATTTGGAAAAAATCTGAGACAAAAGAGTGATCTTTAAAGCTAATTTTTGAATCTGTTGATTAGTGAGATTTTCAAAAACAGTTTCCAAGATTGGAGGTTCGATTTGTATCTTGTTGATTATTTTTTTTGCCTCATTTTTAGTCACAAATTGATTATTAAGTTTTGCCCAATCAATAAT
>CAZIOQ010000055.1:0-38060 GCA_964540975.1 uncultured Gammaproteobacteria bacterium
GATGTAAACTGGCTTGATGATCCAGGATCGTTGAGGAGGTGATCTGAGGATTCGTCAGTCAAGAAATTAAATGATAAAATAAATTTAATCACAAAATAATTTTGTGAGGATATTTGGAAAATGCTTTTAAAAGAAAGAGAAAGGTTATCAGAAACTTTGTTAGGCAAGCAGGCAAAAGAGGCATTCAAATTCTTTGTTGAAGAAAATGAAAAAATTAGTTGGGTTAATTTGGTTATTTACCAATCCTTACCCTTAGATCCTCAAGAGATCCAGCAAAAGCCAATTTGGGAAACAGGAGATCTTCTGCCAGTTTATTTAAAACGAAAAGAAATCTTAGCCGGCGAGATGCTGGAAAATCTAATTACTAAACTTCCTGCCGATAAAGCCGTGGGAATGAAATCAACAGTCTCTTTGGGGAAAAAACAGATGCGAGCCTATATTCCGATGATAGCTTTTCAAGGCCCTCAAACCGCTGATTTTCTTTGCCAAATCAAAGCTGATTTAAAAACAATCGGCCAGCAAAAAGGAGTTATTCTTCGAGTTGAAGGGTTTTTTCATTATTTTGGTTTTGAGCTTTTAAGAACCAGGCGTTCCTGGGAGAAATTTTTGGGCAATTGTTGTCTTTTAGATTCAGTTGACCGTCATTATCTTGGGCATCAGTTAGTCACTGGTATGGGCATCTTAAGGATTTCTCCCTTTAAGGATAAGCCCGATGAGCCAAGAGTGGTAGAATTACTTTAATTATCAAAATTATGAGAACAGGAATTGCTGATTTTACTTTAGATTGGGGTCGATGCCCGCCTTGGCTTTTTGAGCGGATGACAAGATTAGCCCGGGCGATTGGAATAGCGATTATTCAAGAGTTAGGCACTGAGGAATTTTTAAAAAGATTGGCAGATCCGGTGTGGTTTCAGTCATTTGGTTGTGTTTTGGCTTTTGATTGGAATGCTTCTGGTTTAACCACTACTACTTTGGGTGCTTTAAAAGTTGCTTTTCGTGGTTTGGAAAAAGATTTAGGGGTTTTTGTTTGCGGTGGTAAAGGCAAAACTTCAAGAAAAACTCCCCAGGAAATTAAAAACTGGGGTTGGCGACTGGCTTTGGCTGAAGAAAAAATCAAAAGGTTTGAATATTCTTCCCGCGCCGCGGCCAAAGTTGACAGCAGCTTGATTCAAGATGGTTTTCAACTCTACCACCACAATTTTATCTTTAACAAAAAAGGACAATGGGTGGTGGTTCAGCAGGGAATGAATCTCCAAAAAGCAAGGGCGAGAAGATATCATTGGTTTGGCGATGAGCAAAAGGAATTGATTGAAGAACCACACACTGGGATTGCCTCGCAAATTTTTCTGACCAAAGTTTTGGATCTCACCTCTTCAAAAAGCAAAGAGAATAGGGCAGTGGCAACAAAATTAATTCAGTCATCAAAAACTTTGTTGAAAGATTTAAAAATTCTCAATAATCACCAACCTCGTTGGCAATTTAAAATTCTTTCTTTGCCTGGAATTGAATTTCATCATCATCCAGTTGAGCAGGAGTTTGTCAATTTTGAATCACCCCAATTCAAAAGAGCAATTAATCAAGCAATCATTGCCCAACCAAACAATTTTGAAAAACTTTTGATGGTTAGGGGAGTGGGGCCGAAAACAATTAGGGCAATTAGCTTGGTGGCAGAAATTATTTATGGCGCCAAACCTTCTTATGAAGATCCAGCCAGGTATACTTTTGCCCACGGTGGCAAAGATGGCACTCCTTATCCAATTGACAAAAAACTTTATGATCAGAGTTTAGCTGTGATTGAAAAGGCTCTTCGGCAAACTCGCGGTTTGACAATTAAAGAAAAATCGCAAACTTTATGGCGGCTTAAAAAATTTTTCCCTAATCAAGATTAAGAGGAAATTTTTGACAAAGTTTTTTTACTTCTTGGCGAACTTTTCTAATTGTTTTTGGCGAAGCAATCACATTTTTAATCAAATTACCAATTACTTTCATTTCTTTTTTTTTCATTCCTCTGGCGGTTATTGCTGGTGTGCCTAGGCGAATACCAGAAGGACGATAGGGAGGATTAGGGTCATTAGGAATTGTATTGGCGTTGACAACAATGCCTGCTTTTTCTAAATTCTCAGCCGCGCTTTTGCCATCAATTCTAAAATTTCTTAAGTCAATTACCATTAAGTGATTGTCAGTGCCATTAGTTACCAGTTGAAAACCTTGTTTTTTTAATTCTTCAGCCAAAACTTGGGCATTGGTGAGTATTTGTTTGGCATATTTTTTAAAACTTGGTTGGCGAGCTTTTTTTAAAGCAATGGCAATACCGGCAATAGTAGAAAGATGTGGTCCGCCTTGCAGCCCGGGGAAAACCGCCCGATTAATTTTTTCCCCTAATTGATGATCTTTGCTTAAACCTTTTTTGGTCACCAAAATTATTGCTCCTCTTGGTCCTCTTAGAGTTTTGTGGGTGGTGGTGGTAATAATCTCAGCCCAATTAACAGGCGAAGGATGGACTCCGGCAGCAACCAAGCCAGCAATATGGCTAATATCAGCCAAAAGATAGGCTTTAACTTTTTGAGCAATTTTGGCAAACTTTTGCCAATCTAAAATTCTAGGAAAGGCAGTGGTGCCAACAACAATAATTTTTGGCTTTTGATTGAGGGCTAATTCTTCAATTGCTTGAAAATCAAACCAGTCAGCGGTTTTTCGCTTTAAATCAACCTCATATTGAATGCTTTGAAAATATTTTCCTGAAAAGGTGATTTTGGGCTGGCCATGGGTAAGATGTCCACCATGACTTAATTTTAAACCCATTAGTTTATCGCCGGGATTTAAAAGAGCAAAATAAACAGCCATATTTGCCGGAGAGCCAGAATAGGGTTGAACATTGGCAAAAGGAACGGCAAAAAGTTTTTTCGCTTGATTAATCGCCTCGGTTTCGATTTGATCAACAAACTCCATTCCTTGGTAATATCTTTTCTGAGGATAACCTTCAGCGTATTTGTGCATCAGACAAGAGCCAACAACCTTTCTTACCTCAGGATAGGTATAATTTTCCGAGGGAATCATCATTAAGGTTTCTTGCTGACGCTTTTTTTCTTTTGCCAAAAGAGAAAAAATTTTCATTTTGATCTAGGCAGCTTATAAACTATTTTATATTAACACTGATAGCCATCAAGCTCAAGGCCAAATGCCCGCTGGCCAAAAGGAGGAGTTGTGATAAAATCAGATGAAGTCTCTTGGCTGGAAGGGCATAAACAACGATGATCAGTCCTGAAATCTTGAGTAATGAAGGCAGAAAAGAAGTTTCTCAAATAAGGGTGATTGAGGAGATTACCCGCAATGTCAAGGTGGTAGAAATTGATGGTAGAAGAAAATATCAGGTAATTTGGAGAGCAGGGACAGTGGGTCTAGAAGGAAAAGAATCTTTTAAAAAAGGAGAACCAGTGGTTTGTTATTTCGAGACAGCTCAGCAAGTTATTCACCAGCATGAGCGGGTTTTAGAGGGATATTTAGGAACAGAGATTCCTTTGGCGGCCGGAAAAATTCTGGCTATTCCTGGCGAAACCCAAAAAATGGCCAGAATTTCCCAAGAACTTTCTTCTTTGGCTAGCCAATTTGTCATTCCTTTTACTTCTCAATCGTCAGCTCAACTAAAAGAGAGAGTGTTAAAAATAAAAGAAGAAATTGGCCGGGTGACTAATGAGTACAAACAAAAAGCCCAATTTAAGTTGGGAGAAGTCTTTTTTTCTCAAGATGAGCGAAAAGCAAGCGAAGCAACGTTTTTGGCCAATTTGGCGATTTTAAAGAGAGCAGAGGAATGTTTGGACATAGTCGGTGGTACCAATTCAAGACTGCGGCGAGTAGTCAACAAAAAAGCTGAGTGGGAGGAAACAATCAGTCAAATATTTTACGACGTAGCCCAAATCGTTAAAGATTTGGAAAGTGGAGTTTATGCTGGCCATCCCCGGAAGCGGGAACAGCTAGCTCGTCATATTTCTGGCCAAAGCGGGTGGTCTTTAGCCGGAAAGCTCAGCCAGATTTCTGGGCCTGAATATTGGCAAAGAATTCAGACGCGGGAGGTCCAGGGACTTTGGCGAGTAGGGGAACTTTTACGGGTAGGAAAAGACGAAGAAGCAAAAAGGGTTTTAATCACGGCAATTTTAAAACTGGAAAGAGTAGTTAAAGAAAAAGCTAAGCAGGAGCAAGATAGATAAGACCAACAGCTAAATTGGGATTTTCTTGATTAAATTGGTTTACCTCTTGGGAAAAATCATGAACCGCACCGTAAACTAAAGCAAATTTTTGGCCAGGAGCAAAGGCAGGATGTTGACTAATTAAATCTATCGCCACTTTTTCTCTGTCATCCATTGCTTGTTTTTCAAAATTATTTTCTTCTTCAACAATCTCTTTTGTTAACAAAGAAACGGCCTTTTTGTCTTTAAATGAGTCGAGCTGATTTAGTTTTTTTTCATATTCGCTTAAGGCAACCGCTGCTTCTTGGTTTTCCTTTAAGGTTTCGGTGGGATAAATTTCAATTTTGCCGTCAATAAACATTCTGAAAGGAGCTTCTAAAACTGCCTCAGATTCTCTCCCTTGGTGAGAAGAGGCGAGGATTTCGATTGATTTGGCGATTTCGTAAGCACTGACAAAAACTTCTTGTTCTTCGGGCTTCACGATCAAAGGTTGGGTTTGGAAATCGTTTTCTAATTCTTTTATTTTGTTTAAAACAATATAATCCAAAATTGCTTGGCAAATTGGGCATTGATGTTCTTTAGCAATTCCTTCAACTTGAAAATAATGATCAACTAGTTGTTGCCAGGCAAGAGCATCAGGCTTAAGAGGATCAAACATTCTTTCTTTTATCTTTCTTAAGTAGACTAAGATTTCTTTGCTTTCTTCAGAAACACCTTCAACAAATATTGCCTCAAACTGGCCTTGTTCCAAAACCCGCTCGATATTTCTCTGGTTTTGGGCAATTTCTTCTGAACGAATAATAGCTAAAGAACCGGCTGCAGGATGGAATTGACCGATATGGACAATAAATCGTTTGTTTTTATTGTTGATTTGCATTACTGGCTCAAAACCACAAATTTTTGGTTCAAAACCAAGAATTTCTCGAAAAACTCCTGGTTTAACTTTTTCTGCTTCTCGGGCAAATCTTGTTGGCAAACGGGGAGTTTCCTCTTGTTCTGACAAAATTAGCGAACCAACCAGAGTGCCAGCAACACCAAGTATTCCCAAGCCTTGTAAAAATTCTCTCCTGGTCATTTTCTTTTTTTGTTCTCTGGTCAAAGCAGTCTCAATTTTTCTAGTTGATTGGAGGACATCTGGTTGGCGAAGGTTTTCTTCAATTGCTGCCTGAAGTTCTTGAAGAAGACTGGGTTTGGCTTTAGCGATTTCTAGTTCTGGGCTTTCTTTGCTGTCCACAAAAATATTTTAACCAAAAATTGTTTTTTTGTCTACTGGTAAGATTTTTGATTGATGGATTCTGAGAAAAATTTTTTTGACTCAAAGATGTTTTGGTTAAAAGTGATCAAAAATGAGAAAAATCTGATAAAATAAGAAAAACGGGGTGTAGTTCATCAGGAGAACGTTCGGTTCGGGACCGAAAGGTAAGAGGTGCGACTCCTCTCACCCCGACCAATCTAAATATTGGGCGAACGCTCTCGGAGCTTTGCCCATCACCCAAACTAGCCACTGGTTTTTGTCAAAAATTCCTCCCCTTTCTTTGTTATTAACATATTACCTTTATATTTATATTATCAAAAAGCTGAGCCAGATTACTTACATCCCAAATTTTTTCCAGGTGATATTTTTTATAAACCCAATCAGCATAATGATAGTTCATCTTGTCCAAAATCACATAATCTACCTTGCCTTTTAATCTTTTTGCCAATTCCTCGGCCCCAGGCAGAATTGGGGCAATCATCAGGTAATTTCTAATCCCCTCTTGATGTAATTTCTCCAAAGCTTTAATTCTTTGTTCAATTGGTGGTGCTTTTGGCTCAAAAATTCTTCGAATCTGTTCGCTGGCGGTAGTAATTGTCAACCCAACCTCGATCTCTTTAAATTTTTTAAACAAATCCAAATCCCTCAAAACCAAAGGTGATTTTGTCTGAATTACTACTGGCCAGTTGTTTGCCAAAAAAATTTCTAAGCATTTTCTGGTTAACTGGTATTTTTTCTCCAGCGGCTGATAAGGATCACAAACCCCGCTTATCCAAACTTTGTCGTTTTTCTTTCTTTTGATTTCTTTTGTCAACAATTCGGCCGCATTAATCTTAATATCAACAAATTTTCCCCACTTTTCCTTATGACCGGTATATTTTTTCATAAAAACAGCAAAGCAATAAACACAGCCATGCTGACAACCGGTATAAGGATTAAGCGTCCAGGGGTAAACTTTTGATTTAGAAAGAATATTTTTCGCCAAAATTTTCCTTATTACCATCCTCTCAATTATACTCCAAAGCAAATCCACAATTTCTCCTTCTATCACCTTTTTATTAGCTTGACTTTTTTTCCATTTTTCGCATATGCCCCAAACAAAGAATCCTTTTTCATTGTCCAATATCTTCTATCAAAATATAGAGTACAATTTTCCAACGCCCGAAAACCAGTCCACACCTCTTTTGCTATTTAATGGCCAAATCATTGTTCCCTCAGGGAAAAACCAGACATCTTTT
Source organism: uncultured Gammaproteobacteria bacterium (assembly GCA_964540975.1). Taxonomy (GTDB): domain Bacteria; phylum Patescibacteriota; class Microgenomatia; order UBA12405; family UBA6130; genus CAZIOQ01. Next base: position 6,678 of record CAZIOQ010000055.1, read on the forward strand.
AATTTTTCTCCATCAAAAGGAAGTTGAAGTGGTGGCCTTTCTTTTTCTGACATTTTATTTTGCGCCTCAGAACCTCGCCCATCCTGGGGTGGGGATGGGTGAGGCTGGCATAATTAAATCAGGTAAAACGAAATGCATTATTTTAGAATTTGAAATTAAGCGAGATTTTGTTCGCATTATATCTTAAGTGGTCAGACAATTTTTGGACATCTTCCATGGGCAAAGATGGAGCAGGCAAGAAAAAGGTTGATACTGGTTTGTCAAGCTAAAATGACCCCGGATCGTAAAGCCCGCAAAGATTTCAGGGCAATCAAGGCTAGAAGAAAAGAGTCTTGCCCTCCCAATTTGCAATTTGGTAAACTCTGATCTATAATCTGGTGATGTTTGAAGAATTTTCTTTTCTAGAAAAGCAACCAGAATTGGAACAACGGCTCAAAAAATTCCAACCCAAGCAAAACGAAGGAGAAGATTACTTAAGAGGAGCGCCTTTAATTACCCTTGTTCTAATTACTAAAGACAAACTGCAACTTTCTCTTTCTGCCAAAGAAATCTTGAATATGGTTAAGAGCGTTGAAAAAATAGCAGCAAGAATCGAAGATGGATCTATTTTGACTGAGCTGAAAACTCCTTGCGAATTAAGACCTCAAACTGAAGACCCTGTCATTTACCTTCAATACAAAGGAGAACAAATTCTTCCATTCACTCCAGTTAAAATTTTTTTGGGAAAAGTTATCAGTACCTATTATCCCGACATCCGTTTAAGAACCTGCCTTTTAGGAGAAATAGAAGAGTGGGGAAATTTTTTACCCAATACTCAAAAAAATACCGAGGTCACTGATTTTTTTCCTTTCCCTGATCAACCATCTCTTATTCCGTTGCCAAAAAAATTTAGAACATCCCTTCCAGGAATAAGCCATTAAAGAGGTTATCTTTCCTTTAAAATGGAACAGTGCCCCAAAATTTCACATTGCTCCTGCCTTAAATACTCATTGGTGGATTCTACCCGGAGCGTAAAGTTGGGGGTGTTGGTTTTCTGCTTTGGCGGTTTTTTAGAATATGGTAAAATGAACAGAGAGATAAAGTTGGCGTGGATTAAAATTTAAAATCAATCAAGATGAGCAGAGGAGAACATGGTTTATCAGCCAAAATTGTGGCAATTTGTCCTTTTTTAGCCGAACGAAGAAAAGGTTTTATCGCAAAATCCCGTTAGCCACAGTTGATTGATAAGGCTGAAAATGGAAATTAGTTTAAAAAAGATCAGCACCAATAAATGGCTCGTTGAAGATGGAGAGAAAAAAAGAGCCAAGGTAATTGTTTATCTTGATGATCAATTAGTGGCCACAGTAAAAAAAGATCGCTCTTTGATCCAATTGCTTGAAGCAGCCAAATTGCCTCATATTTTGTCTCCGGTGGTGGGAATGCCTGATATTCATGAAGGTTTTGGTTTGCCAATTGGGGGAGTGATGGCGGCGGAAAATTTGGTTTCTGCTGGGGCAGTGGGAATGGATATTAATTGCGGGGTGAGGCTTTTGGTTAGTCCTTTAAAATATGACCCAGCCAGGTTTAATCAAGATTTTCTCCGTCAATTGATTAGGGAAATTGAAAGGGAAGTGCCGGTTGGTTTAGGCAGTCGCCATCAACAGTCTTTGGGACTAAATTTTGAAAAAATTATTGTTGAAGGTGTTCCATTTTTAATCAAACAAGGCCTTGGGCAACCAGGAGAGGAGAAGATGATCGAGGAAGAAGGTTGTCTTTCGGGAGCGAGGTTAGAGGTTTTGTCAGACCAGGCAATCAAAAGAGCGAGAAATGAGTTAGGCACCTTAGGCTCAGGCAATCATTTTATTGAAATTCAAATGGTTGAGGAAATTTTTGATGACGAGTTGTGCCAAAAGTGGGGGATTTTTGAGGACCAAATCTGTTTGATGATTCATACTGGTTCGCGGGCCTTAGGCCACCAGACCTGTATTGATTACACCAACAGATTTTTTAGCCAACAGTCAAAGTTTGGCATTACGGTGCCAAACAAAAATTTGGCTGCTGTTCCCCAAGATAGTAGTCTGGGCCAGGCCTATTTGTCAGCAATGGCCGGCGCGGTTAATTTTGCTTTTGCCAACCGCCAGCTGATTACCCATCTTATTCGCCAAGTTTTTAAAAAGAATTTCGGCCCTCAAGGAGAGTTAAGGTTAATTTATGATGTTGCTCACAATATTGCTAAATGGGAGGAGCATCAGAAGAAAAAAGTTTTGGTTCATCGAAAAGGAGCCACCAGAGCCCTGCCCAAAAACCATCCTTTAATCCCAAAAGTTTATCAATCAACTGGTCAGCCAGCAATTGTCCCTGGCAGCATGGGAACATCTTCTTTTCTGATGGTTGGTTTACCGCCGGCGGCAGAAACTTATTTTTCAATTAACCATGGTGCGGGGAGGGCGATGAGCCGAGGAGAAGCAATCAGAACAATAAAACTTAAAGATTTTGAGTCAAAAATGGCCACCGTGGTTTACAACCGACCATTCAAAATGATTGTTGATGAAGCCCCCCAGGCTTATAAAGACATTAACTTAGTGGTGGAGACTTTGGTTAAGCCAGGATTAAGCAAAAAAGTTTGTCGCCTAAAGCCTTTGACAGTGATTAAAGGAACTTGAAACGATTTTTTAGGCAAAGATCACCAAACGGAGTAATTGGCAGAATTACTTAATGGTTAGAGCATAAAGATTGGCGGGTAGATTAGAATAAAGAGAGGTAAGAATCATCAGCCGATTGCCATCAGGCCAGGGATAAACACAACTATCTTCAAATGGCCCGGCAAAAAGAACTTGTTCGTTGCTTCCATCATATTCAATCACCTTAATCTTGTTTTCTTCAACAAAAATCAAATGCCTGTTAGTGGCAAGCCAATAAATTGGTTGATAATTTAGCCTGGCTAATTTTTCTCCAAGAGTTTCTCCCGGCTTTAATTTTTCAGCTTCCACTCCCAACTGGTCTTTTTCACCAATCAAAAAGTTGGTATCTTCCTTAAGATCATAAACATAAACATTATTAGGCTTTATTTCTCTTTGCTCTGGCTGATCAGATCTAGCCGGTGGATGAGAGATCAGATTTTCCGGAATAGTGGCACTCTGGGTAGCAAGATAAAAAAATTTTTCTTCATTAGGAGAAAAAGTGATCAAAACAGCTGATTTAGTCAGCGGGTCCCAAAGTTCTTTTGGTAAAAGTTTTAATTTAACTTCCAATAAAGAATCTTTCTCTTTTTGCCATTGATCAACAAGAGCCAAAAGATTAAAACTAATATCCCTTAATTGATCAACAGAAGTGAATCTATCAGCCGGAAGAAGATAAGCTCTATCAACTTCGTCTTTGGAATTAAGAAAAAAAGCAAGGATTTGTCTTGAGTCAGGACTCCAAACAAATTTTGCTTTACTCCAATCATAATAAATGCTATTGTTAGTTAGCTGCCTTGTTTGGTCTCGAGCAATATTCAAAGGTTGGGTAGTCAAATCATTAAGCCAAACTCCATTTTTAGTCTGAGCCGAGGCCGAAGCAACACTATAAACTACCTTTAATCCATCCGGAGAAAGGGTTGGATTAAGAGCGCCAGCCAAAGTAATTGGTTTCAAATCAGGAGCATTCCGAAAAAGATGAGCTTCTGTTTGTTTAACAATTTCTTTTTTGATTTCAATTGTTTTTTCCCAAGGAAGGAAGCCATCTTTGACAATTTTTATTTTGTAAGTGTCAGGAACAAGGTTAACGGTGTCATCAGTAGCAGTCACTAATTTGTCATTAACAAAAACTGAAGCGCCTTTTGGGATCGAGTTAGCGACCAAAAGCCCGGTGCCAGTTAAAAGTTTATTCTTAATATCTGGTTTGTATCCGCGGATAAAAAAGCCAGCAACAATTACGCCGGCAAAGATGGAAATAAAAACAGAGATCAAAACTAACCAAGATCTTTTTGGGTTCATTGAATTGATAATAACAAAACCAAGTTGACAAATCAATGGCAAAAAATCTTTTAATTCCGCCTCTTAAAAAACTTAGTCTTGCCCCAATCTACTGTGGTTGGCGCTTAATGATTGATGGTGTTAAACTTAATTGATGTTTGTGGTTGATTTTTCTTTTGAAAAAAGGATTTGGCAGCGGAAAAAATTAGCGGTTGGGGTAGATGAAGTAGGGAGAGGTGCTCTTGCCGGACCAGTACTCGCTGCCGCGGTTATTTGGCCAAAGTTAACGAAAACAAAGGAGCAAGAAATTTTGTCCGTAGGGATTAATGATTCTAAAAAATTAAAACCGCGGCAGCGAGAAAAACTAGCCTACTTTATCAAAAAGAATTGTTTGGCTTGGGGAATAGGACAAAGCAGTGTGGCAAAGATTAATCGCTTGGGAATTGTTAAGGCGGTCCAAAAAGCAATGAGACAGGCAGTTGCTGAGGCTCAAAAAAGATTAAAAAAGAAGACACCGCTATTTTTACTGGTTGATGCCTTCCATGTTAAATATGTGCCGGGAATTAGATTAAAAAATCAAAAGCCAATTATCAAGGGCGATCAAAAATCAATTTCAATCGCCGCCGCCTCAATTATTGCCAAAGTTGATCGAGACAAAACAATGGTTAAGCTTTCGCCTCGTTATCCAAAATATAATTGGGGAAGAAATAAAGGCTATGGCACCAAAATCCATCGACAAGCGATTAAAAAATTTGGGGCCACTCGCTGGCACCGAAAACAATATATTATCAACTGGCTTAATTGACAGCTTGAGTAGGCATAATCTTTCTCGTCGATTGGTAATTTTTTCTTAATTTGTTATAATGATTTTAAGACCTGGGAAAAAATATCTTAAGACAACCAAAATGTATCAGAGTATATCAAAATTTAATGGTTAAGAAAATAATTTTGGACAAATTTTTTGATCAAAATGCCACTTTTTAAAAGATTAGGGATTGATCTTGGGACGACCAATTCTTTAGTCTGGGAAGTAGGTAGAGGGATAGTTTTAAATGAGCCGACAGTCATAGCAGTTTCTTTGGACAACAATCGGATTTTAGCTGTTGGTCGAGAGGCAAAAGCAATGGTGGGTAAAGCTCCGGAATATATTTCAGTTCGGCGGCCAATGCGAGAGGGAGTAATTGCTGATTATGAGGCAACAGAGGCAATGCTTAAGTTTTTTATTAGAAAAGTTTGCGGTTCAACTGCTTTATTTAAACCTGAAGTTTTGCTTTGTGTTCCTGCCGGAGTGACGCAGGTTGAACAGCGGGCAGTTGTTGAGGCCACTTTAGCCGCTGGCGCCAGAGTGGCTTGGTTGATTGATGAGCCTTTGGCCGCGGCAATCGGCGCTCAAATCCCAATCGCCGAACCATCAGGCAATATGATTGTTGATATTGGGGGTGGTTCTTGTGAGGCAGCAGTGATTTCTTTGGGTGGGGTAGTCAATCATCGCAGTTTAAGGGTGGCGGGTAATAAGCTAGATGAAGCAATTATGAATTATTTGAGAAAAAAATTTAATTTGTTGATTGGTGAACAGACGGCGGAATTGATTAAGATTAAAATTGGTGGGGCAATCGTGCCTAAAAAACAAGAGGGTTTAGAAATTCGCGGCCGAGATTCGATCACTGGTATGCCGAAGAAAATTTTTTTGACAGCAGCTCAAGTAGTTGAGGCCATTGAGGAACCTTTAAACCAGATTTTGGCTGCGATCAAAGGAGTTTTGGAAGAAACTCCCCCGGAATTGGTTTCAGATGTGGTGGAAAAGGGAATTATTTTAAGCGGCGGAACAGCTCTCTTGCAGGATTTAGACAAATTTTTTACTAGCCAATTGGGAGTAGTTTGCCATTTGGTTGATGAACCGCTTTTGTCAGTTGTCAAAGGGACGGGAATGGTTTTAGAAAATTTGGAGACTTATAAAAAGTCTTTGAAAAAATGACGTCTTTTCCGTCTGTGGAAGGGCATAAGTTTCGCAGACGCGAAAATAATAAATTGCTTAAGAAATAAGACTTATTTCTTATTAATTTAGGTTATTTTTTCGGAGAAAAATAATTATTTTGTAATTGCCTATATTTATAAAAGAAAAACTCATATAAGATTTGTATGCTTAAAACCAAATTAAATAATATTTTCTATTTATAGGGTTTATCTTAAAAATAAAATGATAAAATTTTTTGATCAAAACAGTCTTTTTGCCCTAAAATGCTATTAGTTAATATATCCTTATAATATAAAATCTTTAGCGGCTTTAATCATTAAATGCTAAATAAACTTAGTATTATATTAAAGGATATAATAATTTTTAAAAAAATTATTGATTATTGTTGGCAAAAATTTTAAAAGCACTTTTTGCCAGAACCAAGAAAACAAAAATTAAATTTTAAAAGACAAATTTTGACTAAAAAACAAAGAAAAACGAAATGAATATCGAGAAAAAGACCCAGAAGAAGCGGGAAATTTTAAAAATAGCCCTAAATAGCAATTCCAAGAAAGATCTGCTAGGACAAATTGAGAATTTGATTGAAAAAAATAGGCAGATAACCGTGGTTACCCCTAACCCAGAGTTTGTGGTTTTGGGAGAAAAAGACCGATCTTTCGCCAAAATCTTAAATAGGGCGGATTTTGTCTTGCCCGATGGCAGTTATCTTTTTTGGGCAAAATTCATTCAAGAAAGGCGGCGAGAGCAAAAAAATTATCAAAAATGGCCTTTAGTATTAAAAATTTTTATCAGTGGGTTTTGGGGAATCGAAGCGAGCTTAAAAATCCATGGCGGTAATTTAGCGGAAAAAAGGATTACAGGAACCGATTTTATGGTTGATCTTTTAAAGCTGGCGGCAGCTAAAAAATGGCAGGCTTTTTTTCTTGGCGCTGGACCGGGAATAGCCTATAAAGCGGGGGAGAAGCTTAAAGAAAAGATCCCGGGATTAAAAATTGCTGGTTTTTTTTCTGGTAATGCTGATCCAAAAGGAGATAGAAAGAGCTGTTTTGAGATTAAAAAGGCGATAAGAAAGCTAAAAGACAAAAAAATAGAGCTTTTGTTTGTTGCTTATGGGATGGGGAAACAGGAAAGATGGATATCAAGAAATTTGCCTAAAGTTCCAGTTAATTTAGCGATGGGCGTTGGGGGAGCTTTTGATTATTATTCTGGTTTAGTTCCTCGGGCGCCTTTGTGGCTGAGAAAACGGGGTGGAGAATGGTTTTATCGACTTTTTAAACAGCCTTGGAGAATCAAAAGACAACTGAGACTTTTAAAGTTTTTATGGCTAGTGCTTTCCGAAAAGGTGTTTTTGGACTTCAAAAATTAATCCCCACCTAATATCTTCTAATATTTATATTAAAGGCCTTTGACTCTAGGTTATTTTGGACGAACATGTAAAATTTGTTGATATCAAATTAATCTTTTAGGATATTTGAGTATTATTTGAAATAATTTGATATATATTATTAATTTCAAGCTGGAATTTTTGATTTTTAATTAGCTTCTCCGCTCAATATAATCGCATAAAAACCGCAAGATATGTTTTTTAAATTTAATTTTTGTGAAAATAATGTGAAATAATAAAATTTAACAATTTTTCCCTTCAACAAAAGCTGATTTTTTTATAGGATAGAATTTGGGGTAGTTTTATTTGATCTGTTTGATAATGGTAGGGGGGCAGTTTAACAATTGGGAAGATGGAAAAGATGGGTTGGTGAGATCATCTTAAGGCGCGGAACAAAATTTTTTGGTAGAGATGAGAATTTGGTGTAAAATAGAGCTAAGATGAAAACAGTTATTTTTGATGGCCAGAAAGCAGGTAGGAAAATAGGAGAAAAATTAAAAACGAAGCTTGAGAAACTAAAAAAGCAGGGGAAAATTCCAAGTTTGGTTTCAATTTTAGTTGGTGACAATTTGGCAAGTAAAATTTACCTTAAAAAGAAAAAGGAGTTTGCGGCCAGGATCGGTCTTGATTTTAAAACTTTTTATTTTCAACCAAATGAGATTAAGAAAATTAAAAGGACAATTGGAGATTTAAATTGTGATCAGAATGTTGGTGGAATAATGGTTCAACTGCCATTACCTGATGATTGGTTAGCAAAAGACAAGTTAACAGTCTTGAACTTGATTAGTCCGGAAAAAGATGTTGATTGTTTAACTGCTTTCAATCTTGGCCGCTTGTTTTTAGGTCAACCTTTGTATCTGCCAGCAACAGTTTTGGCAATCAAGAAAATTCTTCAACTAGCAGGTCTTAACAAAAATAATATTTTAGGAAAAAATGCCTGTGTTGTGGGAAAATCATCACTTATTGGCAAACCAACAGCAATTTTGCTAACTAATATGGGAGCAACGGTGACTGTTTGTCATCGGCAAACAAAAGATTTGATTGGTTATACCGCTAAAGCTGATATTTTAATTTCCGCCACCGGTCAACCAAATTTAATTAACGGGAGAATGGTCAAAAAGGGAGCGATTGCCATTGATGTCGGTTCGCCCAAACCAGATTTTGATTTTAAATCAGTGAGCAAAAAGGCGAAGTTTATCACTCCGGTGCCTAGCGGAGTCGGGCCGATGACTGTTGCTTGTTTAATGGAAAATTTTCTCCAGTCGATTTCTGGCAACAGTTTTTTGTTCGCTGACCAGAATATAAAACTGGCAGGGAAGGCAGCAAAAGATGAGTTTTAAAGAAAAATTTTTTCCTGTTACTGCCGAGATCAAAATGAAGCCTCTCTGCCCGGGGAAGGGCGAAATTTCCCCGGTTGGTTCGGCTTATGATCACGGGATTATTTTAAGGCACGAAACAAACAAAAATTATCTACTTTTGCGCCCAATTTTGTTAATTATCAAAAATCAACTTTACCGATTAGAGATCAAAAACAAAGAAAACCTTTGGGATTTAAAAGAGTTGTTAAAGCACAATTCAGTGGTAATTTATATTAACCATTTGACTTCTGTTGACCCCCTTTTTATTATGAGCAATTTGTTAGAAGAAGGTGATTTTGATTTCCAAATTGTTGCTCCGGTTTCAAGAAAACACTATGATTTTTTCCGTAAGCCCCTCAGTGCTCTTGCTTTTAGAATTGGTCAAGGGTTGGGAATTAAGCTTTATCCAATCGTTCAACATTATGACCATCAATCTTATTCTGAAAAGGAGGACTCAAGGTTAGCCTTAAGATTTTTCTCTCAATTTAAAAAATTAAGCCAACAGCCAGGAACCGTGTTTCTGATTGCTCCTGAAGGAACAAGAAACGAGTTTGGGGTTAGTCTTCAGCCAGCTCAACCAGGAATTGGTCTAATGGCAAAAATAAACCCTGAGGTTTATTTTGCGCCCGTGGGAATTGTTCCCCAAGAAAAAATCACTTCTGGGCTTAATTTTGGCAGACAGTTTGCTCTTGTTTATGGTAAGCCTTTTCAGTTAGATCAACTAGAAGTTAAGGACAAAACCAGAATTGAAATCGCTCAAGATTTAATGACCAGATTAGCTAACTTGTTACCGGAATCAATGCGAGGAGAATACCAATTGTTATCAAAGATTGCTTCTTGACATATTAACTAACCTTTTGTTATCTTTATACTATTAAAGTTATTTTTTGATTGATAATAAAAGAACAATGGCTGAAACAAAGCAAAAAACCATTTCCTTAGACAACCTGCCTGATTTGTTAACTGTTAAAGAGGTGGCTCAAATTCTTCGGGTATCTCCCTTAACTATTAAAAGATGGGGCAAAAGAGGCAAGTTGCCACCGATTCGGATTAATTCTCGCGGTGATAGGAGATATCGCAAAAGCGCTGTTTTATATCTTTTAGGGATGGAGGAAAAGGAAGAGTAACATTTTTCTTTGGGGCGACTCTTTTTAGGCGGGCAATTTGTCCCAAATATTAGTCGGACCTTCCTTTCTTTTTTGGTTTTCGATCGCTTCTTGTTTTTGGTGAATTAAAATTCTTATCTCTTCGACCATTTCTTGATTTTGGCTGATCCAATATCTTTCCTCCAAACGCTGAAGCAAAAACAGCTCAAAATGAGCAAGATTACCAGAGCGATTAACTGCCTCAAGGCTATCAAGGTATCTTTCTTTTTGGGAAGGCCAGATAATGATTGGTTTTAAGTCAAGTAGTTTCGCTACCAGATCAGCGAAAAGTCTGCCAGTACGGCCATTACCATCTTCAAAAGGATGAATTCTGACAAAAATATAGTGGCTAAAAGCAACTGTTTGAATTTTTTTGGCTAAAGATTCCCTGGTTCGAGGAGCTGTTTTTAACGGTTCAATTTTGTTATTTAAATCACTAACAAGTTCTCTCATTAGTTCAGGCACTCGCAGGTAATGGGGTGGGGTGACGCTGGCCTGAGAAATGCCCACATTACAAGTCCGATATTTTCCGGTGGCACTTTCTGGCAAAATTCCATCCATAACCATAAAATGAATTTGTTTTATTGTTTCTTCGCTAATTGCTTCTTTTTTTCTTGCTATCCTATCAGCATATTGCCATGCCCGATGAGCATTCTGAAAAGCTCTTATAGCTAATTTTTCTTGACCAAAAGGAAATTCAGGGGTTGGTTGGTTTGTTTGGATCTCCACCATTATTATTCTTAGCAAATATTTTAGTCAATTGATCAATTGTTGAAGGAGACAAATCAAATTTTTCTTCAAGCATTCTTTTGAGGGTTTTTGAGGAAAGAAAGATGTTTTCTAAGGCTAAGTTAGCCAGGATCGCCGCTGCCTTTTCAAATTTTTCAAGCTCCTGAAGTTGATTTTGGTTATTGTGATCAATATCTTTTTCTTTGCTTAACATAACCTATTATACAATATTTTGGCTAGATTTTCTTCTGATTTTTTAGTCTGCAATTGGTTTTGGGTGGCTTTCACTGTGGGTCAAGATGAAGCAGACTCTGCTTTGCCGGCGAGGAGGCAGTATTCTCCCTAGGCGCCAACCTGTTTTCGCCTCTTAGGTGGACGGATATATTAGGTTTCCAAAAATGGGATTTTAAATCAACCTGGAATTTGCCAATAAATTTTATTTCCTCTTTTTTTAATTTTTCTTTTTGGGTTTTTGCTCCGCCGAAGCTGTAATTTTTTGCCAAAAAACCAAAGCGATTAATTACCCGATGACAAGGAATATTTTTATCTTTATTGGCATGAAGTGCCCAGCCGACAATTCTTGAATCTTTGATTCTCAAAGCTTTGGCAATTTCTCCGTAAGTAGTTACTTTGCCTTTGGGAATTTTGGCAACTAAATTGCGAATTTTTCTAAAAGTCATTAATTTTTACAAGATCATATCTATCTAAATCTAATCTTTAAGGTTAGAATTTTCTCACTCAGACCCATTTTTTACCCTATCACCTTAAGGCAGACACGATGCCTCTCGGTTCAGGACATCTTTTGAGGTCTTCCCGGGTGAGCGAGAGCTTTTCCGTTCTGTATTCCTCTTCAATCTCAACTGGGCCTACCCCTGGGTCACCCTTATGTCGCCCACCTAACTCTGATTCCCCTGACGGTTGAGTATTCTCAAGAACTCTATCTCTTTCTCTCATTGTTGATTATCTCCTTTGTCGGGTATATATCTGACATCTTCTAACCCTTATTATATCATCTAGTTTCTAAGGTTGGAAAGGTACATCCAGAAGATGAGAAACATCACTGACGGTTCTCACTCAAACTATGTCAACGATGAAAAGGAGAAAAGATATATTCTCACTGCCATAGATTATCTCCATAAGATTGGTTATGCCAGAGTATACAAAATGGCTTCTTCTTTGTCTGCTTTTGATTTTCTTTTGAGATTAAATGTTTTGGGTGTTGGTTAAAGGAAAAATTGCCAACTCCATTTAAGCCATGCTTTTTCCTACATCCAGGCTGAAGTGATTGCTGCTTATCGAAGAATGAAGAGTTTTAATGTTCGTTATCCTTTTGGTCTTGACGATAATGGTCTTCCCACAGAGAGGCTAACGGAGAGAGAAGAAAAAAATAGACCCCTTTCAGACTGGAACGGGAATTTTTCTGGTTAAAACTGGAATAGATCTTCAAGCATCTCCACCTGGTAACTCGATCAATGGCAGGATACTAATAAAGTTTCCCCGGGAGATGCTGATAGGTTACGAAACATTTTAGACATTGAGTAATTTGGATCATTACGCCAGGGTTTATCCTCTCTTTGGGTTTTAAATCACCCTTAGACTACTTGTTTGAGAAAGGAGGGATGTCTAAAAAGTCTGTAACCTAATGCTTGACTTTTTTTGGAAAAATTCTAAAATGAAAACAGTTTAAAATTAAAAATTGGTTTGAGCCACTGGCCAAATTTTGGCTGGGAAGGCTCCTTGTCTTTTTGACAAGCAGGGGAAACTGGCGAAATTCCAGTACTGTGCCGCAGCGGTATTGTCCGAAGACCGACCAATTTTTTATCCCGAGCAGGATTTATGAGCAAAGAAAATTTAGCTTGCGACCCAAAAAAATTTAAGGACAAATCTTTAAAAGAAATTACCCTTGATTTGGGTTATTATGCTGCTGAACATGGTTTTTCTCCGGAAAATCTTGGCCAAAAAGGAATTTTTCTTATTGGTTATCAATATCTTGCCCATCCCCCAAAAAACTCATTCTTAGCAATCAACCCATATGACAACCAACCATTGGCTAAAGATGTCAGAGACATGTTTGATACCACCAGCCTCCGGGGTCGGTTAGAAAAACAAGGATTTGAAAAACTGGTGGCAAAAATTTTTTCCTCTCCGCCAAAATCTTTTTTTATCTGGATTAGTCCTCCTGATCCCTATCCTTGGCCAAGGATTTATTTCGGCCAACTGGATCAGAAAAACGAAGATGGCAGTTTTTCTGTTGATGCTTTTGATTTTAACAATGATTTTAGCCAAGAAGAACTGGCGGCGATTTTATCTTTTTTTGACCCAACAATCAACCCAACAGTAACCAAAGATTTTATCTTAAATCCAGTGATTATTCCTAACCAGGAAGAAAAAACTTTTGTTGATCTCTTGACGCAAATCGAGACAGTGGTGAGACAAAAAAGAAAGGAGGAGAAAATTTTGATTCATCGGGTTCCTTTTAAGGAAGTAAAAAACCAACTCAAGCATTTGGTCTGGCAAGAAAAATTAAAACAATTCAAAGTCCAAGGCGAATATCACAGCCAAATTATTTATCAGGCAATAAAAAATAACCGTTATCATCAAGCCTTGTTGGCAGTAGCGGATTTTGAAATTGCCATCGCCAAAAAAGGTGGCTTTTTTGCTCCTGATTCAAGTTGCGGAAGAGCAATTTTCCAATTTTTAAATCAAGGCTTTAATTTAAGAGGTTTGCCCACAAGAGGAGTTTTCCTCAACCTAGAGCCTTTTCGATCAACCTGTCCAATTTGTGGCCAGCCGCTGCCAAAACCAATAGCAATAGGCGAATGCTGCCCTTGGTGCGGGACAGAAAGAAGATGTTGAATTTGATTCAGTCAAGAGAGGCAAATTTTTGCTTAATTAACTTAAGATAAAAGTTAGCTTTAAAGGGATCATTTTTTTGTTGATAAAGAAGGACTAAATTTTCATAAGCCTGAAGATAATTAGGATTAATTTCAATTGTCTTAAGCCAAAATTTCTCTGCCTGGTTAAGATTGCCTTGTTGATAATAAACCAGGCCAAGGTTAAAATAGGCGCGATCATAAAGGGGATTGATTGCAAGCTCTTTTTTGAACTCTTCTTCTGCTTGAGCAAAGAGCTTTTTTTCAAGATAAATCACCCCCAAATTGTTATGAGCCATTGGCTCTTGGGGATTTAAGGCTAATGATTTTTTATATTCTTCCTCTGCTTTGTCAGTTAAGCCTGCCAAAAAATACATTACCCCTAAATTCCGATGAGCCAGAGGATGGGAAGGAGAGCGGGTAACTGCCTCTTGCCAAAAAATCATCCGGTTTTTGAATTTTTCGCTCTGGCGAAAGGTGATTGAAGATAAGATGAGAATGATTGTTAGGGCCAAGAGAAGATGAAGTTTGTTTTTGGCAGAAAAAATTTTTAAAGGTTTTGTTTCTGCCAAAACAATCAAAAACCCAATCAAAGACAAATAAATTCGATGTTCATATAGAGAAAAACTAGCCTCAAGTTGGATTAGATTGGGAATTGAAAACAGAAGAAACCAAGAAAAACCAATCAAAAGACGGTTTAGTTGTTTGTCTTTGGTCAAGAAGATAAGGATGGTTAAGAGGAGAAGGGCAAAAAGACCATAAGAAAAAGTGGTTTCTTTTAAAGTTGGCAAAACAGTTAAATTGAGAGGAAAAACAATTTTGCCTAAAAATTGAATTGTTGCTGGCAAGTTTCTAACAACAGAGGAAACAACATCGGCAAATCCGTAATCTAAGGGATTTTTTAAGCCAAAGCTTCTTAAGATAAACCAGAAAAACAAAATTATCAGCCAGCCTAAAAAAAGCAAAAGCAATCGGGGAGTAATGATTCTCTCTTTTTTCATTAGCCAAAGATAGAGCAGGGCTAACATTGGTATCACCAAGGCTGATTCTTTAGTCAAGATAGCTAAGCCAAAAAGCAAAAGATGGTAAAAATAATCTTTTGTTTGGGATTTTTCAAAAAATTTGAACAAAAAGATAAAGCTTGAGAGAACAAAAATCGCCAGGAGAGAATCGTTTCTGCCCGGAATCCAAGCCACTGCTTGAGTTAAGACTGGATGGACAGTAAAAATAAGGGTTAGGAATAAAGCCTGATCGCAGGGGTATTTTAATCTTTTTAAGAAAGCGAAGACCAGGCAACTGGCGCCAAGATGAAGCAAGACATTGACCAGATGATAACCCCAAGCCGAAGTGCCGCTCAATTGGCTGTTTAAAATAAAAGAAATGGTTAAAAGCGGCCGATAATAGGCAGTTGCTTGAGTGTTTAAAAAAGCATCGTGAGCAAAAGCAGCCAAAATATTGGCTAAATTTTTTATAAAATAAAAATTATCTAAAATCAAAACATTATCATCGAGATAGGTAAAATCAAAAAATAAAGTCTTAAAATAAAGCAAAAAGCCGACCAGGATAATTATTAGGTACCCCATTTTATTAAATTCAAAAATCAATCCGCCCCGCCAGCTGGCGGTCAAATATCAAAACTTTAGATTAATTGTCAATTTTTCTGGCAGAGCCAGATCTCGCTTCGCGAGACAATGACTCAATTTTTAAATAAGCAAAGCTTGTTTCTAACAAAATAAATGAAAATTATTAAATTGAAAATTCAATGAAAATTGAGAATTGAAAAATGAAAATTTAACTAGTAATACTATATTCTAAATTCTAAATGAATGAGTCTTTTTAGTAAATATTTCCCAGCGACTAAAAGAGTTCCCAAGCCATATTTTAAACTCCGCTTAAAATTAATCGAGGAGGCTTCGGGAAAATAGCGCACCGGAACAGGGATTTCGCCAATTCTAAAACCTTTTTCAATGATTTGGAACAAAATTTGGCTGTCAAAGACAAAATCATCAGAATTTTTTAGAAAATCAATATTCTTCAAAACCTTTCTTTTGTAAGCTCTCATCCCAGTATGCCATTCGGAAAGGTTATAACCAGTGACCAGATTTTCAATAATGGTTAAAAATCGGTTGCCAAAATATTTATATAAAGGCATTCCGCCGGCTAAAGCCTCTTTTCGGCTTCTAATTCGTGATCCTAACATGACATCAAAATAGCCTTCGGCAATAAACTCCACAAAATATTTGATTAATTTTGGGTCATATTGGTAGTCCGGATGAAGCATCACAATAATATCCGGTTGGTGTTTTAAAGCTAGGGTATAGCAAGTTTTTTGGTTAGCACCATAGCCTTTGTTTTGGGGATGCTTAAAAACGGTTAATTTTAATTTTTTGGCTAATTTGACCGTTTGATCACGGCTAGCGTCGTCAACCAAGATTATTTCATCAACATATTCTTTTGGGATTTCAGCGATTGTTTTTTCAAGGGTCTTGGCGGCGTTATAGGCAGGCAAAACGACGATTGTTTTGGATTTTTTAAAAGAATTAATCGTGATTGCCATAAATTTAATTTATAATAAGCGGTTTTCAGGAATGAAACAAGAGGAGTTTAGTTTTGTTAAAATTAAAGGGCTAAAATGAAAGAGCGGTCAGAAGGCAGGAATCCGGAAGAAATTCCGGTAAAAGATTTAAGTCAGGACAGCAGGGTAATCCTGATTTCTCCTTTTCCTTTTAACGAAAGGGACTCCCGGTTTCATTTGACGGTTGAGGTTAGTGGGGAATTTATTAAGCGGTTGGATAGAGTAATAAGGGAAAATCGAAAAAAAGTGGTGGTTACTGTTGGCGAAAACGGTGTTTTGCTTGCCCAAACTTTTCCAATTACTCCAAAAACCATCCCTGGACCAATTTAGAGGACAGGAGAAAATGATGTTAAAATTTGTTAATGGAGGATTTATCAGCAGTTATTCTTTTAGGCGGCGGCGCCAGTTCTCGTTTTGCTCCCTTTCAAGAGAAAAACCTCTTTTCGTTTTTAGGTAAATCTTTAGTTGAACACCAAGTGGCAAGATATAAGAAAAAAGGGTTGGGGAAAATTATTGTCGTTACTAATCAAGAAAATTTTTCTCAGATTAAAAAAATTGCCCGAAAAGAAGATAAAAAAATTGAAGTGGTTATTCAGAGGGGCGAGGGAATGGCCGGAGCGGTTTTAACTGGTTTATCTTTTCTTAAAGAAAGTCAACCGGTTCTGATTGCTAATATGAATGATCTTTTTGATGAATCGTTTTTTGAAAATTTTTCTAAAACTTTAAAACAAAAGGGAAAAATTAATCTTTTAATCGGCTATTACTGCCCAAGCTATTTTCCCGGCGGCTATTTGATTTTGAAAGGCAAGCGGGTTTTGGGCGTGATAGAAAAGCCTGGGGAAGGTAAAGAACCGTCAAAATATATCAAATTGGTTTTTGATTATTTTCCTGAGGCAAAAAAATTAGCCTTTTTCTTAAAAAACGCCAAAAGCAGCAAAGATGATGTTTATGAAGTGGCTTTATCTAATATGATGGCGAAAAAAGAAGTGTTTTTGATGCTGGAGCATCGGGGAGTTTGGCAGACTTTGAAATACCCTTGGCATATTTTAGGGGTTCAGGAATATTTTTTAACCACGATTAAAAGGAATATTGCCAAAGACGTTCAGATTGCGGCGGGAGCGAAAATAATTGGTCCGGTGATTTTGGAAAAAGGAGTGAGGGTTTTTGAAAATGCGATTGTGAGAGGGCCGGCTTTTATTGGTTCAGGAACGATTGTGGGCAATGGAGTGCTGATAAGAGAATCATTAATTGGTACAAATTGTGTTGTTGGTTACAACACCGAAATTGCCAGAAGTTATGTCGGCGAGGGTTGTTGGTTCCATTCAAATTATATCGGCGATTCGGTTTTAGGCAATAATATTTCCTTCGGCGCCGGCGCGATTACTGCCAATCTTCGTTTGGATGAACAAGAAATTAAAGTGGAGGTAAAAGGAGAAAAAATTAATACTGGCCGGAAAAAATTAGGCAGTATTATTGGCGATAATGTTCGGATTGGAATTAATGTCTGTTTGTGTCCAGGGGAAAAATTGGCCAAGGTTGTTTTGTTGGTCCGGGAGTGATTTTAAATCAAGATCTTGGAGAAGAGAGGTTTTTATCTTTAAAACAAACCCAGATTGTTAAAAGAAATCGTTTTGAAACAAGCGAAAAACAAAGAAAAGCTTTTTTAGAAGCATTGACAAAATCAAAAAGATAGCCTCATTCCTAGGTGTCAACCTGTTTCCACCTTTTAGGTGGACGGAGAGTGGGAATGAATAGGTTACGAAACATTTTAGACATTGAGTAATTTGGATCATTACGCCAGGGTTTATCCTCTCTTTGGGTTTTAAATCACCCTTAGACTACTTGTTTGAGAAAGGAGGAATGTCTAAAAAGTCTGTGACCTGTACGTGTCTAGGTCCAAACACATTCCGTACACTTCATAACTAATGAAAGGGCGTTACATACAATGGAGTGTATATGACAGCCCACAAAATACTTCCGGGGGCAAAAACTTTAGCAAGGATTCTGGATATTAGTCCAGAAGCTAAAAGGAGACTGAGGTGGCTTGATTGGTATTTGCCCACGGAAGAAATGCTCAACTAACCTGCCGCCACTTTGGGATATCTCCTGATACTTTCTACCACTGGAAGAAAAGATTTAAACCCGGTTGTTTGGTAACCCTAGAAAGCTATTCTTCTTTACCCCATTCCTTCAGGCAATTCAGAATTCCTTTGGAAACTGTTAATCTGATTATTCAATTAAGAAGGGAGGAGATGGGTTTATCCAAATACAAGCTTTTTTTAATCCTTAAAAGAGATTATGGTGTTACTCTTTCTCCTTCCTCTATTGGTAGGATCCTTATCAAGAAAGGATTAATTAAAGAAGCCAGGATCTCCAAAAATGTTAAAAGAAGAAGGAAAATTAATTATGTTATTCCCAGGATTAGAGCCTCAAAGCAGTTAAGATATCAATATCCAGGATTTCTAGTTCAGGTTGATACCAAACACTTAATTATCTTAGGAAGAAAATATTATCAGTTTACTGCCATAGATTTTATTCAAAATTCAGTTTCTCTTATGCCTATACTAAGGCTTCCTCTTCAACTGCTAAAGATTGTCTTTTAAGGCTTGTTAATTATTTTCCTTTCAAGATCAAAGCCATTCAAACAGATAATGGCTCAGAATACCTCCTTTACTTTCATCAGGAATGTGTAAAAAGAGAAATCAAACACTATTTCTCTCATCCAAGAAATCCCAAAGATAATTCCCCGGTAGAAAGATTAATCCAAACCACTGATATGAATTATGGTTGTTTGATGAAACTCTAATCTTTGAACTAGACTATCTTAACCAGAAATTCTCTTTTTGGATTGGCTGGTACAATACCTACCGGCTACACCAGTCCCTTAACTATTTAACTCCTATGGAGTATTATCAACTTAGTCAACAAAAGAAAGGAGGAAAAGTGGACGGGATGTAGTGGACCAGAACAGGAATTTGCAATTAAAGCCAAAATTTGCTAGCCTTAAGCGGTGATGAACTTGTCTAGTTTGGTTGATAGTTTCCGGCAGAATCTGGTCGAATTCTTAAGTGCTTACAAGCGATTTTTTTATCATCGGCTGACAAGAATATTTTTTGGGTTAAACAAAGTTAAACGAGTAATTTCTTGGGTTTTGTATCGCCAACGAGGGAGATTTGCCCAACCGTTAGCTCATTTTTGTTTAACAATTTTTATTTTTTTCGGCGTTTATCTTTCACCTCGGTTAGAAGCAGTTCTCACCAAAACTGAGTCGCAAATACCGAATTTATATCTTGCCTCTCCTGTTGGAGCTTTAGAAGAGATTGATCTTTATACTCCCCAAACAGTGATTAGTCCTATTAGAGGAGAGATAACAGAATATGTTGTTAAAGAAGGAGAAACCTTATCCTCAATTGCAAAAAAATTTGGCGTTTCACTAGATACTATTATTTGGGCGAACGAGATCAAATCGGCTAAAGAAATTAAAGCTGGCCAAAAACTTAAAATTCCGCCGGTAACCGGAATAGTTCATAAAGTGAAAAGAGGAGAAACTGTTTATTCGATTGCTAAAAAATATGGTGTTGATCCGCAACAGATAGTTGATTTTCCTTTTAACACATTTGCGAATGACGAAACATTCGCCTTAAGCGTTGGTCAAGATTTAGTTGTTCCTAATGGAGTGATGCCTGAGATTAAACCACCACCAGCGCCTCAGTATGTCGCTACTGTTCCAATTCAACCTGGTGTTGCCGGCACAGGAGAATTTACTTGGCCAACTTCTGGTTATATCTCACAAAACTTTTCTTGGTATCATCAGGCAATTGATATTGCTAATAAAGATGCACCAGTGGTGGTAGCTGCTGATGGAGGTTGGATAGAGACAGTAGTGATGAGTCACTATGGTTATGGGAATCATCTGGTGATTAATCATGGTAATGGCTACAAAACCTTGTATGCTCATTTAGCCAAAGTCAATGTTCAAGTAGGTGACCGAGTTAATCGGGGAGCAACGATTGGTAGGATGGGGTCTTCTGGTCGTTCTACTGGAATTCACCTTCATTTTGAAATTATTAAAGATGGAGTCAAGTTAAACCCCTTGTCAGTTTTAAAATAACAAGTTGATGATTTTTGTCTTCCGGTTAGACAGCAAAAAACTTTGACCTCTTGATGAAGTAGATAACAAGAAAATAAGAGGCCCCAAAGATGTTATTGGATCACTGGTGTTGGGGAAGCCTCTGGTGCAGGCGAGGGAGTAATTTCAATCTGGGGAGCGGCTTCTTCGGGTAGCTCAATTGGCTGAATCTTTGGACTGGGAATTGGTGTCGGTAAGGAAAGTTCTCGTGGTTGAGCTGAGGGGGTTGCTTTTAGTTCTTTACCAAGCTCTTCGCTCCATTTATCTAATTCATTTTTGGCTTTTTCATAATCAGGGCTTTCTTTATCAACTAAATTTAGCGCTTGTTGAAGTTTCTCGACTGCTTCTTGAGTTTTGTTTTGATTCTTCAGTGCCCAGGCCCAATTATACCAGGCATTGGCATGATCAGGTTTTAAATTAACAGCAATTTCGAACAATTTGGCGGCATCTTCGAATCTATTGAGGCTAAAAAATATTCCTCCCAAATCTATCCTTAGATTTGGATCAAAAGGATTAAGAGCAATTGTTTGTTGGTAAGCAGAAATTGTCCACTGGTCAGCATCTTGGGCTAAGTTGATTAATTGTCTATAGGTTTGAGACAAATTTTGCCAA
The DNA here is from genome assembly GCA_964540975.1 of uncultured Gammaproteobacteria bacterium. Classification (GTDB taxonomy): domain Bacteria; phylum Patescibacteriota; class Microgenomatia; order UBA12405; family UBA6130; genus CAZIOQ01. The sequence goes on from CAZIOQ010000055.1 coordinate 27,393, forward strand.
GCAATGACATTGCGTGGTTCCAAAGCAACTGCTGCTTTTGCTTCACTAATTGCTTCTTGGATTAAAATCGCAATATTTCTTTTGTCATCATCAGTGATATTTTCTTTGCGGGAAAGACTGTTGGCTAAAGCCAAATTGGTTTGCGAGCGAGAAATCCGATAATCCAAAACAAAGGGATTGCTTAAAATAGCTTTTTGTTGACTAAGATAGACTTTATTCGCCTCGTTTTTGTTAATTGCCTTTACAGATTCAATAAACCAGTATTCAGCCACTAATGCTTTGGTTAAAAGGAAACCTAAAACAACCACCAAAACAGCTACCAACCCGGCAATGATTTTTTTCACCCAAGCTATCTGAGGAAAGACAAAGACTTTTTGCCCTCGGGCAAGATAAGAAAGGATTAAGAAAAGAAAAAGAGTGGGAAAAACTAGAGGAGTGAACAACTGAATTAAGAAAAGTGAGACCAGGGGAGAGAATAAGGGACTTTTCTTGCTTTTAGCGGCTAAGATTACTTTAAGATTGAAGAGCAACCAGAAAATTAAAGCGATCAAACCCAACTCGGTCCAGATCTGAAAAAACAAATTAGCAGGGCTGGTGAAAAGAATCTGCCAATTTTTTGTTTGGTTAAATTCAATTGGTCGATAAAGACTAAAACCAGTGAGGAAATTGTTTGGCCCGGTGCCTAACAAAGGCGATCTTTTTAAAGATTCAACAGCGATTGTCCAGGAAGTATAAAAGTTTAATAACAAAGGTCTATTTTTAGCCAACTGATAAATAACAAGACCAATGCCAATGATAAAAACAAAAGCAAAAAATGCTGGCAAGGCGACTTTTTTCTCAAAAGTTAATTTTTCTTTTTTGCCTGTTTCTCTGATCAGTTTTTGGAACCAGAAGATTAATAAAGGCAAACTAAAAAGCAGTAAGCCTAAGTTAGAGCCAATTGGCGACCAAGAGTTATTCAGAATAGTGAAGAAAGGATTGTTTGGAGGGATTCTTAAAGGAAATTTATTCTCCGGGATTAAAAACAACAAGATAGCAATTGCGGTCAAAATAACACCGCTGAGGCTTAGGATGGTTAAAATTTTGTTCCTCTTTCGGACTAAATTGGTTTGGCTAAAAACAAAACCTAATCCAGCGATGACTAACAAGTTTGCCCAAGGATTTAATTCTAAAAGGGATCTGATTTTGATTCCTCGAGGGGCAAGGAACCAAGAAACAGTTCCCCAAAGAATAAACAACCAAAGCCAACCTTCGTTAACAGCAATCCTAAAAACAATCTTCTTGCTCTTAAAAAGAGAAATTGCCCAAATGAGAAATCCGGCCAAAAGGATAAGATAAAGCAAGATCTGTTTTGCTCCCAAAACAGATTGTCTTAGCCAAGGGAAAATGAAAAAAGGCAAAATAAAAATGATAATGGCGAAAAACCAATCTAAAAGCTGAAATTGGGAAGTTTCTTTTGTTCTCATTTTTTGTGATTAAAGGGTACTTTAAATTTTTAAGTTTGTCAAGCAATTTTAAAACTTTTAATTTTTAGCCTTTAATTATATTCTATTTATTAAGGTTTATTAAGGTGAAAAAAATTGCTTTCAGCTTAAAACAATTCTTTTGGTTGATTTTTTTGCTTTTGTTACCCAGCCAATTAGGCAAGCATTTTTGGCCAGCAGGGTCGTTTTTTTGGGGATTAAAAATTGATTATTTATCGCCAACAATTTATTTAACTGATATTTTTTTAATTTTGCTTTTGGCAATCCAGATTGCTTTTGGTGGTCTACCCCGGTTTAAAATCAGATGTCGCAAAATATTTTGTGGTTTAGGGATTATTTTTATTGGCCTTAACATCTTTTTTGCCGCTAATCAGCTTTTAGCCTTTTATGGTTGGGGAAAATTTTTGGAATTATTAGCTTTGGTTTGGTTGGTAAAAAGAAATCAGAAATTGGTCAAAACTTGGATTAATCGGATTATTTTCATTTGGTTTGTTTTAGAATTGGCACTGGTTTTAGGCCAATTTTTAAATCAGGCAAGTTTAGGAGGGTTTTTTTGGTGGTTGGGAGAAAGAACCTTCAGCTTGGCTACTCCGGGCATTGCCAAATTTGATTTTTTTGGTCAGGTTTTATTACGTCCTTATGGAACATTTTCTCACCCGAATTCTTTAGCTGGTTTTGTTTTAGGAGCAATTTTTGTTGATCTAATTTTTGGTCAAAATTTGAAATTAAAGATTGTGAATCTGATTTTAGGGTTTTTGTTGCTAATTTTCAGTTTTAGCCGAGGAGTAATTTTTGTTGGTTTATTACTAATGATTTTTTATTTAAAGGAAACGAAGTTCATTAACCGTTTTCTTGACCAATTTTTGATTTTGTTTTGGCTGGTTTCCTTTGGTTTGTTTTTAAAAACTTTCTGGCAAGAAGAATCGTTTTTTTTCCGTTGGTTGTTGTTCTTAGCTGCTAGCAAGATGTTTGTTCTCCATCCTTTTTTTGGCGTGGGTTTAAAAAATTTCATTCTTTTGTTGCCAGATTATTGGCCTCAGGACAAGATTAACTATCTTTTATTTCAGCCAGTTCACAATATTTATCTTTTGCTCTTGGCAGAAATAGGGATTGGAGGAGTTGGCCTTTTCATTTTCTTTCTCAAGAGGAGAGGACCAAGAATAATTTTGCCGCCAAAAATGCTTTTTCCTTTATTAGTAGTTTTGCTTACCGGTCTTTTTGATCATTATTGGCTGACATTGGAGCAAAATTTTTTGTTTTTGGGGATTATCTTAGGATTGCTTAATAATAATTCAAAACCAAAAATTTTTGGCAAAATTTAAATAATTTTGAATTTTGCCTCCTGCATTTGGAACTATTTTATTGGGTCCCAGCCGCCTCGGCTAAAGGGATGGCATTTGAAAATTCTTTTGCCACAGAGCCAAATTCCCTTGAGCTTGTATTTTTCAATTGCCTGGCGGCAGTATTCTGAACAAGAGGGATAAAATCGACATTCTTTTTTACCGGGAATTAGAAAATTGATTATTGATCGCCTGATATTTGATAAGATAGAATATAATTTGATAGTCATCTTGCGTTTTAAGATAAAATATTAGATTTGAGATGATGAAAAAATTTTTTTTAATTTTAACAAATTTGTTGATTCTTTTTCTAATTTTCAGTTGGAGAAATAATATTTTGGCTGCTTGTACTGCTCTTTATGGACCTTGTGGAGAAGGTTTTCCAGCTTGTTGTGATTTTCCTACTAATGTTTGTTACGATGCCCGCTGTCAGCCGCAATCTAGTATTACTGGCTGGACACTTTGTGGAGGCTATTATCAACCTTGTTGCCCTTTGCCTAATCCTCCTTGCGCTACTGGTCTTAATTGTGAAGGATACTGTAGGTCTGTTCCTACTCCAATAAACACACCAATACCAACAGAAACTTCTCTTTTGATCCAGTGCAAAAAGCGGCCGCCTGCTCTTCACGTTGTATGTGATCCAATAGATTGGATTCCCTGTAAGGAAGGAGAGATGTGTTGTTCTACTCCAGAAGGTTGTAATCCATATGGAGGAGTGGCGGACTCTGCCGCTGCTTCTGGGATACCGACTCAAATCTCATCGCCTACCCCAGCTGTTACTACTGGCGCAACCGATAATTTAGGTTACGAGCCTTGTGAGGAAGGAAAAGGAGTTCAAACTGCTTTAGGTTGTATCCCTTTTGAGGCCGATGCCTTGGTCAGATTCTTTTTTAGAAATTTAATGGGAGTTGTTGGCGGAATTGGTTTACTTTTGATGATTTATGGCTCATTTTTGGTTTTAACCTCCCAAGGCGATCAAGAAAAAGTGAAAAGAGGGCGAGAAATTATCACCACTACTGTTTCAGGAATTCTTTTTATCATTTTTTCTTTATTTTTGTTAAGATTTATAGGAATAGAGATATTACATATTCCTGGTTTAGAATAAAATGACTTTTCAAATTGTTATTCCTTCTTATGAAGATATTGTTCCTCCTGGTGGCCAATTAGGCCTGAGTAAAGGGGTGACTTTGGGAGGAATAATTACTAATCTTTTGCCTCATTTATTTATTCTTGCCGGGATTTTAATGCTTTTGATGATTTTGTGGGGAGGAATCCATTTGATGATTGCCCAAGGCGATCCGGAGGGGATCAGAGAAGGTAAAGCAAAAGTGATGTATGGGATTATTGGTTTTTTTGTTGTTTTTGTTAGCTATTTTGTTGTTCAAATCATAGAGCAGGTTTTTAAAATTCCAATTCTTTAAATTCTTTCATTTTCAGGTGAGTTTTCCCACGAATCATAGTTCTAATTTCTAACTATTCGGGATCCAATTTAATCCGGTATAAATTTAGGATGATACATATCAGATTTACTCGGTTAAATTTAATGTTAAAATTAGCCAATGAAAAAGTTTTTAATTATTGATGGTAATGCGATTCTTCATCGATCTTTCCATGCTCTTCCGTCTTTAACTGGGAAAAATGGTCCAGTGGGAGCAGTTTTTGGTTTTTTTAGTATGCTTTTGAAAGCACTGAAAGAGATTAAGGCTGATTTTTTGGTGGTTTGCTTTGATTATCCAGCGCCGACTTTTCGTCACCAACAATTTATCGGTTATCAGATAAAAAGACCAAAAATGGATCCTGCTTTGACCAAACAAGTTGATTTGACCCAATTAATGGTTAAAAAAATTGGCATTCCGATTTTTTCTCAAAAAGGCTTCGAGGCTGACGACTTGATTGCCACCATTAGTCAAAAGCTGAAAAAAAAGCCAATTAAAGTCATCATCTTAACTGGAGATCGCGATTTAATGCAGTTAGTTTCAAACAAGATAAATTTATTAATGCCAATTCAAGGTCTGTCTCAGACAAAAATAATTGGTCCAACAAAAGTAAAAGAATATTTGGGTTTGGCAGCCAAACAGGTAGTTGATTTTAAGGCTTTAGTTGGCGATCCTTCGGATAATTATCCTGGCATTCCTGGCATCGGCCCAAAAACAGCGGTGAAGCTTCTTGATCAATACTTCAGCCTGTCAAGAATTTATGAAAATCTAGACAAGATTGAACCTGGTTTAAGAAAGAAACTAAAAGATGGTCAAAAAGCAGCCAAACTCTCTTACCAATTGGCAAAGGTGGTCAAGAATGCCCCTTTAGAATTTAACTTAGGAAAAGCAGTTTGGAATGAGCAAAAGCTTAAAAATATGGCGGCAATCTTGCGCGAATATCATTTTCCTTCTCTTTTGAAAAGACTAGAAAAAGATTTTGAATTAAATTTGACTAATAACAAGGATCAGCAAATGTCTTTGATCTAAACTTGAAGGGATTTTAAGATGAAGAAAAAATTAAAAGTTGCCCTTGTCCACGATTATCTAATCACCTTTGGCGGGGCTGAACGAGTTTTGATTGCTCTTCACAAGATTTGGCCAAAAGCGCCGGTTTTTGTTGCTATTTGCAAGCCAAAAATGATGGGCCAATCTTGGAGAAATTTTGCTGATTGGAAGATCCAAACCTCTTGGTTTCAAAAAATCCCTTTTGCCTCAAAATTAATCTCCCCTTTAAGATTTTTGTTGCCTTTAATTTGGGAAAGTTTTGATTTTTCTGATTATGATTTGGTGATTTCCTCCTCTGCTTGGGCAATGTCTAAGGGAGTTTTAACCAAACCAGAAACACTCCATCTTTGTTATTGCCATACACCGCCACGCTTTCTTTATCAGTATCCCGAAGCAAGAAAATTTACCCATTTTTGGCTAGTGAGATTTTATGCCTTAATTATTAATCATTTTTTAAGAATTTATGATTTTATCTCTTCGCAAAGGGTAGACGTTTTTGTTGCTAATTCAAGACAGGTGGCTTTGAGGATCAAAAAATTTTATCGAAAAAAGGCGCTGGTAGTAAACCCGCCAATTAATCTGCCCAAAACAATAAGTAATAAAAAAGGCAATTATTTTCTTTTTGTCAGTCGCTTAGTTTCCTATAAACACCCGCAGTTGGCAATTAAAGCGTGTGCTAAATTAAATTTACCATTAAAAATAGTTGGCGACGGACCATTGGCTGGTGAGGTGAAAAAATTGGCCAAAAATTTTCAACAGATTGAGTATTTGGGAAAAGTTAGCGATCAAAAGTTAAATCAGCTTTATGAAAATTGTCGAACAGTAATTTTTCCAGCTGAAGATGAGGATTTTGGTATTGTTCCTTTAGAGGCGGCTGGTTTTGGCAAGCCAGTGATTGCTTTATACTCTGGTGGCACCAGGGAAACAGTGATCGAGGGAAAAACTGGTTTATTTTTTTTCAAGCCGACAGTTAATGCATTAGTTAAAGCCTTAAAAAAATTCCAAAAAATTGAAAATCAATTTCTGGCTCAAGAAATCAGAAAAGAAGCAGAAAAAAGATCTTTTAAGAATTTCAAAAAATTAATATTTAAGATTATTAAACAGGAATTGTCAAAAAAGGTCTAGATATCCAGCCTGGGGCAAAACTTCATCTTCCAAATTCTATCCCAAATAACAAATCCGTCTCTAACATTTGGTTAAAGATTATTCCTTGAGAGGTTAAAGTTGCTTGAGGATTAACTTGAAGCAATTTGAGCTGTGGAGGATAAGAGATGAGTAGGGTGACTGGTGTTTTGCCAAAACCAGATTGCTTTTGCCAATATAAAAGCCAACGGAATGGGTTTTGGTCTAAATTAAGGACTTGAGAATAATTAATTTCCAAAGTGACCCTTGAATCTATAGGAATTTCGATTAAAAAGCCAAAAGATTGTCTGCCTTGGATAAGTTCCTGATCAATTTCTTCTAGATTCATTTCCCTTTTCCCTTTTTCCTGGGGATTGGCAACAAAAACACTTTCGATTTTTGTATTTTGAGGAACAATAATTCTTAAATAATTCTTATAATTTCCTGCCGGCCAGTTGTTGGTTTTGGCAGTATTTTCATAATTTATTTTCAAAAGATGATCTATCTTGCCTTCGTTTGTTATTTTGACCATTTTCTCAATTGATCTTTTTAAAAAATAGTTAGCTTTATTTATACCTAGATTAGCTTCATTAAGATAAAGATAATCAGTGAAAGTTTCTCTGTTAGTCGGAGCAATGCTTTTAATTTCTCCAAGCCAATTTTGATCTTTAAGAATTTGATTTATCTTTTCATTATTGAAATAAAGAGTAATTTCTTTTTGTTGAAGACTGGTTAAAATTGCTTTACCGACTGCTGTTTGATCGGATCTTCTTTCGCTAAGATTGATGAACAATTGTTGGAATAAAGAGCTTAAAAAAGAGGCCTTTTGGTTGGATCCGGGAAAAAAGTTTTTTTCTGAATAAAATTCCGCCTTGGCAAAAAGGTTCTCTGCGGTAATTTTTTCATTGAAGTCAGGAAGATAAACCTCTCCCATTGCCTGAAGAAGATTTTTTGCTGTTTCGAGAGTAATGCCAATTACACCATCGGGCTTAAGACCAATTTCCTTTTCTAAAAACCAACTAGCGCTTTTAGCATTAGTAGGAAAGTCAGGACTCCAATTTGAATCCCGCAAATACCAACCAGTTTCCCCAACAGTTTCTTTAATTGGTTTTGGTGGCCTGACATAGCCTTTTAACTGACCATCAGCACTATAGACATCTTGGATCTCGAAATTAATCATTTGCCCTTGATCAAAAGTCAGGAGAGCAAAAGAACCAATAAAACCACCACCTGGCCTTAATTCAGCGTTGTTTTGGAAAAGAACAAGCAGTTTTAATGGTTGGGATTGACTAAAAAGCCAATCTAAAATTTCGGTTACTGGCAAAAGACTATTTAAATTTTCTTGATTTTCCTCAAGAATTTTTTCCTGAAATCGGATTTTGGTCTGTAAAGCCAAAGGTAATGTTTTTTTTGCCTGATTAAAACAAACTTTTGTCAAAGAGAATTCATTAATTAATCTTTCACTTTTGTTTTTTAATTTGTTGATTAATTGTTGATTGTCTTTTTCCTTAGCGAAGACAAAATTACTGATCTGATTGGCTGTTTTTGTCCACTCACTTGTTGTTGTCATTAACCAAGAGGCTTTTTCTACCAGATTAAGCCAGATTAAAAATTTTTTTTCTTGACCAAGGTAAAGAAAAGGAAAATCAAGAATAAAAATGATTTTTTTACCCCTGAGGGTTGCTTTTTGTGATTGGAGAGCCTTTTTTTCTGCTTTTTCAAAATTATTTTTTTGCCAAAGATTAAAAGCTGATTTTAAGTTTACCAAACTAATGCTTAAATTTAAAATTACTAAAGCTAGGGGAAGAAAAAATAAAATTATTGTCCCTAAAATTGGCAGCCACCAAAATTGACCAATATTTTTTTCTGGTGCTAGGGGTTTTTTCATTGCGGTTTCTTTTGCTTCTTTTTTCTCCAAATCAATTGTTTTCCTCTTCAGCTGAACAGGTTCTTTTGGCCTCAGAATGACCGGAGTTTGTTTGGCGGGCGTGACCAAATCCTGTTCGATGATAACTGATTTTGGCTGAGGGATTTTTTGGGGAGGAATTATTTTTTTAGTTGGTGAAGCAGTTTTGACCATTGTTGGAGGAGCGATCTGGCCTTTTTCTAATTGTTGAAAAAGAGATTGAAGAGTGATTTCAATTCCTGTTTCCAGATCAACCTTTGGTTGCCAGTTTAAAATTTGCCGCGAAGCGACGATTTTTTCAAAATTCAGATTACCAAATTCCCCAATTTTTTCTGGATAAAATTTGTTTGATTTCACCTGGGCTTTTTGGGCAATTTTTTGCCAGAAATCTTTTATCAGGATTGGTTCGCCCCCTAAAATTAATGCTTGTTTACCGATTAAGGGTGAGATCAGGCTTAAGAATAATCCTTCGGCCAAATCTTGCCACCAGAGAGGAAAAATTTGATTTTCTGGCTGTTTGATTTTTGGTTGTAAATTAAATACTCCGGCTAAGAAAAGATGGTCTTGAGGAGTTTTTTTAAGCCAATTTTCTTTAGGACCATAACCTTGGCTAATTTGGACTAGCCGCCAATCTGAACTTGTTTTTTCCAAATTTTGTTTCTCTAAATCCAGATTGTTGGTGGAGTTAAGGACTCTTAGATATCTAATATTATTTTTTTTAGAGAGGTTGAAAATTTCTTTTCGGCCCTCAAAATCAATTAGATAATCAATTGGTTTTTTATCAAGAATTTCTTGCCAAGATAAAGAATTAGTGATCAAAATCTGGTTGTTTTTAATTGGGAAAACGAAATTTGGTTGGTCAGTAACGGCCAATACGGTTAATCCTTGTTGAAGAAGTTTTTTGATCAATTCTTCTCCTCCAGGTTGATCAGCGCCAAAAATGACTGCTAGAGCTGATTGAGCGACAATTTGAAGTTGGAAAAAATCTTTTTTGAGCATTAGTTTATTTTAATGATAGAACAAATTAGTATCAATAAGAAATAATTTTCAATGAAGATTAATTGGCAATAGAGGGTGCCAGCGGGCGGGATCGAACCGCCGACCTTGGGGTTATGATTCCCACGCTCTAACCAACTGAGCTACACTGGCTTTGGTTGCGGGGCCAGGAGTTGAACCTAGTCCAGGAGATTATGGGTCTCCTATGCTGCCGTACACCACCCCGCTTAAGTTACATATTTTATTATAACGATATTGATTAAACTAAGCAAGTATATGTATTGGCAGGGTTCCTCGCTAACAACTTTTGGGGTATTGTTGATAAAAATAAAAAAACGCCATTTTTATGGAGTTTCCCTTTTTAAAAGAGGCTTTGGCGGTCAGGAAGTAAAATACCTACCGGCCCATGACTTAGTCATCAATCCTCTAAAATATCTTCCTACCTTGGTTTTTGAGACCGCTCGTCGCCACTTTCGGAGACTTTAATCAGATTTCCCAACAGATCCGGCAGCGACACACCTTTGGTATAATCTCTTTAAGTTTGTTTTTCATAAAGCTGTTTAAGAAGGCTAATCTAAATTTGACTTGAGGATTGATTAATTCTCTCCTTTAAAAACTCATATGGGGAGAATATACCTTAAAGAAAAACTGCCGCTACTACTTAATCTATCTTTATCTTTTCTTCTCGCTAATATAGTTTGAGAAAGAACCAAAGCAGGTTTCTTATCTTCTCCAGTATATGTTCAGGCCAGTATGGCTACGGCACAATAAGTAAACTATTAGAAAAGAGAGGAGAAGATGAAATTAAAAGTGTTTGGGGAAAAACGGTCTTGGTAGGGAAAAATTGAATCTATCGGAATAATTGATACCAAGCTTTCCAGGGAGAAATTTTGAGATTAAGCCTGTCTTCTGTTTCTTCAAGACTCAAAGAGAGCTGGGGCAGAACAACAATTTTTTCATTTTCCTCACCCAAACTTAATTTCTTTTTTAACTCTTTTTTAATAAATTCATCGGTTTTGGCATAAAGAATAAATTCTTTTAACTTTCTTAAGTTTGCCTCTTTTTCTTCTATTTGATTTTGGAATTGTTTTTTTTCTGTTTTTAATTTTTTAAACTGCCACCATTGGCGAAGATTACTCAAAAACACAAAAAAGCTAATGGTAATTATTAGCCAACAGAAAATTTTTCCCCTAAAACCTTGTTCCATTTCTTTACTTATGATACTATAAGACAAATGAATAATAAAGAAATTTCTCTGCTTGGTTTAAAAAAAGCAAAAGAGTTATTTATCCGTCATCTTCAAAAAAGTGAGAGATCAACCAACACCATCATAGCAT
>CAZIOQ010000056.1:0-2876 GCA_964540975.1 uncultured Gammaproteobacteria bacterium
ATTTTAAGTGGATTAATTATTCTTGTCATTTTGATCCTTAATAAATTGATTTTACCTTCGCCAATAAATTTGGTTTACAATCCCATTTTTTATCGATTCACCAAAAATTTTAAAAATTTAGAGAGTTTTTTAAAACTAGTGCCGGATAATGGGGTAGTAATGGCCCAGAATAATCTTGCCTCTCGGTTGACTCACCAGCCTTTTTATCTTTTAAGATTAGAATATGAATGTTATCAACCTAAATACATTGTTTTAGATACAGGAGAAGGACAAAATATTAATAATTTTTGGCCCTTAACCCCAAATGAGTTTGCCGCCTTATTGATTAAATTAAAAAACGACCACAATTATCAAATTTTGCTTCAAAAAGGAAATTATTATATATTCGAAAATAAGAATAAAATTTTTCCCTGGGGAAAGGTTGATAAAAATTGTTTAAAACAAAAAGATGAAAAATGATAACCTTAGGCTTTGATGTTTCCCCACTTTATACTAGTCATCAGAGTAGAGGCATTGGTTTCTATACCAAAAGACTTTTAGAGGTTTTGAAAAGGCAAACAAATATCCAAGTAGTGGAATTAAAAAATAAAAATGAGATAAAAAAAGGCCATTTTGATATTTTGCATATTCCGTATTTTTCCCCTTTTTTTATCACTTTGCCATTAGTCAAAAAAAGTCCGCTAGTAGTGACGATCCATGATCTTATCCCGGTGAAATATCCTAATTTTTATCCACCAGGAATAAAAGGCAAGTTGAAATGGGAGATCCAAAAAAACCTTTTAAAACAAGTTGATGCGTTGATTACCGATTCTCAAGCCTCTAAAAAAGATATTATTAGATTAACCAACTATCCGAAGAATAAAATCCACGTTATTTATTTAGCCGCAGGCAAGGAATTCAAGCCTCTTTATGATCGTGGCTCTCAATATGTTTCAAAGTCTTATAGATTCCAAAAGAAATTTAAACTCTTGGCTAAAATCAAGAAACAATATAGGTTACCGACAACTTTTGTTCTTTATGTTGGTGATATTAATTGGAATAAAAATATTCCTAGTTTAGTTAAAGCCTGTGAGAAAGCAGCCGCCCCTTTAGTTATTGTTGGCAAACAGGCAGTAAATAAAGGTGTGGATCCTGATCATCCAGAAAATAGAGATTTAATTTGGTTGCAACGGAAAGTAAAAAGAACAAAATTTCTTAATCACAAGAATTCAAAAGCTTTTATGCTTCTTGGTTTTGTGCCTACCCGAGATTTAGTTACCATCTTAAATCTTGCCACTGTTTATTGCCAACCTTCTTTTGATGAAGGGTTTGGTTTACCGGTTTTGGAGGCAATGAGTTGTGGTTGTCCGGTTATTACTTCAAATAGGGGGTCTTTACCGGAGGTTGTTGGCAAGGCTGGAGTTATCGTCGAGCCTAAAGTTGAAAATTTAGCCAAGGCAATAAAAAAAGTAATCGATGATAAAAAATTAGCCTATAGATTAACTAAAAAAGGACTTGAAAGAGCAAGAAAATTTTCTTGGGAAAAGACAGCAGTTAAAACAATAAAAGTTTATCAAAGTCTTTTAGATTTTAGATGTTAAATAAGTTATAATTTTTTTATTTGTTATTTATTCGTGCCTTAAATACCCTACTGAGCTTGACAAAAGATAAAGGAAACAAGAAATGCAGAGAGCAGAGAGGCATCATTTATTAAATTAAATGAAAATTCTTGTTACTGGAGGAGCAGGTTATATTGGTAGTTTTACGGTAAAGGCGTTTAAAAAAGCTGGCTTAAAGCCAATAGTATTTGATAATCTTGAAACTGGACATAAAGAAGCGATCCCGAAGATAAAAATTTATATTGGTGATTTGAGAAAAAATCTGCGTCTTTTAGATCAAGTTTTTAAAAAAGAAAAACCACAGGCAGTAGTTCATTTTGCCGCTTACATTGAAGTCGGAGAATCGGTGGCAGAGCCACAAAAATATTTTTTTAATAATGTCGTGGGCAGTCTTAATTTATTTAAAGTTATGCTTGATAATAATGTTCGGAAAATTGTTTTTTCCTCAAGTGCTGCTGTTTATGGTAACCCCAAAAAGATTCCAATAGAAGAAGAGGAGGAGAAAAATCCAACAAATCCTTATGGAGAAAGCAAGCTGATAGTAGAAAAAATCTTGTCTTGGTATGTCAATGCTTATAATTTATCAGCTGTTGCCTTACGTTATTTTAATGCTGCCGGTGGAACTTTGGATGGCAGTATGGGGCAAGATTATCCCAAGCCTACCCATCTGATTACCCGTGCTTGTGAGGCAGCTTTAGGAAAAAGAACCGATTTTCAGATTTTTGGTAACGATTACAACACTCCTGATGGAACCTGTATTAGAGACTATATTCATGTTTTAGATTTAGCTAATGCTCATTTAGCTGCCCTAAATTTTTTGAGAAAAAATAAAGCGGGATTTTATGCTTATAATGTGGGTAGTGGTAAAGGGTATTCCGTTTTAGAAGTGGTCAAAATGGTGAGAAAAATTGCTGGCATTAATTTTCCGGCACCGATTGCCTCTCGCAGACCAGGAGATCCAGAAAAATTAATTGCTAAAGCAGAAAAAATTAAGAAAGATCTTAATTGGCAACCAAAGTATTCTGATTTGGAAACTATTATTAATTCTGCCTGGCAATGGCATAAGACCCATCCTAACGGATATTCTTAAAATCGACTTCTAAAGAATGAGGGATAAGAATGACAAGGAGAATTAGTATTTACGAGTGATAATTTGATATATAATATGCTAATGGTAAAGTATGTCTTAAAACTTTATTTATTGCTTCAGTTAATCCTGTTGGCTTCTTGGTTTATTGGCTCTCGACTAATTCCAATTAAAATGGATACATTTTTGGG
>CAZIOQ010000057.1:0-15527 GCA_964540975.1 uncultured Gammaproteobacteria bacterium
GCCTTATTTATCCAGCAAAACACTATCTAACTGATCCAGAAAATCTTGAGGAAGCATTCAAACAAATAGAAGAAGACTTAAAAATAAGAGTCACTGAACTGAAGAAATTAGGCAAATCCAATGAGGCTAATCGACTAGAACAAAGAGTCTATTATGATCTGGAAATGATCAAAGAAACAGGCTATGTCAATGGGATTGAAAATTATTCTCGATATTTTGATGGTAGACTCCCTGGTGATCCGCCAAATACCCTTCTTGATTATTTTCGCTATCGTTTTGGTGATGATTTTCTCATCGTGATTGATGAATCGCATATTACTGTCCCCCAAATTAGAGGAATGTACCAAGGTGATCTTTCCCGCAAAAAAACTTTAATTGACTTTGGTTTCCGCCTCCCTTCTTGCCTAGACAATAGACCACTAAAATTTGCCGAATTTTTGGCAAGGGCAAAAAAAATCGTTTTTGTCTCAGCAACCCCAGATGAGTGGGAAATCAAGAAATCAGGTTATAATGTAGTTGAGCAATTAATCCGGCCAACTGGCTTGGTTGATCCAGAAATTGAAATTAAAAAAACTCAAAACCAAATTCAAGATTTGATTAAAGAAATTTTAGCCAGAAAAGCCAAGAACCAACGAGTTCTTATTACCACTTTAACTAAAAGAATGGCTGAAGACCTTGCTCATTATCTTAATGATCCAAAAAATACTGGTAAAAAAATTTTGGTTCATTATCTTCACGCTGATATTGATACCATAGAAAGAAGTGATATTTTAACAGATTTAAGAAAAGGAAAATACGATGTTATCGTTGGCATTAATCTTTTAAGAGAAGGCTTAGATTTACCTGAGGTTTCTTTAGTGGCCATTCTCGACGCTGACAAACAAGGTTTCTTAAGATCAAAAATATCACTCATCCAAACAATGGGCCGGGCCGCCAGAAATTTGGCAGGAAAGGTAATTCTTTATGCAGATGAAATTACTGATTCAATGAAAGAAGCAATAAAAGAAGTTAAAAGAAGAAGAAAGATCCAGCTTGAATATAATAAAAAACATAATATCATTCCCCAATCGATCCAAAAACCTATCAGAGAAAGTATTTTGCCTCAATCAGAAAACAAATCAGAAATTGAAAAGATAAGACTTAATTCTTTAACTCCAGGAGAAATAAAAAGATTACTACCCAAATTACACCGGCAAATGAGACTGGCAGCAAAAGAACTTGATTTTGAAAGAGCAATTAAAATTCGTGATACGATCAATAAAATTGTTGCTGAAACTCGATTATAATATTTAATCTCAATTTATCTTAAGTGAAATTAATAATCTTAAAAAAGTTTTTTAGCCCTAAATTAAGAAAAACATTTAAAGTCGGTAAAAAACGCCGAAGAATCCTATTTTATAACCCAACTCCCTTTCGAGCTTTTATTTTTGGAATTGGCAGCGCGCTTTTAATAAGTTCATTAGGTTATTTAATTTTTCTCTATTTACCTTTAGTCAAAGCATTCTTAAGTTATAAATTTGGGCCAGAAACCCAAAAACCGCCTGTGGAAACAAAAACTACCCAAGAGACTAAAATCGACTTAGAAGATTTTTATCTTTATATCCCCAAAATCAAAGCTTCAGCAAAAATTTTTGCTCATATCCCAACTAACAACAAAGATCTTTATACTCAAATTCTTCAAAAAGGAATTGCTCATGCCCAAGGAAGCAGTCTTCCCGGAGAAGGCAAAACAATTTATCTTTTTGCTCACTCAACTAATACTCCTTTCAACGCTATCCGTTTAAATGCGGTTTTTATGCTTTTAAACGAACTTAATAATAATGACCAAATAATTATTTTTTTTAATGGGAAGAGATACACCTATACTGTTTTTAAGAAAGAAATCGTCAACCCAGCAAAAACTGAATATTTTTCTTATCCAAATGACAAGGAAACCCTGATTCTCCAAACTTGTTGGCCGCCAGGAACAATCTGGAAAAGACTCTTGGTATTTGCCAGCCCTACTCAACTTTAAAATCCCACCCTTACTACCTGGAATTGGTAATAAGATCAACCAGAAAATTGACTTGTCAAAATAAATTTGTTAAGATATCCTATAATGAATTTACTATATTAGCCAGCAACTCTGGGCAAAATGAATAAGCGATATATTTGGGGATTACTATTTTTTTTAATTTTTCTCTTGTTGCCGAAAAAGACTAGTGCTTATGTCTATGGGGTGGAAGTGCCGACCACCCAAATTATAGTTGATAAAAAAGTCCGTTCTGTTCTAAACAACCAGTGGTTTGATAATCTTGCTGCCGATCAAACTGTTTTTGCCGCAGAAAGCCTAATTGAATTTAAAATTATTGTTAAAAACACTGGCGATAAGGAACTAAAAAATATCAAATTAATAGATTATCTTCCTGAGTACTTAAATACTGTGTTTTATCCTGGTGATTTTAATAAAGATAATCGTCAGATCAGTTGGTCTTTTGAGAAATTAAACCCGGGAGAAGAAAAAGAGTCAAGAATTAGGGTCCAGGTAGTTAAATCAAACCAGTTGCCAAATAATGGTCGATTTTGCCTAGTGAATAAAGTTGAGGCAAAAACTGAAGAAGGCCTGTCTGATGGAGACACTGCTCAATTTTGTTTAGAAACTCGAGTTTTGGCTCAAAAACTGCCTGAGGCAGGAGGCAACATTGCTCTAGCAACCTTAATCACTAGTTTAATTGCTAGTTTAGGCATCATTGCCAGAAAATTTGGTCGAGGAGAAATTATTAATTAAAATTTAGGAAAGGGGGTGAAAAATAATGACAAAAAAAGAAACTGAATATACTGTAAGAGTTCCCAGAAGAAAAGCACTCCAAGTATTAAGTTATGGTG
Source organism: uncultured Gammaproteobacteria bacterium (assembly GCA_964540975.1). Lineage (GTDB taxonomy): Bacteria > Patescibacteriota > Microgenomatia > UBA12405 > UBA6130 > CAZIOQ01. The sequence continues at coordinate 2,866 of CAZIOQ010000057.1, forward strand.
CGATAGCAACAGTAGCTGGCGGTATTGGTGCTGCTGTTGGTTGCTGGTCCACAAGAAAAGAAGAACAAAAAGAAACAGAATCGTTTTTAGATAACCTTAAGGAAAGCGAGAGCGGATTGGAGGCAGCCCAAAAAGGGGCTACCCCAACTCCAACCTTGGAAACACCAACTGCAACTGCGGAGCCAACACCTTATCCTACCGCTACTCCCAACAGTGAAGAAGCTGCTGCTAGGTTTGTTCAAGAACAATTAGTGATCTCAGAGAAGCTTGAACGAGGAGAACCAATAGAATTATTCCGTGCGGAGGAGGCCTTAGACTACCCATTATTACAAAAGCCCGATCCAAAACGAGAACCAGTTTTTCCTGATGTAGAAAAAGGAGAAAGACTACCATTGGCAGCTTATGAAACACCTTTTGAAAGCGGCGATTATTTCCATACAGGAAAAGGCGATATTGATGTGCCGCAATATTATTACCGAGTCATTACCGCCGGGAAGATTAAAATTGATGATTTGGAAATAGACTGTTCTTCTACCGGGAAGAAAGGGTGCGCGGTTATTATTATCAATCACTTCGGCGATTCGGTAATGTTTAGAGAGGCTGAAGTAGATAATGGCTTTACTGTTGCCGGCCGGGTATTTGATATGGGTACACCGGAAAAAGTTACCGAAGCAGGTCAAGCCTTATTAGACCATTATATCGGTAGAATGACAAAGTCCGAAGATGGGGCTAATTGCGGTAAAATTTCCGCCTGTCAATCAGTAGAATGGCACTGTGTGGTAGTTGGTAATGGAAAACCACAAGTTCATTGGGCCGGTATCTATACTCGTCCAGAGACTGAATAATACTATCCTTCTGAGCCAGGTTAATCTCAAAATAGATACCTGGCCAGAAGGGTCAGTACTGAAAAGGAGGTGAAAAATATGAAAGAAATTAACCGGAGAGATTTTTTAAAGGCAGTTGGCGCTTTAGCCTTTGCCGGAATTCAGCCAGAAAACCGATCAAAGGTTGAACAAAAAGCTACCAAAGAACAGATTTTGCCTAGTGAAATCCGTTTAGTTCAAGCAGGAAAAATCATCGCCGGAGATGTTGAAATAAGCGCTGATAAACAAAATTGGGAAGTCTTATATGATGATAAGCAAGAAACAGGCACTATTGTAGATTTAAAAGCTAATGCTTATATTCAAGCTCCCTGGGGAGCAGGATTAGTCTCTGACCGACCTGCTTTCAAAGTCGCCATCGAAATGCTTGAAAATGGCTGTGGCTGCCCAGATGGAGGTTGCCAAAAAGTAGATATCTATACTTGGGAAGGGACATTTCCAATTAAAAAAAGAACATTATCCGACGAAGACATCCATACAATATATGTCCCGTTGATAAAAAAGTAATTTTTTTAATTTACCAAAGGGCTTTCTGATAAAGTAAAGTGAATAGGCAAAATCTCTTATTTATTGAGAAAAATTAATAATAATTAATATTTTTACTAATGGCGATCTCTTTTTTAAAAAAACACCTATTTCCTGTTTTTCTTTTATTGATAATATTTTTCATTTCTCTGACCAACTACCAACCAAGGACTTTCTTGACTGGTTGGGATACACTCCACCCTGAATTTGATTTTGGTTTAAATTTTAAACGACTTATTTTTGGAGTTTGGCGGGATGAACAAGGATTGGGGGCGGTTGCCGGTCATTCTCATATGGCTGATTTACCCCGGGTAGTAATCTTATGGTTATTACACTTTGTCTTTCCCTTAAATTCACTCCGCTATCTTTATATTTTTACTTGTCTTTTCTTAGGTCCGTTAGGTATTTATTATCTTATCCGCCATCTATTAATAAAAACAAACCCCTTCAGCGATTTTCCCTCGGTTACCAAAAAAACATTTTTACAAGATGGAGTCGCTTTCTTAAGCTCCTTATTTTATCTTTTCAATTTAGCCACTGTTCAGCAATTTCTTGTTCCCTTTGAAATGTTTCCTACCCAGTACGCTTTCTTGCCCTGGATCATTCTCTCCACTTTAAAACTTTTAAAAGACCCAACCCGAAAAAACATTCTTTTATTCGCTTTTTTTACCTTAATTTCTGCCCCTCAAGCTTATGCGGCTCAACTATATTATGCCTTTTTTGGGGTTTATTCTTTGTTTCTTGTTTTAAATCTCCTCCTTCACAAAAATCAGCAATCTTTAAGGAAAAATATTCTTTTGTTAATCAGTTTAATAGTCGCCATCAACTTATTCTGGATTTTACCGAATTTATATTTTATTAGAACTAACGTTTCGGTCCCCCAAGAAAGCAAACAAAATCGGCTATTTTCTCAGGAATATCAATTAAGAAACAGAGAAAATGGCTATCTGAAAGATGTAGCTCTTATTAAAGGTTTTTATTTTAATTGGAAAATTTATGACTTTACCAAAGAAAAATTTGAACCGCTAACTGAAGCCTGGAATCATCATTTGGACCAGAAATTAATTCTAGTAATTGGCTATTTTTATTTTGTCTTAGTCGTTCTGGGTTTTTTAACCAGTTTTATCCTCCGAGAGAAATTGTATATAGTATTTACTCCTTTTCTTCTTATTCCTTTTGTTTTTTTAATGAATCACACTCCTCCCTTTGAACAGCTTTTTAATTTTATTTCTCAATTCTCCATTTTCAACGAAGCTCTAAGATTCGTTTTTAGCAAATTTTCCATTTTAATTTTATTCGGGTTCACTGTTTATCTTTCGTTTGGGTTATCATTTTTAGTTAGATTTATTGCCAGAAAAAATTTAGAAAGAATTTTCTTTTTATTTTTTGTCTGTCTTTCAATCATCTACTGTTTCCCGATACTTAAAGGGCAATTAATCTCTCAAAAGATAAAAATAAAAATTCCCCAAGAATATTTTCAGCTCTGGGATTTTATGAGAAACCAGAAAGATGGGATTATTCTCCCCCTCCCGGCCTATAATTTTTCCGGTTGGCAATATTATCAATGGGGCTATCAAGGAGCTGGATTCATCTGGTTTGGCTTAAAACAACCAATTCTGGATCGAGATTTCGACCGGTGGGATGCCGCCAATGAAAAGGCATTCAGAGAATTTTTCTATTCTCTCTACGCAAAAAATCCAGAATTTTTCAATAGAACTTTAGAAAAATACAATATCAGCTATATTCTCTGGGATGAAAATATCGTTACGCCTTTCATTAAAAATAGAGACCAGGTGCTTTTTAAAAACGAAACAAGACAGATAATTAACCAATTAGAACAAGAAAATAAAATTTATAAGGTTAAAGAATTTGGTCATCTTGCTTTATATAAAGTATCCGGTCAAAAGCAGTCTTTAACGACAAAAGAAATCAACAAAAATTTAACTCCTGAATACAAATGGGAGTTTTTTGATTATGGCTATTTTAGTCATAAAGATTATATTACGATCACAGACGATTTTTCTCAGCTTACTAATATCTTCTACCCCTTCCGTTCTCTTTTAGACACAAGAGAAAGACTAAAATCAAATAATATTCAAATTAGTCGCATCGACAATCTTTGGCAATATTCTTTTATCTTACCCCAACCAACTTCTGCCATTATCCCTAATTTTTTTCTGGCGGAAAACAAAATTGCCGCTAATCTATATCTTGAAGAACGATCCGGTCAATATTTTGTCAATTTTCATTTTTGGCTACCTAGTGCCATTGAGAAAAATTTAAATACTAGATTTCTGTTGTTTGGGACAAAAAATACTCCCTGGATAAGTTTTAACATCAATCATTATCAATTTAATATTGAAAAAGAAAAGCTCCAAGTTGATAACCCACTCTATTTAGGCTTAATAATGCTGGAGGCCAAAAAAGATAATTTCCTTAACCAAACCAGATTAAATTTTGACTTTGAGAAAATCAAAACTTTTTTCCCTTCAAATATTCAGGGCAAGGGAATAAATTTTAGCGCCGATAAGATTACTAAGCTCAATCCCAATGCCTCTGGAATAACTTTAGTTTCTCAAAATGAACAAGATTTTCTCCTTTACAATAGCAAAAATTTACAAGTTGGAACCTATATTGAGATGAGCGATCTGCCCCACGATATTGGTTATCTCGTCGGTTTTAAATCAAAATTTATTACCGGTTTGCCATTAAGAATTTGTATCAAGAATTTTTACAATAATATTTGTGTTGTTTATGAGGAACTGGGCAGAAACGAAACTAGTCAATGGGATTTTTTCCTTATTCCGCCAATGGACACTAACATTGGCTATGGTATCTCGGTAGATAATATCTCATTTGGTAATTACCTCTCTTTAAATCAACTTGAGCAAATTGCGATCTTACCTTTTCCCTTTTCTTATCTAAATCAGATATATTATCTGGATAATGACTCTCTCCCTCAAGAAAAACCAGCTGAAGCAAAAAAATATCAGATAATAACTGATTCGCCTTTTTATAAAAAGCTTATTTTAAATCAACCGACAAACAGCACGATATTAGTTCTTAACGAAAGTTTCAATCCCGACTGGAATGCTTACACTGGAGACAAAATGAAAATCCGCCAGCTCGTCCAGATAAAAGTGAATAATTGGGCCAATGGCTGGGAGATAAAAAATTGCCAATCATCAACTGGTAATTGTCAGATATATGTAATCTTCTGGCCACAAGTCTTAGAATTTATCGGCTTTGGGTTAGGAATTGGAGTGGTAACTTTATTCCTTCGCCAGAAACGGCTTAGAAACCAAAACTAGATTCTTTTTACTAACTTTCCTCTTACTTTTTAAGCTTACTTAATGCTAAAATAAAAGATTATGAAAGATAGCCAGAATGGTCAAAATTGGATTGTTGTTAAAGGCGCCAGGGAGCATAACTTAGCCGATATTAATGTTAAAATCCCTAAAAATAAATTAGTAATTCTCTCTGGCGTCTCTGGATCCGGTAAATCCAGTTTGGCAATGGATACTTTATATGCCGAAGGTCAACGCCGTTATGTAGAAAGTCTTTCTTCCTATGCGAGACAGTTTTTAGGGATTATGAAAAGACCTGATATTGACGCCATCGAGGGACTTTCGCCGGCAATTGCCATTGATCAACATGGCCTCTCCCACAATCCTCGTTCAACTGTAGGAACGGTAACTGAAATTTATGACTATCTGAGGGTTTTATTTGCCCGAATTGGCCACCCCCATTGCCCAAAGTGCGGCCGAGAAATTAGCCGACAAACTAGCGTCAGCATCGTTAAACAAATGTTAAAAATAATTCAAGCTAGAGTAAGCCAAGAAGGGATAGCTAAATTTATCATCCTCTCACCAATTGTCAGAGATAAAAGAGGAGAGTTCAGCCAGCTTTTTAAAAATCTGCTGAAAAAAGGTTTTGATGAAGTTCGGGTTGATGGTCAAATAAAAAACCTTAATTCTGATTTTGGCTTAATAAAAACTAACCGCCATAATATTGATATTGTGGTTGACAAATTTAACTTCACTAGAAAAAATTGGCATCCTAAGGCTTATCAACAAAGAATTCAAGATGATGTCGAGATTGCGATTGAAAATAGCAATGGATTGGTAATTCTCACTGAGGTTACCGAGCCAGACTTTGATTTTCCCAAAAACCCGACTAACACTCAAGATTATCTTTTTTCTCAAAGATTTGCCTGTCCTGTTTGCAACCTCTCTTTACCAGAAATAGAACCAAGAATTTTTTCTTTTAATTCTCCTCAAGGTGCTTGTCCGGAATGCGATGGTTTGGGTGTCAAGCTTAAAGTTGATACCACAAAAGTTTCTCCTTGGCGAGCCCAGATATTAGAACATCAATATTATACTACTACCTCAGACGCTGTTCGGGAAGAAATTGAAAAGTTTATGATTAAAGAAACCTGTTCTCTTTGCCAAGGAACAAGACTGAAAAAAGAATCGCTTTCTATCACTATTAATCAGAAATCAATTGCTGATATTGCGGCAATTTCCCTAAAAGAACTTTATTCTTGGACAAAAAACTTAAAAAACAAATTAGCCTCTTTAAAAGAAAAAGAAATTGCCAAACCGCTTCTAAAAGAGATCAATACTAGATTGATCTTTTTGCTTGCTGTTGGTGTTGATTATTTAACTTTAGATAGAACCTCATCTACCCTTTCGGTTGGCGAAGCCCAAAGAATTCGGCTTTCCAGTCAAATTGGCACTGGCTTAACTGGTGTTTTGTATATCCTTGACGAACCAACTGTCGGCCTTCATCAAAGAGATACTCAAAAATTGATTACTACATTAAAAACATTAAGAGATTTGGGTAACACTGTAATTGTCGTCGAACACGATAAAGAAGTGTTAAAAAATTCAGATTGGATTGTTGATTTTGGTCCTGGTGCTGGCAAAAAAGGTGGTCAAATCATCGCTGAAGGAAAACCAGCAGCAATTGCCCAGAATCCAAATTCTTTAACTGGTCAATATCTTAGTGGCAGAAAAACAGTCTCAATCTTGAAATCAGAAAAAAATGAACCGCCAAAATATTATTTAACAATTGCCAAATGCAAAGAACATAACCTAAAAAATATTACAGTCAAGCTTCCTTTAAATAAATTAATTTGTATCACCGGTGTCTCTGGCTCAGGCAAGTCAACCCTAATTCATGACACTTTATATCCTGCTTTAAAAAAAGCTAAAGATCCATATTTTAAAGACAAACCAGGAAGTTATCAATTTCTTGCCGGAGAAGAATTTATTGATCAAATTTATATGGTTGATCAAAAACCAATAGGAAGAACCTCAAGAAGCAATCCGGCTACTTACATCGGGGTTTTTACTGATATCAGAAAACTTTTTGCTCAAACAAGAGAGGCTCAACTGAAAGGCTTTAATGCCAGTTATTTTTCTTTTAATGTTGATGGTGGCCGATGCGAAGCTTGTAAAGGCCAGGGGCAAATAAAAGTAGAAATGCAATTTTTGCCTGATATTTGGGTAACTTGCGAAGAATGCCAAGGGACAAGATTTAAACAAGAAGTTTTGGAAGTAGAATATAAAACAAAAAATATTGCCCAAATTTTAGACTTGACGATTGAAGAAGCACTGGAATTTTTCACTAATTTTCCCAAGATTGTTAAAAAACTTAAGGTAATGAAAAAAATTGGCCTCGATTATCTTAGATTAGGCCAACCTTCTCCTACTCTTTCCGGTGGTGAGTCTCAAAGACTAAAATTAGCCAGAGAATTGGTAAAAACCAGCCGCAACAGAACCTTATATCTTCTTGATGAACCAACTACTGGTCTTCATTTTGCTGATATTGAAAAATTACTTAAAGTTTTAAGAGAGTTAGTTAAAAAACAAAATACCGTTGTCGTCATAGAACATAATTTAGATGTGATTAAAAATGCTGATTGGGTTATTGATTTAGGACCCGAAGGTGGAGAAAAAGGTGGTCAAATCGTCGCTGAAGGAAGACCAGAACAGATCATTAAAAGCGCAGATTCCTGGACTGGCAAATATCTTAAAAATTATCTTAAAGCCTAAACGCCAAATTTAGATTTAAATTAAAGTCTTAAGCTTGATGATTAATTGGAAAAAACTACCAACAAAACCTGGAGTTTACTTATTTAAAAATAATCTGGGTGAAACCATCTATATTGGCAAAGCATTAAGTATTAAAAAAAGAATTGCTGGTTATTTTCAAAAAGGTTTAAAAGAGAGCAAAACAGAAAAACTGCTTTCTCAAATTAAAAGCATTGATTACTTTCTTGTCAATTCCGAGTTTGAGGCCTTACTTTTAGAAGCGAAATTGATTAAACAATACAAACCAAAATTTAATACTCGGCTTAAAGATAATAAAAGTTATCTTTATATTGCTATCAGTAAAGAGCCACTCCCCCGTCTCTATGTTGTGCGACGTCCAGAATTGGAAGAAAAAATTTTAGATTGGTATGGACCTTTCCCCTCAGCTAAAGACACTCGTCAAGTTCTCAGAATTATCCGGAAAATCTTTCCATTTAGATCCTGTCGGATTCTTCCCCATTCTCCTTGTCTTTACTATCACTTAAAGCTTTGTCCTGGAGCCTGTTACCAACCGGCTAAAAATTATCCTGAAACAATTAAACGGATAAAACAAATATTATCTGGAAAAACTCCTATATTAATAAAAAATTTAGCGAAAAAAATGAGAAAAGCAGCGGAAAAGACTGATTTTGAAGAGGCCCAGAAGATAAAATCTCAAATTACTGCTTTAAAAAATATTACCCAAGGCTGGAAAACTATCCCTGAAGAATCACGAACACTCTCAAAAACAATTGAAAGATTGAGAAAATTAATTATTAAATATTCCAAAATTGATCCAATTATTATTCGGAAAATTGAAGGTTTTGATGTCTCTAATCTTGGTGAAAAGATAATTGTTGGCTCAATGGTTAGTTTTGTTAATGGCCAACCGGAAAAATCTCTTTATCGGAAATTTAATATCAAAAATTACCGTCGCAATCGTCGGTTAAAATGCAATCAGCAAAATGATCCTTTATCTTTAAAACAAGTAATCCAAAGAAGATTAAAACATCCAGAGTGGATATATCCCCAATTAATTTTGGTTGATGGTGGGAAACCACAAATATCAACTGTTTTTAAAGTTCTTAAAGAAAATAATTTAGAAAATCAAATTGCTATTTTAGGTCTAGCGAAAAAAGAAGAAATTATTGTAATGCCCAAAATCTTCCAGGGGAAAATTGTTGGTTGGAAGCTGCTTAAATTTTCACCAAATTCACCAGTGCTTCAACTCCTCCAACAAATCCGTGACGAGTCTCACCGTTTTGCCCAAAATTATTATAAATTACTATATAAAAAGTTAACTTTCTCAATTTTTAGGTGACATCCTTCCTCTCCTTGTCTGCTTCATCCTTGCCCTAGGATCGGCGGTATTTAAAGCGTAAAAATGACGCCCCCCCCCACTCTTATAACTCTTAGGAGGTGGTATCGACCATCTTTTCTTGCCTGCAAGATCGCAGGCGCGAAAATAAAATCCATTTTTGGTAAAATATAAAAAGTCATCTTGATTATCTGTTATCGCTTGTCGCTATCGTCTAGCGGTTTAGGACATCGCCCTCTCACGGCGAAAACCGGGGTTCGAATCCCCGTAGCGACACACCCTTATCTACCAAAAGAGGATATCATTTAGATGATGAAATGAACCCGGAAGGAAAGGTAGCGGTAATTACAGATAGTGGTTCTTCTATCCGGCCCGAAAACAAAGAGGCACAACTATATCAAGTGACAATCCTCCCTCTTGAGCTAAAATTTTTTGAAAATGGTCAATATGTTCCCTACTCTGATTTTGAAATTTCTCCGGCTGAATTCTACCAAAGGATACGGAATTCCCAACGATTACCGCAGACCTCGGGCGCGATTAGTGGTCTTGTTTATGAAACTTGTCTTCGGCTTTCTGAAATCACCAACCGCATTATCTCAATCCATATCACTTCTAAACATTCAGTTGCTTATTCTTCTGCACTGACAGGAGCTGACTTAGCCCAAAAAGAAAAGCCAGAACTTTTGGTTGAAGTTATTGACTCCAAAACTGTCTCTTTGGGAACCTGGTTTTTGGTAGAGCTGGCGGCGAGGCTTTCCCAAGAAGGAGCCAGCCTTGAAGAAATCAAACAAGAAGTATTAAAAACTATTCCCAAGATCCAGCTTTTGGCCACTCTCGCTACTTTTGAAAACGTAATTAAAGGAGGAAGGGTCCCATCTTTAGCTGGCCATTTAAGCGATATCTTGCAAGTTAAACCAATTTTGGGTTTTGTTGATGGTGAAGTGACCCAGTTGGGTTTAGCAAGAACAATCCAAAAAGCAAAAAAAGAATTAATTGCAAGGGTACAAAGGGAAAAAACAATAACCAAACTAGCAATAATTCATACTAATGATCAACAAAGTGCTTTGGAGATTCAAGAAAGGTTGGCGGAGTTTTATTCAAACAAAATTCCTATTTATGATGCCGGTCCTGTTTTAGGCGTCCATGGTGGAGAAGGAGTGGTTGGTATTATTTTCCAAAGAGCTTAATTTTTATTTAAGCAACTGCGGTTTTGAATACCTTTTTTAAATTATCCACAAAAACAAATTGTAAATCTTTCTTTACTTTTGGAGGAATATCTTGAAGGTCTTTCTTATTATCCTTTGGCAAAATTATAGTCTTCAGCTCTGCCCGATGAGCAGCCAAAACTTTTTCTTTCACCCCACCAATTTCTAAAACTTTTCCTCGCAAAGTGATCTCTCCCGTCATCCCCACTTCAGAATGGGCTTTTTTGTTGGTCAAGGCTGAATACAAAGCAGTGGCAATTGCCACTCCAGCCGATGGCCCATCTTTTGGCACCGCTCCTTCTGGTACGTGGATATGGATATCCGTTTTCTTGGCAAAATTTTTGTCAATTCCACACTCTTGCCAATGGCTCCTTAAATAGGAAACCGCTGCTTGACAAGATTCTTTCATTACTGTCCCAAGCTTACCAGTTAAAAATATTTTGCCACTGCCCGGCATTAAAGCTACCTCAACGAACAAAATCTCTCCTCCGGCCTGAGTCCAGGCCAAACCAGTGGCGACACCAACTTCATCTTTTCTTTCTCTGGCAGTATGGGTAAATTCTCGGGGGCCTAAAAACTTCCCCACCATTTGTTTTGTCACCCGGAAAGAGATTTTTTTCTCTTCGGCAATTCTTCTGGCTAGTTTTCGACAAACGCTGGCAATTGCCCGTTCAAGATTTCTCACACCTGCTTCCCGAGTATAGCTCCGGATAAGTTCTTTGATTGCCCCCTCGTCAAAACTAACATTGTATCCTTCAAGACCGTTATTTCTAACTTGTTTTGGGACTAGAAAGTCTTTAGCAATATGCAGTTTTTCCTCTTCGGTATAACCAGGAAAACGAATAATTTCTAATCTATCTCTTAAAGCAGGAGGAATTGTATCTAAGATATTACCAGTTAAAATGAAAAAGACTTCAGAAAGATCATATGGGACTTCAAGGTAATGATCAGAAAAGCTACTATTCTGTTCGGGATCCAAAGCCTCAAGCAAAGCTGCCGAAGGATCGCCTCTAAAGTCAATTCCGATTTTGTCGACCTCATCTAACATAAAAACCGGATTTTTAGCCCCAACATTTCTAATACCTTGAATAATTCTTCCAGGCAGGGCACCAACATAAGTTCTCCGATGGCCTCTGATTTCTGCTTCATCCCGAATTCCCCCTAAAGAGATCCGGATAAATTTTCTGCCTAAAGCCTTGGCAATAGATTTACCAATAGATGTCTTCCCCACCCCCGGCGGCCCGATAAAACACAAAATATTTGGCGTTCCATTCCTACTCTTACTAACTTTAGCCTTTCTCCTAAGTTTCATCACTGCCAGATACTCTAAAACTCTTTCTTTAATATTCTTAAGCCCATAGTGATCTTGATCTAGAATTTTAGAAGCTTCTTTAATCGAAATCTCTTTTTGTTTTTCGGTTTTCCAAGGTAAATCAAGCAGAACATCAAGGTAAGTTTTAATATAGCTTGCTTCTGGAGCAATTGAAGGCATACTAGCTAACCGATTAAGTTCATATTCTGCTTTTTTTCTTACTTCTGGGGGCATTCCGGCTTTTTTAATTCTTTCTTTAAATTCCCGAATTTCCCCCTCTTCTGCTTCAACTACTCCCAATTTTCTTAATTCCTTCTCTATTGTTCTTTTTTTCTCTTCTAAAACCGCTTTTTTCATCCCTTTTTCAAATTTAGTTTGAGTTTTTCTATCAATCCTTTTTTCTAATTCCAATACCTTAATCTCGCTTAGCAAACCATTAATTATTAAATCTAGGCGTTTTTTTACAGAAGCTGTTTCCAAAATTTCTTGTTTTTCTGGGATTGGCAATTCTAAAACAGAACCCACCTGATCAATTAACTCCGGTAATGGAACGCCGCTGTTTAGCCTTATCATCAAAAACGGATCAACTGTTTTTCCTAAACTAAAGGCTCTTTTTAATTCTCTAACAAGATGGGTAGTTCGAACTTTCATCTCCTCTGGTTCATCAACAATATCAGGAATCTCGACCACTTTAATCTGATAGAATGGATTGGTAGAGACTAGTTCCACTAGGCCAACTCTTTTAATCCCTCTTACAATTGCATGAAGACCGCCTTCGGTTTGAAATACCTGCTCAATTTCACCCAGAACTCCCGTGTGGTAGATATCCTCCCAATTAGGATCTTGAATTCTTGGATCCTTTTGGGCCACCAAAACTATCTTTTTTTGACCTTGGGTAGCAAGATTAATTGCTTTCGTAGTTTTTGGTCTCCCAAAAGTAAAACTAAATTCTACATTGGGAAAAGGAACAGTATCTCTCAATGGGATAAGAGGAAAGATTTGTGGTTGGTTCATTTTATTAGCAGTTTAGCAAAGTTTCTGCTAAATGTCAATAGAAAACAAATTAATTAATGATATAATTTAACCAACTTATGAATCAACAATTAAATTGGCTTATCCATTATAGCGAAATTGGCTTAAAAGGCAAGAACAGAATTTTCTTTGAGAGAAAACTTATTAACAATATCAAGCTTGCTTTGAAGAATCAAGGTCTTAGAAAAAATGTTAACCTGAAAAGACTCTTCGGAAGAATTATTTTGACCCTTCCGCAGTCCAAAAAAATACCAGCAATTTTGGCCAACACTTTTGGGATTGCCTGGTTTGCTAAATCATTATTGGGGGAAA
>CAZIOQ010000058.1:0-14302 GCA_964540975.1 uncultured Gammaproteobacteria bacterium
CTCTTTAATGACAAACTAGGAGAATATCTGCTATTCTACAATACCAAAAGAGTTCATGAGTCTTTAATTTTTAAATCACCCTTAGACTACTTACTTGAGAAAGGAGGAATGTCTAAAAAGTCTGTAACCTGGACAAAGCCTTGACTTTTTTCAAAGTAGGCCTTATAATACAAATTTAGTTTAATTTGTAAGTTGAGAAAGGGCGGTAAACCGCCCAATTTTTGCGGTTAAAAAAATAGCCTATTAATCATCCCCTTTAGGACAAAAATGCGGCCAATAAAAAGAATATTTTTAGGCGAAAAACCACTTCTGCCTCAACCTAGTGATTTGATTGCGATCCAAAAAGATGCCTGGAAAGAATTTGTTTCTTTTCAGATTAAAGAGATATTTAAAGCTATTTCGCCGATCGATGATTATACTGGAAAAAATTGGAGTTTGTTTTTAGATGATGTTGTTCTTGAAGCACCAAAAATTCTTCCTGAGTTTGCTAAAGAAAAAGGCTTGACTTTTAGTGGTGCTTTACGGGTGAAAGCAAGATTGTTGAACAAAAAAACAGGAAAAGAAATCAGCGAAGAAGTTTTCTTGATGAATTTTCCTTATATGACTGAGGTAGGCACATTTGTAATTTCCGGGATAGAAAGATGTATTAATAATCAGCTGATTAGATCTCCTGGGGTATATTTTGTTTCTGAAACGGATCCGGTGTCAAGGAAAGAATTGTTTAGGGCGGAAATCAGGCCAGTTTATGGTTCTTGGTTAGAATTTTTAATGGGTGCCAGAGGGATAATTTATGCCCGGATAGATAGAAGAAGAAAATTCTTGGCAACAGTTTTATTAAGAGCGATTGGTTTTGAAAATGATCAAGGACTAATAAGAGAGTTTTCTTCCTTTATTAAACCAACTTTGGACATCGATTCAACTAAAACCCAGACTGAGGCCTTGATTGAATTTTATCGAAGAATGCGGCCAGGAGAACCACTAATTTTAGATAATGCCCAAAAGCTTTTTAAAAGCTTATTTTTTGATAACAAAACTTACAATATTTCCTTTGTTGGTCGTTACAAAATCAACAAAAGATTGGGATTAAATTTTCCTGAGGACAAATCTGAATTTTGGATTCTTAATAGAATTGATATTACAAAAACAATTCACTATTTAATCAAGCTTTATCAAGGAGAGGAAAAAAATCTTGATGATATTGATCATTTGGCTAACCGTCGATTACGTCGGGTGGGAGAAATTTTGTCTCAATCAGTTTTAAGAAGAGCGTTGATAAGATTTGAGAGAACAGTAAAAGAGAGGATGAGTTTGGTGAGTGTTAAAGAGAATGTAAGACCTTCTCAAATTATTAATGCTCAAGCGATTATTAATGGAGTTAATTCTTTCTTTAAAACTAATCAGTTGTCTTCTATTCTTGATCAGACTAATCCTTTAGCCGAACTTGATCTTTTAAGAAAAGTGACAGTTACCGGGCCTGAGGGGATTACCCGGGAAAGAGCAACATTCTCTATCCGCGATATTCATAGCTCTCAATACGGAAGAATCTGTCCAATCAGGTCACCTGAGGGAATGAGTATTGGTTTAGTCAATTATTTGGCTTTATTTACTCGAATCAATAAATATGGATTTTTAGAAGCCCCTTATCGGAAGGTAATTCTGGCGAAAAAAGAAGGCAGAAAATTGCCTAAAATAACTGATGAAGTGGTTTGGTTGCAAGCTGATGACGAGATGAATTATTACATTACTCACGGCGGTGTTCAGATAGATAAAGACGGTTATATTCTTGATAGAGTAGTGCCAGTCCGTTATAAAGGAGAATTCCTTGAGGTTAAGGCGAATAAAATTCAATTGATTGATTTTTCTAATCAACAGATAATAGGGATTTCTGGCTCGCTAATTCCTTTTGTTGCTCATGATGAAGCTAATAGGGCTTTAATGGGAGCCAATATGCAGTGTCAAGCAGTGCCGCTGGTAAAACCAGAAGTGCCAATTGTTGGGACAGGAATGGAAAAAGTAGTTGCCAAAACGATGCAGAGAATAATTGAGGCAAAAGCAGCCGGTAAAGTAATTTATGTTGATTCGGAAAAAATTATTATTAAACCAGATAAAAAAGATGAAAATTTTCAAATAAATAATCAATTTGCCATCAAAGATGGGTATCATATTTATAATTTGTTTAAATTTAGAATTACTAGTCCTAATGGCACTTGTTACAATCAAAGACCAGTAGTTACCGTTGGCCAACGGGTAAAGAAGGGCCAACTGTTGGCTGATGGACCGGCTACTCAAGATGGCGAGTTAGCCTTGGGAAAGAATTTATTAATTGCCTATGCCTGCATTGAAGGATTTGGTTATGAAGATGCGGTGGTTGTTTCTGACAGGTTGGTCACCGAAGATGTGATGACTTCAATTAAAATTAATGAATATGAGGCGCAGGTGGTTGATACTAAACTCGGTCCAGAAGAACTAACTCGAGACATTCCCGGAGTAAGTGAAGAAGATTTGGCGAGATTGACTGAAGATGGAACCATTATGATTGGTTGCGAAGTCGACCCAAATGACATTTTAGTAGGCAAGGTTGAACCCAAAGGTCAAAAAGAATTGACTCCAGAGGAAAGATTACTAAGGGCAATTTTTGGGGAAAAGGCAAAAGAGGTTAAAGATACTAGTCTGCGGGTTCCCCATGGTGAAGGCGGAATTGTAATTGGGGTAAGGATGTTAGATCGGGAGAAAGGTGATGAATTGGAGGCAGGGGTTAATAAAGTAGTTAAGGTGACGGTTGCTCAATTAAGAAAAATTAAGGAAGGAGACAAAGTGGCCGGCAGGCATGGAAATAAAGGAGTCATTGCTAAAGTTTTGCCAGTTTATGATATGCCTTATCTTGAAGATGGCCGGCCAGTGGATATTATTATTTCACCTTTATCAGTTATTGCCCGAATGAACTTGGGTCAATTGTTAGAGGCTCATTTAGGATTAGCTGGTCGGAAATTGGGACAAAAATTTGCGGTTTCTAATTTTACTCGCTCACTGGAAAAAGTTATTGAAGATTTTTTGAAAAAAGCTGGCTTGCCAGTTTCAGGCAAGGTTACTCTTTATGATGGGAAAACCGGTTTACCATTTGATCAGAAGGTAGCGGTTGGAATTGCTTATATTAACAAGCTCCATCATATGGTTGACGACAAAATCCATGCTCGGTCTACCGGTCCTTATTCTTTAGTTACCCAGCAGCCTTTGGGTGGAAAAGCGAGGATGGGTGGTCAAAGATTTGGGGAGATGGAAGTCTGGGCCTTAGAAGCTCATCGAGCTGCTTATACCCTTCAAGAAATGTTAACTGTTAAATCAGATGATACTGGGGGAAGAACCCGCACTTTTCAAGCAATTATTAAAGGTCAGGATATTCCCCAATCAACCTTACCCGAATCATTTAAGGTTTTAGTTAAAGAACTTGCTGGTTTAGCCCTGGAAGTTTCTCCGGTAGGAGTGATTAAGAAAAAGGAGCCAGAATCGACTAAAAAAACTAAGGAGAAAATCTAAAAAAAGTTAAGATGAAAAAAGATTTTTTTGATAAAAACATTATTGACTTTAAAGGGCTTAAAATCAAGTTGGCCTCGAGCGAGGAAATAAAATCTTGGTCTTACGGAGAGGTAACTAAGCCCGAGACAATTAATTATCGGACTTGGCGGCCAGAAAAAGACGGTCTTTTTTGTGAAAGAATTTTTGGCCCAACAAAAGATTTAGAGTGTTATTGTGGAAAATATAAAGGAATCCGTTTTAAAGGTGTTATCTGTGATAAATGCGGTGTTGAAGTTGTTCTTTCCCAGGTAAGAAGGGAAAGGATGGGACATATTGATTTGGCCGTTCCCGTAGTTCATATTTGGTTTTTGAAGAATACTCCTTCGCCGATTTCTTTGCTCTTAAAAATTCCTCAAAAAGAAATCGAAGCGGTAGTTTACTTTGCTCGTTATTTAGTTATTGATATTGAGAAGAAAAAAGTCCGTCAAGCTGAAGATAATCTGAAAAAAGGAATTAAAGAAGAAATTAAGAAGCTAAAAGAAGAAAGTTTAGAAGAAAGGAAAAAGTTAAAAGATCAATTAAAAAAAGAAAAAGAGCTTTTAGCGGAAAGAATTAGGAATAAAGATCAATTAAAAATAGCCCAGGATGAGTTAACGGTAAGTTTCAACCAAAAAATTCAACAAGCTAAAGAAAAATTTCTTTTGGAAAGAGAGAGGTTGAAAAATTTGGCTGATGGTTTGCAAGCAAGGATAAAATCCTTGGAGATTTTTCAGACCCTTTCTGAACAAGAACACTATCATCTATCCCGTTTTAAGGCGGCTGATTTTTTTGAGGCAAGAATGGGGGCAGAGGCAATCTTGGCCGCGCTTTCAAAAATTGATCTTAAAGCCACAGTAAAAGTTTTACGAGAAGAAATGAGGAAAACTACCAGTCGGCCGAAGAAAAATAAACTTATCCAAAGAATTAGAATTGCCAATGGAATGTTAAGAGCCCAAATCCAACCCAGTTGGATGGTCTTAAGAACTTTACCAGTAATTCCTCCAGAATTAAGGCCAATGGTCCAATTAACTGGTGGGAGATTTGCCACTTCTGATCTCAATGATTTATATCGTCGGGTGATTAATAGAAATAATCGCTTAAAAAGACTAATTAATTTAGGGGCGCCGGATATTATCTTAAGAAATGAAAAAAGGATGCTTCAAGAGGCAGTTGATACTTTGATTGACGCTACCAAAGCTAAAGCAAGATTGACCAGAAGACAAACTCCACCAAGATCTTTATCTGATCTTTTGCGAGGCAAAAAAGGAAGATTTAGGAAAAATCTTTTAGGGAAAAGGGTTGATTATTCAGGGAGAAGCGTGGTTGTTGTTGGTCCGGAATTAAGACTCGATCAATGTGGGTTACCCAAAGAAATTGCTTTAGAAATGTTTAGGCCGTTTATTTTAAGGGAATTGATGCTAAAAGGTCTAGCGCCGAATATCAGAAGCGCTAAAACTCTTTTAGATCATCGAATTCCAGAAGTTTACGATATTCTTGAAGAAGTAGTAAAAAACAAACTAGTTTTGTTGAATAGAGCGCCGACTTTGCATAAACTTTCCATTCAAGCTTTTTATCCAGTTTTAACTGATGGTTTGGCCATCAGACTCCACCCTTGTGTCTGTTCCGGTTTTAATGCTGACTTTGATGGTGATCAGATGGGAGTATTTTTGCCTTTGTCAAAAGCGAGTCAAAAAGAGTCTAAAGACAATATTCTTGCCACTAAAAATCTGTTGAAACCAGCTGATGGAGTACCGGTAAATGTGCCGGGGAAGGAGATGGTGGTTGGTTGTTATTATGGGACTTCCATCAGAAAAGAGGACATTCCTCTTTGGCAAGAATATCAAAAAAACAAAAAATGGCCAAGAAAAATTAAATACTTTGCTAGCGACAAAGAAGCAGTTAAAGCCTATCAGTTAAATAAAATTGTGCTTAGAGAATTAATTGGGGTGAAAAGAGGAAAGGATTTGATTTTGACCACGGTGGGAAGAATTTTGTTCAACCAGTCTTTGCCAAAAGATTATGGTTTTGTTAATGAATCAATCACTAGTGGCGTTATTAAAAGAATTTTAGCCGACATATTTTATTCCCATTCGCGAGAAGAATATGTAAGTTTGGTTGATAAAGTAAAAGATTTTGGCTTTTGGGGAATGACTATTTCTGGTTTGTCTTTGGCAATTTTTGACTGTGGCTGGTTACCGGAAAAGGCAAAAATTATTAAAGAGGCGAATCAAAGAATAGAAGAAATAGAGAACGCCTATACAGAAGGATTGATTACTGGCGAAGAAAAAGAAAGATCGGCTCGCGATGTTTGGATAGAGACAACCGATAAAATTGCCGCTTTAACTTGGGCGCTTCTTAATGAAGATTCACCAATTAAAATTATTAGCAACGCCGGTGTTAAAAGGGTCTCCCAGGATCAAATTAAGCAGATATCAGGGATTAGGGGTCTAGTGGTAGACCCTTTGGGACGAATTGTTCCTTTACCGACGAAATCGAGTTTTCGGGAAGGTTTATCTGTTTTTGAATATGTTGCCGGAGCAAGAGGATCAAGAAAAGGTTTAACCGATACTGCTTTAAAAACAGCCGATGCTGGTTATCTAACCCGAAAATTGGTTGATGTTTCCCATGCAGTTTTGATCCGAGAAGAAGATTGTGGTACCAAAGAAGGAATTTTAATAGAAAAAGAAGGCGAGAGAAAAGATGTTTTTGAATTTAGAATTATGGGTCGGGTGGTGGCTAAAGATGTAAAAGACAAAGACGGTAAAATCGTGGTAAAAAAAGGCGAGGTTATTGATGAGAAAAAAATTACCCAAATCAGAAAATCAGGGGTGACAAAAGTTTTGGTCAGATCACCGTTAATTTGTAAAACCAAAGGTGGTCTGTGCTCTCAATGTTATGGTTGGGATCTAGGAGATCATAAATTAGCTGCGATTGGTCTGCCAGTCGGCATTATTGCTGCCCAATCTATTGGAGAGCCAGGGACTCAGTTAACATTAAAAACTAAGCACTCCGGAGGAGTAATTGGGCTTGATGTGACTCAAGGTTTACCACGAGTTCAAGAATTATTTGAAATCAGAACACCAAAATTTCCTGCTCTCTTAAGTGAGATCGAAGGAAAAATTGTTTTGATCAAAGAAGAAAAAGATAGTCTTTTGATTAAAGTTAGAGAAAGCAATAGCAAAAAGGGAACAAGAGAATATTTTGTCCCCAAAGGAGCAAGACTGTTGGTTAACGAGGGGCAGTTAATTAAGAGAGGTATGCCTTTAACTGCTGGTTCGATTAATATTAGACAATTAATGGATTTCAGGGGGCTTAAAGAAGCAGAAGAATATCTGTTGAATGAGATCCAAAAGGTTTATGAATCACAGGGAATATCTATTCATGATAAACATTTTGAGACGGTGATTCATGAGATGAGCAGCAAGATTAAAATTACCGCTTC
The DNA here is from genome assembly GCA_964540975.1 of uncultured Gammaproteobacteria bacterium. Lineage (GTDB taxonomy): Bacteria > Patescibacteriota > Microgenomatia > UBA12405 > UBA6130 > CAZIOQ01. The sequence goes on from CAZIOQ010000058.1 coordinate 6,995, forward strand.
CGGCGATACCTCTTTCTTGGTCGGATCATATGTGGAGCAAGCTGTTTTTGAAGAGGAGAATAAGCAGGTAATTAAAGATAAAGGGAGACCGGCGAAAGGGAGAAGGGTACTTCTTGGGATTACCCAGGCTTCTTTGAATACTAACTCTTGGCTATCAGCAGCTTCCTTTCAGGAAACAACCAATATTTTAACTGAAGCAGCAATTTTGGGTAAAGAGGACAAATTGATTGGGATGAAAGAAAATGTTATTATAGGAAGATTAATCCCCACCGAGCCTGAGAGGGTTAAAATTTAATTGTTGAGTAGGGGAATTGTTCAAATGCCAACTTTTAGTCAACTGGTGAGAAAACCAAGAAAGAAAAAACAGACAAAGACCAAAAGTCCAGCGTTAAGAGGAGTGGCTAATCCTTTAAAAGGAAGAATGACGTCGATTTTGTCTCCCCAAAAGCGGGGGGTGGTAACATTGGTAAAAACAATGACCCCTAAAAAACCACACTCAGCTTTAAGAAAAATTGCCAAAGTCAGGCTTTCTAATAAAAAAGAAATCACGGTTTACATTCCTGGTATTGGCCATAATATTGCCGAACATGCCGTGGTTTTGATTCGAGGAGGCAGGGTGAGAGATTTACCAGGAGTAAAATATCATTTGATCAGAGGGAAATTAGATGCTGGGGGAGTAGAAGGGAGAGTAACTTCCCGAAGCAAATATGGAGTTAAGTTGGTTAAAGAAGGGAAACAAGGCAATCAGGAGGTTGCCCAAGGATAAGCAATGCCAAGGAAAGGATCTGTTAGACCAAAAGAAGTATTAGCTGATCCAATTTATAATAATAAATTGGTTACCAAACTGATTAATAAAGTAATGCGGAATGGGAAAAAAACTGTTGCCCAAAAACAAGTTTATCGTGCTTTTAGTTTAGTAGAACAGAAGACAAAAAAGAATGCCCTAGAAGTTTTTTTATCGGCTTTAGAAAATATCAAACCAGAATTAGAAACAAGACCGAGAAGAATTGGTGGAGCTGCTTATCAGGTGCCAATGCCGGTAAAACCCAAAAGAAAAGAATCTTTGGCAATTAGATGGTTGGTGAGTGAAGCAAGAAAAAGGCCAAATACTAGTTATCATACTTTTATTGAAAAATTAGCTGCCGAGATTGTCGAGGCAGCAAGAGGCGAAGGAGGGGCAGTGGCCAAAAGACAGGAGGTAGAGAAAATTGCTGAAGCTAATCGTGCCTTTGCTCACCTAAGATGGTAAAAAGAATCTTAAGATAGGTAAAAGGAAGGAAAAGATGCGCAAAGAATTGCCAGGTACTTATACCGAACTTAAAAATGGTGATTTTGAGATAAAAGCAAGAACTTCTCAAGGAGAAATCATCCAATACTCTTTAAAAGAAAAAGATTTAATTTTGGATGTTGATTATGTTGATAAACAGGGGAGGTCAAGACAAGGCCGGGTTTTTTTAAAACCAGTAGTGGCTCAAGTTTGGCGAGTGGATACTCTTCTTCCTAGCGATCTTCATTTATATTATCTGGCTAGCCTAAATTGTTATTCTGGACTACAAACTGAGGACTTGATTGCCAAAGCAAAATCTGCTAATGAGCAAGAGATTAATCAATTTTTAAGAGAAAATATTATTCCTACCGGCCATTGGTCAATTATTGAACATAGAGGTCCTAGTTTTTTGATTGAGGGAATATCCCGGGCATGTTCTCACCAGTTTGTAAGACACCGATTGTTAAGTTTTAGCCAACAAAGCCAACGATATGTTGATTCTGTCGCTCCTAGTAAATTAGAGAAGGAGGAAATGATTTTTCCTTTTGTGATCCCTCCCTCCATCCGTGCTCAACCTGATCTAATAAAGGAATTTTTAAGCGGATTAAAGGAATCCTTAAAAAGATATTATTTTCTAAGAGCGAACAATGTTTTTCCAGAAGATGCCCGATTTCTGTTGCCTAATGCGACAGCTACCCGATTAGTAGTTTCTGGCAATCGGCGGGTTTGGCTTGAGCTAATTCCTAAACGAACTTGCGGTCGAGCCCAATGGGAGATAGATATTGTGATTAGTGAAATTGCTCGTCAGCTTTGGGAAGAAATGCCAGTAGTTTTTCAACAAGCTGGACCTCCTTGTTCTGGAGAGAAATGCAACCAAGGCAAAAGAAGCTGTGGTCTGCCACTGAAGAAGCCTTTGTCTGCTTTTTTTAATGATCCAGTGTATCCCCATGATAAATTAATCTTTGGCGCAAGATAGGATAAGAATTAGGTTTGTTTTAATCTTAAGCTTATGGTATATTAATCTTTGACCTGAAAGGGTTATTTTTTTTAACAAATTTTTATGGCTCAAGTAATTGAAGTGACTAAAAATAGACTTGTTCCTTTGGAAAAAATCCGTAATATCGGTATTATTGCTCATATTGATGCTGGTAAGACTACCACTACTGAAAGAATTCTTTTCTACACCGGTAGAACTTACAAAATGGGTAATATTGATGAAGGAACAACGGTGACTGATTGGATGGTGCAGGAAAAAGAGCGCGGGATTACTATTGTTTCCGCGGCGGTGACCACTTTTTGGCGAGGGATCAGAATCAATATAATTGATACTCCAGGTCATGTTGATTTTACGGCTGAGGTAGAAAGATCTTTAAGAGTTTTAGACGGAGCAATTATGGTTTTTGATGCTGAGGAAGGCGTCCAGGCTCAATCAGAGACTGTTTGGCATCAAGCTGATAAATATGGAGTGCCTAAATTAGTCTTTCTTAATAAAATGGATAAAATTGGGGCTGATTTTGACAATACAGTGAAAATGATTCAAGATAGATTTGGCAAAAGATTAGCAATCTTAACCCTTCCGGTAGGCAAAGAGCATGATTTTAAGGGAGTAATTTCTCTTCTGGAGCAAAAAATGCTAATTTGGGATAAAGACGAATTAGGAGTTGAATATTCAGTTTTAGATATCCCTCAAGAATTTCAAGCCCAAGTTCAAGAATACCGCTCTCGTTTAATTGAAGAGATTGCTGCTCAGGACGAACAATTGACAGAAAAATTTATTAAGAACGAAGAGATTTCAGTTGATCAGTTGAAAAAAGTTTTAAGAAAGGCAGTGATCGCTAATAAATTAGTGCCAATTTATTGCGGTTCTTCTTTAAGAAATAAAGGAGTGCAACCACTTCTTGATGGGGTGGTCGATTTTTTGCCTTCGCCAGTAGATTTGCCACCGGTGAAAGGGATAAACCCAAAAACAGGCCAAGAAGAACAACGAAAAACTGATAACAATGAACCCTTTTCTGCTCTACTTTTTAAGGTTCAAACCGATCCCCATGTGGGTAAGTTATCTTATTTAAGAATTTATTCAGGAGTATTGCGGACTGGCGCGACTGTATTGAATGCCAATAAAGGGAAAAGCGAAAGAATTGGCCGTTTACTTTTGATGCATGCTGATAAAAGAGAGGGGATCGAGGAAGGATTTGCTGGAGAGATTGTGGCGGCAATTGGTTTAAAAGAATCAGGAACTGGTCATACTCTTTGTGATCCCAAATATCCAATTACTTTTGAAAAAATTCAATTTGCTGAGCCAGTAATCTCGATTGCGATAGAACCTAAAAGTAAAGCAGATCAGGAGAAATTAGGCCAGGTGATTAATCGTTTTTTAGAAGAAGATCCGACTTTAAAAGTAAAATCAGATGAGGAAACTGGCCAAACAATTCTTTCTGGAATGGGAGAATTGCATCTGGAGATTGTTGTTGAGAGAATGAAAAGAGAATTTGGTGTTCAAGTTAATGTTGGCCAGCCGCAAGTTGCTTACCGGGAGACGATTACCAGAATCGCTCAGGGAGAAGGGAAATATATTAGGCAAACTGGTGGCAGAGGTCAATATGGTCATTGTTTGGTGCGGATAGAACCTCGTGAAAGAGGTACAGGTTTTGAATTTGTTTCTGAGATAAAGGGAGCGGCAATTCCGGCTGCTTTCATCCCTGCAATCGAAAAAGGAGTCAAAGAAGCAGCAGAGAAAGGAATTTTAGCTGGCTATCCCTTAGTTGATCTTAAAGTAGCGGTTTATGATGGGTCTTATCACGAGGTTGACTCTTCTGATATGGCGTTTAAAATTGCGGGATCGATAGCTTTTCAAGAGGCGGCAAAACAAGCAAAACCAACGTTGCTTGAACCGATAATGAAATTAGAAGTAACTACTCCTGAAGAATATATGGGGCAGGTGATTGGCGATCTTTCTTCAAGAAGGGCACAAATTTTAGGCAGCGAAAGTCGGGGTCAAATGCGAGTTATTAAGGGCCTAATCCCGCTTGCTAATATTCGCGGATATGCTACAATAATAAGAAGTTTAACTCAGGGAAGAGGTTCTTTTTATGCAGAACCTTCTTGTTATGAAGAAGTGCCTAAAAATATCCAAGAAGAGATTATTGCCCAAAAAATTGCTGGAAAAAAATCCTTATAAATTTGAAATTAGCCTAACTTGATGTTACAATTTCTAAAGTTAATTTTTAGTTTAAAAGGAGATAAAAATGGCAGAAACAACAAAACAAAAGTTTGAAAGGGTAAAACCCCATATTAATATTGGTACTATTGGTCATGTTGACCATGGAAAAACTACCTTGACTGCGGCAATCACTAAAGTTTTGGCTAAACAAGGCAAGGCAAAAGAGATGAAATATGAGGAAATTGCCAAAGGAGGAGCGGTAAGAGATGTCAACAAAATCTTAACCATTTCTGTTGCTCATGTGGAGTATGAGTCTGAGAAAAGACACTACGCCCATATTGATTGTCCAGGACATGCCGATTATGTGAAAAATATGATTACTGGGGCAGCCCAAATGGATGGAGCAATTTTAGTTGTTTCTGCTGCTGATGGACCAATGCCTCAAACAAGAGAGCATGTTCTTTTAGCCCGACAAGTTAATGTTCCAGCGATTGTGGTTTTCCTAAATAAAGTTGATTTGGTTGATGATCCGGAATTTTTAGAATTAGTTGAGGTAGAAATTAGGGATCTTTTGAAAAAATATCAGTATGATGGTGATAATGTTCCAATTATTCGAGGTTCTGCTTTAAAAGCCTTACAAGGCGATGCTGAGGCGGAGAAATCGATCCTTCAGTTGATAGAAGCAGTGGATAATAGTATTCCTATCCCAGAAAGAGAATTAGATAAGCCATTTTTAATGCCAATTGAAGATGTCTTTTCTATTAAAGGACGAGGAACTGTTGCTACCGGGAGGATTTCTCGCGGCAAGATTAAGTTGAATGAGGAAGTAGAAATCGTTGGTCTAAGAGAAACAAGAAAAACTGTGGTTACTGGGGTGGAAATGTTTAGAAAAACCTTGGATGAAGGCCAAGCAGGAGATAATGTTGGTATCCTTTTAAGAGGGATTGAAAAAGAGGATGTAGAAAGAGGAATGGTTTTAGCCGCACCAGGGTCAATTACTCCCCATACCAAATTTAAAGCCGAAGTTTACGTTCTTAAGAAAGAAGAGGGTGGTCGACATACGCCATTCTTTAGTGGCTATCGGCCACAAATTTATATTGGCACTACCGATGTTACCGGCAACATCAAACTTCCTGAAGGAGTAGAAATGGTGATGCCTGGTGATAATGCTAACCTTGAAATCGAACTAATCAAACCAGTGGCTTTAGAAAAAGGGCAAAGATTTGCTATTAGAGAGGGAGGATTGACAGTTGGGGCGGGAGTGATTACCGAGATTGTTGGCTAAAAAGGACTTAATATTAAGAAATTTGTTTGAGCAGTGAATAAAATTAGAGTACGTTTAAAATCTTATGATCATCGGATTATCGATGAGGCAGCGGCAAAGATTATTGAGGCAGTAGTGACTAGCGGGGCAAAAGTAGTAGGTCCTATTCCTCTACCGACAGAGAGGAAACTTTTTGTGGTTACTACCAGTCCCCATGCCGATAAAGATGCCAGAGAACATTTTGAAATTTTAATTCACAAGCGGCTAATTGATATTTTAGAAACTAACACCAGAGTGATAGACAGCTTGCAGCATTTGGAATTACCAGCAGGAGTTCAAGTAGAAATCAAAATGTGAGGAGGCCAAAAATTAATGATGGTTAAAAAATATTTTTTGATTACTCAAAGAAAATAAAATTTTGGTCAAGTTAGTGATTAAGATCAATGGGGCCTCTGGCCCCATTTTAATTTGGCAAAGATGACGATTAAAGGGTTTTTAGCCAGAAAAATGTCAATGACCCAGGCCTGGGACAAGGCAGGCAATTTAGTGCCAGTCACGGTGTTAAAAGCTGATCCTTGTTTTGTGACTGAAGTAAAAAAAATCAATCAAGAATTAAGACTCCAATTAATAAGTAGCGGCAAACAAAGAAAGAGATTAACAAAACCTTTAAAGGGTATTCTTAAAAAAGCAGGCATCAAGGATAATTTTTTTAAGATGGCTGAAGTTAGAGCAGATGAAGAAGTAAAAATTGGCCAAGAAGTAAAAATTGATCAAGTTTTAAAGCCTGGTGATCTAGTTAATATTAGTGGTTTAAGTAAAGGGAGAGGTTTTGCTGGAGTAATTAAAAGATGGGGTTTTCAAAGTCAGCCAAAAACCCATGGCCAATCAGATCGAGAAAGAGCCCCCGGTTCTATTGGCGCCCAAACCCCTGGTCGGGTGATTAAAGGGAAAAAAATGCCAGGACATTTTGGCAATCAGCAAGTAACAATAAAAAATTTATTAGTTCTTAATGTCGACAAAAACAAGAATGAGGTTTTGGTTAAAGGGGCAGTGCCTGGGTATTATTCAAGTTGGTTATTAATTAAAAAAATTGGAGCGAAGAAGAATTTTTTAGGATTAAGAGAGGAAAAACAAGATGAAATTAAAGAAAAAAACTAAATCACCAAGTTTTGAAATGCCAATTTTTGATTTGACTGGAGAAAAAAAAGGCCAGATCCAACTGAATCCGGCAGTTTTTGGAATTAAGCCTAATATTAATTTGGTTGCCCAGGCAGTAAAAGTTTTTTTATCTCGGCAAAGAAATGCCCATCCTAAAACAAAAACAAGAGGCGAGGTTGCTGGTTCGGGAGCTAAAATCTGGCCTCAAAAAGGGACTGGCAGAGCAAGGCATAAAGATAGGCAAGCACCTATTTTTGTTGGCGGTGGAGTTACCCATGGACCACGAGGAAACAGAAATTGGAAGCGGAAAATTTCTAAAAAAATGAAAAGATTAGCTTTTTTTTCAGTTTTAAGTGATAGGTTTTATCGCCAAAAAATGATGGTTGTTGACGATCTTAAAAAATTACCCTTAAAAACTAAAAAAGCAAGAGAGATTTTGGAAAAATTATTATCCAAGAC
>CAZIOQ010000059.1:0-8532 GCA_964540975.1 uncultured Gammaproteobacteria bacterium
CCTAAAAGCAAAATTTGCTGATATTTTTTGACAATTTTTTCTTTTTGAAGGTAAATTAAAATTACAATAAAAAAAGGCAGCAATACTGGTTTTGCCAATAACGAAAGCCCCCAACTTAATCCTAAACTCACCAAAAATATTTTTTTACCGGGATCTGATTTAAATTTTATTAAAAGCCAAAATCCTAAACTTAATAAAAAAATAAAAATTGTTTCTGACATCAAGAGGGGAGCAAACAAAGATAAATCAAAAGAAATCATCCAAAGCATAAATGCAATAAGGGCGGTCTTTCTAGCACCAATCATTAAGACTATCTGCCAAACTAAAATACCACTTAAAAGAGAAAGCAATATCTGGATTAAACTTATAAAAAAAGTTTTGGCTCCGAACAACCAATAACTTAAAAAAATAAAAAACGACTGCAATGGCGGTCGGTAAGCCAACCCTTCGCTGCCAAAAAATCTTCGTTCTTTTAATAAATTAAAAGCAATCTCGTTATAAAAATAAGCATCATCTGCCAACACCGACGGTAAAAGCCACCAGGCGACTAACCTTAAGATTAAACCAGCTCCCAAAAGCAGAAAAATTTTTTTTCGCATCTTATCTAGGCGAAATTAACAGGTGATAATTTCCACAGATATTAGCGACAATAACAATGGCCAAAAGAACCTTAAATAATTTGTCTCCCCAGGAGAACCTCTTCCTTAAATCCTTAACTACCAAAGAAAAAATAATAAAAGGCAATGGGATATAAATTAAAAAATAGTGAAGATAAATATTAGAAGAATAAACAAGAAAAACTAGCAAAGGGAAAGCTAACCATAACAGGATAAATTTTTTAAGACGGATCTTAATCCTTAAAATAAAATATATTAACATCGCTAAAATCAGCGGTAAAACAAGAAGATGGCGGGTACCAAACAAGCTATAGGCAAAAAATCTAAGAAAAAATAGAGGATTACGAATAAAATGGAAACACCGTTCCCCATGACCATGGTTTTTTAACCAATATTGAAAGTTGCATTCTTCTTCTGTCTTTTCAAGAAAAACACTTACTCCTGACTGTATGCCGGCAAAGTTCTGATTCGCCTCGCCCACTAAAAAAGGTAAATTCAAGCCACAAAAAATTCCTATTGCTAACAAAATCCATCTTATTGTAATTTTTTTCCGCAAGAGAAAAACCCCAACTAAAAATACTGGCAGTATTAAAAATACAGATGGATGAAGTTGAATTGCAATACCTAATGAGAATGACAATAACAAAAAATATCGTCTGTCGGTTTGGATTTTAATTAATGAGTATAAGGCTAAAATAAGAAAAAAAGGGAGAAAATAAGGATTCCAAGGATAATTGCCAAATTCAACTCCATATCTAGAAATAGCCAAAAGACCACTAGCCATTAGCCCAACATCTTTGCCAAACCAAATTTTAACTAATTGATAAAAAATCAAAATGGAGAATATATTAAAAAGAGAAAAAATAATAATGGCTAATTTGTAATTGCCGAAGCTAATTAAATAAAGTAAGGTTAAAAAATAATAATAAATTGGCCCCATTCTTAAATCGGTCTGCACACTTGCCGAAGGACCAAGGAAAGGCAACTTTTCTCCGCTCGTGATCTTGCTAGCTATCTGCCAATGTTGGGCAAAATCTCCTTTTAAATCTATGTTAACTACTCCCGATATTCTTAAAACTACACCGACGATGATAATAAGAAGTAATAATAGATTAGACTGTATTTTTTTCTGCTTCATCAAAATTTTGTCCAAATTTAAAATATCTAACAAATACTATAAAAGCTATCATCCCAATCGCCACCCCCCACCAAAGCGTTAATAAACGAAGTAAAATGGTCGAGGCAACCGCCTCGGATCTTGATAAATTTAAAAGTAAAACCAACATTCCTGCAAATCCGCCTTCAGCAATACCTAATCCTCCTGGCAAAAGAGAAATAAATCCTAAAATATTCACAAGACAAAAAATAAAAACCGCTTTGCTAATCAAGGCTAAAGTTAAGTTAACTTCGGCAATATTGGAAATAATAATTGCCAATCCAACTGCCTCAGTAAACCAAGCAACTGCTGCAAACACAGTCGCGATAATCAAGTTTTTCCAACCAATAAGTTTAAGTAAAACCATTCTGAAATTTACCAGTTTTCTATTGATAATATTAAAATTTAATCTTTTTCGTCCTAAAAAAGACAACATCTTGGCAAAAAATTTCCAGAAAGGACTACAATAAATAAGAAATATAAACAAACCACAAGAGAATAAAGCGAAAAGCATTGCCAGCCAACCAAGAGAATAAGAAAAAAAACCAAAAGAAAGAAGAAGCAAGGCGGCTAAACCATCACTTAATCGCTCTACAATCACCACTGGGATTGTTCTACTTAAATGATCTTGGGTAATCTTTTTTAAAAAATATGCTTTCATCACCTCTCCTGTCTTCCCAGGAGTCAAAGTCAATGGCAGTCCGGAGAAAAAAACCAAAGCACTTTTATGAAGATCAATCCCTTCTTTAAAGCCAATTTTCCCTAAAAAAAAATGCCAACGGATAAACCTTAAAAAATAATTAAAACAAGTCAGTCCTAAAACTATTGGAATCAACCGCCAATTAAAAGAAACGATCTGTTCAAATGTTTTGTTCAAATCACCCCAGAAGACTAAAAGTGAACTAAAAACAACACCTAAAACAAAAGCAAAAATTATCTCCCGTTCAAATTTTTTGATCTTTTCCATAGTTTAAAAATAATTTTCCCCAATTAGTGTTTAAAAATTTTTTAATTCTTGGTTTACCAATAACATTGTACCAGTACCAATCATAATAGAGTTTTGAAGCAAGATATGACCAAGGGGCAATAAAGGTCTGGAGAAGTAATTTTTCCAACCACCAAGGTAAATGATGATAAATAAATTTCTGCCCTTTTGAGGCAAAAGTGTCACTTTCCTTTTGTTTAATTTTAAATTGGGGCATCTTTTCTACCCCTTCAACTATCACTTTACCTAAATCATTTTCTCCCAATCTCAATTCTTTTGCTAAATTCAAATATCTGATTTTTTGCGGATCAAAGCCTAAAATCTTACTCGCAACCGCATCTAGAGCAACTTCGTCTTGACTCCCCAAAATCAGCCCTGCTTCTTTCCATCCCATTGCCCTTGGTCCGGCGCCAAAACCCAAAACTGCACTGTCCATTATAGCCAGAATTTCCGGATGAATTTCTTTTTGAATTTGCAAAAGATCAACAATTGCTTCGTGGATAAACCGATGAGCCCAATGACGACGAGTATTTAACATCCCAAAATAATTTTTAATCGCTCCAGTTGTTTTAGTAAAAACATGGGTTTTTAGGGTAGATAGGGAAATTAATGGTTTATTGAACAAAATTTTTGGCAAAAAAATCCCCTGTTCAAAAATTTTGTTCAGCACTATCATTTTATTTTTTGGTTTGTATTTTATGTAAGGCTCCTCTGTTAGATAATGTATTTTTACTCCATACTTTCGACAAACTTTATCCCAAAAATGATTTTTGGCTCCTTCATGGACATTAGTCACCACCGTCCTATTCTCCACTGGGATAATTTGTTTTGGGGAAAATCCCAAATCCAACAATCCCCTAATTACGCCCTCTACTTGCCATGGCGGAGAAGAACAAGCAGGATAAAATTTTGTCCAGGAAAGATTGAGTTTGAGAATTACTGGATTCTTTTTAATTCCTGACCAAAATTTTTGTAGAATTAAACAGTAGTCATCAACAATTTTTTTAGGAAAGGTGCTAATAATGACAACTTTTGAATCCATAAAGAAAAATCAAATTAAAATATTATTGGGTCTGATTTTGATTTTAGCAACAATTATCAGAATTTGGAATCTCCAAAACAATCCGGCGGGATTTTTCTGCGATGAGGCTTCCATTGGGTTATAATGCTTACCCTTACTACTCTGGGGGTATATTTTTGGCTTAAACAATGGCAAAAACAAAACTCTTTCCTTTTTTTAACAATCTCCATTGTATGTTTTGCCCTTGTCCTTTATTTATGCTTTCCCGCAAGAATTTTCATTCCTCTTTTCACCCTATCGCTATTTCTGATAGAGATTAAAACTTTCCTTGCTCAACCAGCAAAAATATTAATCACCGCAAGTTTAGTCTCAATTTTAATCTTCCCCTTAATTACTCACATTATTTCTGAAACAGGATTAAATCGTTGGCGCCAAACAAAGGGTGGGTTTAATCTTTCAAGAATTGGTAATCTTTATTTTTCCCATTTTTCCGCTGATTTTCTTTTTTTCAAAGGAGATAGCCAATTCCCTAACCAATTTATTACTCGGCATTCTGTCAGAGGGATAGGCGAGCCCCACCATCTCGTCTCTAATCGTTTTTTCTCTTTTCTTTATTATTTAAAGCTTCTCGATAATTATCCGCTTTATTCTTCTGATTTCTAGGGGTGGCAATATGGACCGAAAAAAATTATCCCTTATTTTCTAAGAGTCCAAAACAATTATGACCAGTTATTTCTCGCACCCGAATTCAATACCCCAGGTATTTTCTTGAAATTTTATGACCCAGAACATCGGTGCTCTAAATGTGCTATTGGAGATTTAACTAAAATAGACATCTCTAAAAAACAACTCTTCGCATGTTCACCAGAAAAAATCCTCGAAAATTTAAAATATCAGGTTAAAGAGAAAATTTTTTACCCTAACGGTGAAGTTGCTTTCCTTATTATCGAGCCTGTTTTTGAAAAATAATTACTTTCGGATGATCATAAACTGTAAAAGATTCATCGGCAGCATCATCTTTAATTTCTAATTTCCAATGACCAATTTTTAAACCAGGATAAGAAGTAAATTCAGCTATTTTTCTAAATCCTAATTTCCCTGAAAAAAGATCATGGTAATACTTGGCTGTCTGGGGAAAACAAACTCTATATTTAGAACAATCAGATAGTTTCTGTAAAGGAACATAAAGTCGGTTACTAGCGATAATAATATAATCTGCATTTCGAAGATTGTCACTAACTTTTTGCCATTTTAGATTAGAATTATCAGGCTGATACATTGGCATCTCAACAAAATTATATTTTTCTCCACCCCAAAGCGGTAAACGATCATCCCAATGCTCCACTGCCAAAACTGCTCCTGGGGGAATATTTTTATTAATCCATTCGCTAGCTTTAACCCTTGAATGAGGCCGAAAATATATTCCAAGAAATGCCAAAAGCCAAATTAAATGGAAAATAATTAACAAAATTAAAAATAGCAAATTGTGACCCTTTTTAAACCGATTGAAAATCATTATTAGAAATTTAACTGCCATTAAAATAAAAATTGGATAGAGAGGTAAAAAGTAACGCATAAATTTGACCGCAAATTTGCCAACAATCAAAAAATAAATGACCCAAAAGACTATCAAAATCAATTCTTTAGCTTCTCTGTCATAATCGCCTTTCGCTTTCAATCTTTTCCCCAGATCAATGAGATACCATAATGTGCCTAGAATAGAAAAAATACCCAAACTAATACCCATTCCCCAGAAAATCATATTTTTTAACTGGTACAAATAAGGAATTGTTCCTACATATTGGAGGGTGTAAGGGAAAATATACGGATCATAAGTCATTTTATGTTGCTCATTAATTTGGCGCCAAAATGTTTTAAAATCTACCAGCGTATAAAGTTCAGTAAAGAAATAAACAATTCCTGTTGTTATGACGATAATCAAAAAATAAGCAATTACCTTAAGGATATATCTTTGCCAAAAAATTTTTTTCAGGCTTTTAAAAAAAAGCAATTTAATTTTTATCCACCAAGACATCGTTGTTTCCCTAATAAATTTAAAAACTAATAAAACAAGATCAACTAAAAGTGTCATTCCCACAGAAAAAATTAATAAACTGGCACTCACTTTAGTTGCTAATGATAAGCCAAAAACGAGCCCAACCATCGGGGCATTTTTCCAATTTGGCTGATCATAAAAAACTAACAGCCGATAGAGGGTTACAAGGATAAAAAAATTAAGAGGAATATCAACAGCAAAAAAATGAGAAAGCTGAATTGGCAAAACACAACTACTATAAAAAAATGCTCCTAATAAACCTATCTTTCTTCCCCAAACTCTATCGCCAATTTTGAAAATAACAAAAATGCTGCCAAGGTCAAAAAGAATAATCAAAAATCTGCCACTGAATGGTAAATGAGAATAAGATAACCATTGATTGCCTAAAAATACACTCAAAAACCAAGAAAAAATTTTCAACAAATAAATTGGCAAACTGCCATAGGCAAAAAACTTAGGATTTAGTGAACTTTGGGGGGTAAAAATTGACTGCCAATTAGAAAATTGTGGTAAAGAAATTTTCTCTGTTACCATCACCAACATCCTCTCATCGGGATGAAGGTGATATCCTTGATCCCAATTCAATCCATAGTTTCTTACCAGAAAACCTGTTGTCAAGATCAAAAATAGCAAAAAATTAGTTTTTTTTCTCACCTAATTCATCTTTTTATATAATCTAATAGTTGGATGATCAAAAACAGTCCAAGTTTCTTCCGCAGAGAGATCAGATCCAAGAAGGATCTCCTCCCATCTGTTAAATACTTTAAATTCTTTTAGCAAAACAAATCCTAAATTACCAGAAAATAACTGCTGATAAAATTCATAGGTTTTTGGGAATCTTTTTCTTGAATGGTTAGCAAAGACTCGACGCGAAGGCAACAAAAAATAATCTGCTTCTTGAATTAAAGTGGCCAATTCCTCTTGTTTTTTCTGGTCTTCTTCTAACTGATAAAAATCGAAATTAATTACTTGAAAATTTTTAGTATTTAAAATAGGCAAATCAATTACATTGCCTGTCTCTGCCAAAATCAAATCTTTATCGGTCAAATTCTCATTCATCCATTTTGTTGCCCTTATCCGAATATCAGGTTCTAAATAAATCTTTAGAAAAATTATTCCTGGAAGAATTGTGAAGAGCAACAAAAAAAAGATAATTCCTGGCCGTTTCAATCTCCCTTCAATAAAATCAAAAAAATAAACTACTAATAAAACTGAAAATGGTAAAAGCGGTGTTATAAATCGCGTCCATTTAACAAAAAGAAAAACATTACCTAAAAGCCAAGAAAATGGCAGCAATAACGACATTCTCCCTGCCTGTGAGATAAAGCTACCTAAGAACAATGCAGAACGCCCTACCGCTCCCCTCAGTTGGCGGATCAGGAGACCTGGCCGGCGGTGCCAGCTGGCGGGCAGGGTGACTAGGAAAATTACTAGACCAAAAATAAATAATAAAAACATCGGCAGTCCCATTGCCCAAGGAAAAATTTTGCTTAGTTGAAAAATAATTGGCATGGTATCAAAAAATTGCCGGGTGTAAAAAACTAAGATTTTTCCAGTAGCTACTTGGGTCTCGTATTTTATAACTGATAGGCTTTCTTGCCATTTGAGAAAATAAAAAGGAGAAAATAAGAAAAAGAATAAAATAGTGAAGAAGACAAAAATAATTATTTTCACCAAAAATTCTGACCGATTCTTGTTAATGAAAAGAATGATTATAAATCCAATAAAAATAGGCAAAATAAAAATCCCTGCACTGATTTTTGTTGCTAATCCCATTCCTGCTAATAATCCCATTAGAAAGATATTTAGTAAAGAAATCTCTTCCTTTTTAACAGTCTTATAAAAAACATAAGTTAATGATAGTAAGACAAAAGTCAATATTGATTCAGTAGTCCCAAAATGTGCTTGTTGAATTAAACCGGGAGTAAAAGCTAATAAAAAAGCGTAAAGTAAGGCTAATTTCTCTTTTTTGAAAAGCGATTTGGCTAAGAGATAACCAATAACGATCGTCAATGTAGAAAAAATCGCTGACCACAATCTTAAACCATAAACTGCCTGATTAAAATTTACTTCTTTTCTTCCCAAAATAAGATTGGGAAAATAGACTAAAAAAAGAGACAATTGTCCATAAGCATAAAACTGAGGATCCAGTTTAGGAAATTCCATTAAAACTATAGATCTGGCCATATTATTTTCATCGGGATGAAAAAATAAACCATCCCCCCAGGTTAAACCAAGTATTCTGATTAATAGACTAAGAGAAAATAAGACAATTAACAGTCGTCTTAAGAAGAAATTGTGATCATCCATAAATAATGATAATAATCACCAACCCCCAAATAAGAACTGTCAGCAACAAAGAAGGGTGAGAGGTTAAGGCTTTTTCCGGTCTTTCGCCTTCAGCATGATGGTAGAAGACAATTTGAGCATATTTCATAATGCCAAAAATTACTGGAAAAATACTAACCATTAACCATTTTCTATCGATTAAAAGATAATATTGGAAACCAAAAATCTCTTGCAAGTAGTGTTGAGCAAATGTCTGAGGTCCGGCAAAATAAGTAAAAAGAGAATAGGCGACTAAAGTAGCAACCGCAAAAACAGAAAGATAGAAATCAATTAATCTAATTCTATAATACTTAAGCGCCGGTCTGGTCATCTCTCCTTCTAAAACTGCTTCACCTCTTCTCTTACCAC
>CAZIOQ010000060.1:0-16423 GCA_964540975.1 uncultured Gammaproteobacteria bacterium
TCATTACATAGGCTGGTTTTTTCTCTTGAGGATGAAAATTAAATATTGTTTCTCCCAATTTTCTTTTAATTGGAATGATTTTTTCTGAAGCAAGATGATTAACACGATGGATCACCCCGAGGGTCAGAGGTTTGCCACAGACTGGGCAAATAGTTCCTTGCTTTTTTGTTTCTTCAGGTGATTGGCTGATTCCACAATTGCGATGACCGGTATAATGGTATTTTCCTTCTTCAGGATAAAATTCAATTGTTCCTTTAACTTGCCATAAAGATTGAGGATTACCTTTTAAAGCAGCGGCAAGATCATCAAAAGAGAAATCTTGACCAGTGTTGGTTTTAAAAATGGTTGCTTCCCGACCAATTTTTTCCAAACTATGGGCATCAGAAAAACTGACAATAGTCTTTGTTGCTAATTCCTTTATTTGCCAATTCATTGCTGGATCAGAAGAAAGACCAGTTTCTACCGCGGGAATATATTTTTGTAAATCACCAAAGCAATCAGTGATTGATTCAAAACCTGAACGGGAGCCATATAAAGAGAACCAGGGAGTCCAAATATGACAAGGGATTATTAAAGCCTTCGGTTCTTCCTCTAAAACAAGTTGACTAAAGTCTTTCGCTGAGAGGCCTAAAATTGGTCTGCCATCAGAGGTTAAATTAAACCCTCTTTGTAAAAATTGTTTAGTGATTTTCCCTAAACTGATAAAACTGGGGAGAATCACTAAAAGATGAATTCTGTGTTGTTGACCGGCTTGAAAATACATTAAAGAAATTTCTCCCGCAATGACAAATAAATTTGAATTTTTGTCAGAATTAAGCTTAAATATCCCTTGATTAATTTCTTTTAGTTGAGCTTGGATTTCTTTTTGCCAAATAGGATGAAAAATATCAGCAACAGCTAAAAGATTAATTCCCTTTTTTTTACCCCACTGGTTGATATTTTCTAAAGTCATTTGGCGGCTAACTGCTCTTGAAAATCGAGAATGAAGATGTAAATCAGCAATTAATTGTTTCATTTAAGGTGTTTCTAAAATTACCAGAATAACATAGGCGGCGACCAAAAAAGCCCCTTCCCATTTTTCTAAGTTCCTTTTGGTTCTGACAAACAGATAAAAAAGCAAAAACATCAGTAAGAAATAAATCGTAATTCTAAAATATCTGGTCGGGTCAAAAAGTTTAATTGGTTGGATAAGACAGATAAGAGCGATAATTAATGATGAGTTGACGACTAAAGAGCCAAACAAATTACCCAATACTGGTTTGTGTTTTTTGCTTTTTATTCCGGTGATCCCAAAAGCCAGTTCTGGTAAAGCACTACCTATTCCTAAAATGAAAATTCCGATGATCATCATGGGAATCAAAAATTGTTTGCTAATGTTGATGCTTAATATGACAATGGCTTTACTAATGATTATAACTCCTACTAGGGAAGTCATCAGTTTTAATAATTCTTTTTTAAAACTGAAACCAGTAAAAAAATGTCTTTTGATTCTTTTTAAAATAGTGAGCGAAGACTGGGGGGAAAAGGATTTGAAAGAGATTCCTTGCCAAATTAGATAAAGAAAAATCAAAAGCAGCGCTTCTAGCCGACTTAAAAATCCATCACTTAAGAGAATCAAGGGAGCGGCGGCGACCAAAAAAGCATAATAAATTTCATTATTGGTAATTCTTGCCGGAATTCTTAAGTTCCCGGCGATGAGAGTCGCGCCACCAATAATCAAAGAAATGTTGGCAATGTTGCTTCCAAGAACATTGCTTAAGCCCAAAATTGGATTGCCTTTTAAAGCAGCATTAATTCCGATAATTAATTCTGGCAAGGAGGTTCCAAAAGCGATTAAAAGATTGGCTAAAAAAAACTCATCCATCCCCCAAAGCTTCGCTATTTTTTCAAAAGAATTGGTTAACAATTTTGTTGCTGAAGCTAAGATAAAACACAAGCCAACCAGAAAAAAAATTTTTAGAAAAATCATTTATTTTTGCAGTTGATATAATTTTTTAATTTCTTTTAAAGTGGTTGCCTCCTGAGGATTTTTTGCTCTAAATTTTGTCAATCTGGGGAATCTGAGGGCGAACTTACAGCTATGGACTGGGGATTTAGTAATTTCATCAGCAGCAATTTCTACCACCAAGGCGGGGTTAATCCAAATATCAGGAATTAATTCTTTAGGAACAAAATATTCTTTTGGTGGCTGATTAGTTTTAAATTGATCTGCTTTTTCTTTCAACTGACGCCATTGATCATCAGTTAAACCAGTGCCAATTTTAGCAATAGTATAAAATTGTTCTTTTTGTTCATCGTAAATGCCAACTAGAAATGCTCCAATTCCAAATTGACTTCTCTTGCCCCGACCAAAATAATACCCCATTACTAGGCAATCTACTGTGTCTACCAATTTTTGACTCATCCCTCTTTTGTATTTAATCCAATTGAATTTCCGCTGGCCAGCATGATAAGGACTGTTTTTTTCTTTTATAATTATCCCTTCTAAGCCTTTTTTAATATAAAGATTAAACAATTTATTTATCTCGGCTGTTGTTTTAGCCGGTGTCTGCTCGGTTAAAGAAATTGAATCTTTGGATTTTTGGGCAAAAATTCTTTCTAGCAGCTTTCTTCTTTGACATAAAGGCATAGCGATTAATGTTTTGCCATTATAATAAAGCAGATCAAAAATAAAAACCTTAAGGGGGATTTTTTTGAGGGCTTGCTCAATATCATATTTTCTTTTTCGCTGAGTGGTTTCTTGAAAGGGCAAAAATCGGCCAGTTTTAGGATCAAAGCCGATTGCTTCGCCGTCAAAAATGGCAGAATTTACCGGCAGCAAAGTAGCTTTTTCAGCAATCTCAGGCAACATCAAGGTGATATTTTCCAAATTCCTAGAGAAAATTCTCACAAAGCACGATTGACTTTTTTTAAATAGAGTTTTTTGAGTAGCCCTTTCTTCCTTTCTTTTTTTATCAAGATGGATTTGAACCCTAAAACCATCATATTTTGGTTCTATCAAAGCTAAACCAGCCATTCTCACTACCAAAATTTTTTCCAGATCGGTTTCCCTTTCCGTGAGAGCAGGCATTATTGGAATACCGACTTGGGCTTGAAGTTTTTTTATCCCCTTTATTCCCTTTTGTTTGACAATTTTTGCCACTGCCCCAACATCAGCAGAAACATTAAAAGCAGTCTGAAATATGGGCCGGAGGGATTTATCACCTTTTATCATCCAAGATAAGGCATCCAAAATAGTTATTTCTGAGAAGCCCAATCTTACTTTTCCTAAGGGGATTCTAATTAGATAACGTGCCGTTTGAGGAGATACCCTGCTAATCAACTGGGCCATTTTATTAATTTTTCTTTCTTGACTTCCTTCTCCTTCGTCTTGAGCAATTGCCAATAAAACATTATAAACTTCTTCAACTGACAAATCTTTAATTTTCAAGTGAGTTTTGACTAAACCCAGTGTCTGAACAACTTCGCCTAAATCACCACTTTTTTTAAACTCTTGTTTTATCTTGTTTTCAGGCAAATTAAAGGCCTTAGCGATCACCCTTAACATCAATTTTTCTGCCATATTAAATTCAATACCTCGATATTTTGGGGCTAATTCTCCTAAGGATAAATAGCAAATTTTGTCAATTTCTGTGCTTTTGGCTGTTTTAAGAAGTTCAGCCAATAAGATGGTCATTTGGTTTCTTGAGCTAGTCTTCTCAATTTTGGTTAGGTAATCAACAAATTGATTTAATTTCATGCCGTTTTTTTAAATCCTTAAAAGCCCAGATGGTCTTTTAGAAAGATTATAGTCCAAAAATCAACTTGATTGCAAAAAAGATTATCTACCAAATCTCCTTTGGTAAGTTAAAAATTCTTTGATGGTAGAGAGAAGTTTTTTGGGTGTTAGTTCGGGAAATAGATCAGGGATAAATTGCCAACAAGAATAAGCTGTTTGTAAAGGCATAAAGCCACTGGTATGAGGCAATTCACCTTTCTGCGTTCCAGTCCTGATAACTAAATCAGGCAGAGGTTGATTGGCAGTATCTAGATAGTCAAAAATTAGGGAATGATTTTCTAAAATCTTTGTTATTCTTAATTTTCCTTCAGCGATTAGCTGATTGAGCTTAGCCATTGTTCGGACTATCTCGTCCAACCCGCCATAATCCATTGCTAGATTAAGTTGATGTCTATTAAATTTATTAGTTTCTTTTTCTAAATTTTTAAGTTCTCTCAAAATCTTTGCTGGCAATCTATCTTTTCTGCCCAAATGGGTAAAATGAACTTTATTTTCTAAAATTTCTTTTCTTAGTTGTGAGTCTTTTAAGAAGCGGGTGGCTAAATTCATAATATATTTAACTTGTTGTTTTTCCCGCTGCCAGTTTTCTGTTGACCAGATCCAAAAACTTAAGGCATAAAGTCCCCATTTTCGGCAAGCCTTAGCGATGCCTCTAATTGTTTCTATTCCGGCTCGGTGGCCAAAATAAGGATGCAAATTTCTCTTGTTCGCTGCTCGGCGGTTACCATCGCAAATAATAGCAAGATGTTTTAATTTTTCTGGCGAGATTTTGAATTCACCAATCTCTTGCCAGTTTTTTTTAATTTCCTTAACCCACTCTTTTAGCCCCTGCTTTTCGGATAAAGATGGCAATTTTTCTTTGGCTAAAAATTGGTTAGAATTCATTTCTCTTCCCAGTACCCAACAATCTTGCTGGTTACCCCAAACATAACAATTTTAACTTAAAAAATCAAATTTTTTACAAAATAGATCTCATCACACAATTATAGGATTAAACATTATCTGAGTTCTAATCTGCTTATTTAAAAAGAGTCAGATTGAAAGTTATGCCTAAAAGGATATTTTATGGGAATGAAACCTCTTTGCCCTTGGAAGGGCATAAGTTTCGCCGGCACAAAATAAAACTTTGAAAAAAGTCGACTCCAGTCCAAAGTCCAAAAGGAGGGTGGTCTAAGCTTAAAGGAAGACTTATTGACTTAAAGTGTAATAAGCGCCTTTGGTAGAACCTCTTTTTTCAATAATTTTCTGGTCGATAAGTTTTTTTAGATCGCGCCAGATTGTATCCTCGGAAATCATTGGAAAAAGTTCCTTAGCATCAGTAATCCGCAATCCACCAAATTCACGGATGTATTCGATTAATTTTACCTGGCGTTCTGTTAATGGAATTTGTTTACCGCCTAGTTTTTGCTTAAGCTTGATATCTGAAGAGAGGTTTTCTACTTTTTCTTTGATTCGGCTAAGTTCAATATTTAAAGCCCGGCTAAAGAATTCAACCCATTCAGTTAGATCTTTTTCATTGAGGTTGCCTTTTTGAGAAGAGATTTTTTGGAGAGTGCCGTAATAATCAGCTGCATTGCGGTCAAAATATTCTTCGAGAGCAAACAAACCTTTTATATTATAACCTTCAACCATTAAGATCAAAGTTGCCATTGCTCTTGCTGTTCGGCCATTACCTTCAACAAAAGGGTGAATTGCCACCAGAATATAATGAGTTATGGCAGAGCGGATGATTGGGTGAATTTGCCGGCCCTCTTGGCTATTTAACCATTCTAAAAAATTTTTCACCAAGATAGGGACTTCAACCGAAACCGGTGGTTTGAAAACCACCCTGCCATCTTGAGTATTGGTTAAAACTACTTGAACATTACGATATTTGCCTGCTTGGTGGGGGTCAATCACTTTTTCCACCACTAATTCATGGATTCTTTTTAAAATCTCTTCGCTATAAAGAAAAGGACTTTTTTGATCTAAAGCTAATTTTTCTTTGGGAGTAATTTTTTCTCCTGGCAAAGGAAGATTTTCTTGATATCGGGCTAAAAGTTCTTCTAAATAATTCATTACATTGCGGTAATTAATTACTTCTTGAACATCGCGTTCTTGAGCAGCAACTTTTTCTCCTTCGATGACTTTTGCTACTTGTTGATACGAAAGATCGTTGCCTTCTAGTTTGGTTGCATAATGGATCACCCTGATAATGGCTTCTTGTTTAAATTGCTTTTCAAAAGCCGGGACTAAAGGAGCGCTAATGATAATTGCTTTAGCAGCCTCGATTTGGGCAATATTATTAAGGATTTGGGTAGTAATAGTGAATTTTGGCTGATACATTTTTAAAATTATTTAAACAATTCTACAAATTAATTGCTAACCAATCAAATACTTGTTCAGGGGCCAGGTTGGCGTGAAGCATTTTTTGACCAGTGAGAAGTTTTAAAATCGCTTGGCTAATTTTTGTCAATTCTCTCTGGGGAGACCGAAGAAGGAGTTTTTGGCCTTCCACAATTAACTCTTCAATTACTTTTTCTGGATTTTCTGATTCTTGATGAAGCTGATCTAAAAATTTTAGTCTTTGTTCTAAAGATAAATTTAGCAGCCGTTGAAGAAGAATTTTGGTTGGTTCTTTTTTACCCTCTTTCCCTTTTAAAAGATGACAGCGAGAAATTATCGTTGGCAAGAGAGACTGGAGAGTCTTTGTTTTAACAATAATTATCTTGTTTTCTCCTGGTTCTTCCAGAGTTTTTAATAAAGCATTTTGAGCTTCTATAGTTAATTTTTCTCCTTGATTGATGACCACCACCTTATTGACAGCTTGCCAATTTTTAATCTTAAGAAATCTTTTGATTTGTCGGATTTGATCAATGCCGATGCTAGTTCCTCCTTCAATTAAGAGTAAATCTGGGTTAGGTGTTGGCCAGTTGGGGAAAATTCTTTTAAGAATTTGGTCCAGGCTTTTAGGATAATTTTCGAGAATAATGTACGACCCTGGTTGAATCATTTTAATTTATCTTCAAGTTTATAATCACTTCTTTTATTTATTGACATTTTACTATATTCAACTTAAGATGTTAATTAAAGATGGACGATCTTGAGAAGAAAAAATCAATTACCCAGATTCTTTTAGAAAAGAAACTAATCACTCCTGAAGTAGCCAAAAAAATTGAGTTGGAAGAAATCCAGAGTGGTCGGAATCAAGAAGAAATTATCAAAGAGAAAAATCTTGTTTCTTTAATTGATCTTTTAAAGGCAAAAGGAGAATTTTTGAATATTCCTTTTGTTGATCTCTCCCATACTGCATTTGAACCGCAAAGTATTAATTTGGTTCCTCAAAGCGTAGCTGAATACTATTGTTTAATTCCTTTTGATCAAAATACCAAGGAGAAAATTCTTAAAGTGGCGATGGCCAATCCTTTAGATATAGAAACAATTGAGTTTTTAGAAAAAAAGACTGGTTTTAAAATTCAACCTTTTCTGGCCGATTCTGAGGCGATTATTACCGCGATCAAAGATAGGTATGGCCAGGAGATTACTCTTCAAGTTTCTAAAGCTTTGGGAGAAACAGAGAAAAAAGTTAAAGAAAGAGTGCTTGATCTTGATGAGTTAGGCAAGGTAATCCGGGAAGCGCCAATTGCCAAAGTTGTTTCTACTATATTGGAGTTCGCCATAAAATCAAGGGCTTCGGATGTCCATATTGAGCCGCGAGAAAATGATACCCGGGTTAGGTATAGAATTGACGGAATTTTGCACGAAAAGTTGATTTTGCCTAAAAGAGTTCACGATTCAGTTGTTTCTAGAATTAAAATTTTATCTAATTTAAAAATCGATGAGAAAAGAATCCCTCAAGACGGAAGATTTACCTTTACTACTGATGGTGAAGAGGTGGATTTAAGAATTTCCACTGCCCCCACTGTTTACGGTGAGAAGGTGGTAATGAGGCTTTTGAAAAAAACCCAAAAGATCCCTACTTTACCGGAATTAGGTTTGCGAGGAAAAGCCTTAAGGGATCTTGAGGAGGCGATCACTAGGCCTCATGGCGTGATTATCATTTGTGGTCCAACTGGTTCTGGGAAAACTACTACTTTATATTCGATTTTGTCCCGGGTAAACACAACTAAAGTTAATACAATGACAGTTGAAGACCCGGTAGAATACAAAATTGAAGGGGTTAACCAGGTTCAAGTCAATCCACAAGCAGGATTGACCTTTGCTTCAGCTTTAAGATCATTTTTAAGACAGGATCCAAATATTATTATGGTTGGTGAGATTAGAGATAAAGAGACAGCCCAGTTGGCAGTCCAAGCAGCCTTAACCGGCCATTTGGTATTTTCTACTTTGCATACCAATGATGTTGCCGGCGCCACTCCCCGATTAATTGATATGGGTGTTGAGCCATTTTTATTGGTTTCTGCCTTAAACGCCTTAGTGGCTCAAAGAGTCTTGCGTAAGATTTGCCCTCATTGTAAAGAAAGTTATAAACCCTCAGCAGAAGTTATTGAAGATATCAAGAAAGTTTTAGGTTCTTTATTTGACAAAGAAAAAGAAAAGGGTTTAACTTTATATAAAGGTAAAGGTTGTCAGGAATGCAACAATACTGGTTATTATGGCCGGATAGGAATTTTTGAGGTAATGCCCAATACTGATTCCTTGTCTAGATTAATTGCTGAAAGAGCGGCGGCAGATAGCATCCAGAAAAATGCCATTAAAGAGGGAATGATTACAATGATGCAGGACGGTTATTTAAAAGCTTTGGAAGGAATAACCACAATAGAAGAAGTTTTGCGGGTGGCAAAATATTAACCAAATTATGAAAGAAAAATTAGAACAGATTTTCAAATTAGCAGTTGCCAACAAAGCTTCAGATATTCATTTGATTGTTGGGTATAAGCCCTTGATAAGGGTTAATGGGGAAATTTTGCCCTTAAACTTTCCGGCATTGACTGCTGAAGAGACAGAAACAATAGCAACAATGCTTTTGGGAGAAGAGAGAAAAAAAATTTTTTTGGAGAAAAAAGACTTTGATTTTTCTTATCTTTTTAATGATCAGGTGAGATTTAGAATTAATGTTTATTTTCAAAAAAATTCTCCGGCTCTTGCTTTTAGATTAATTCCGGCAAAAATTCCTTCTTTAGAAGAATTACATTTGCCTCTTTCTTTAAGATCTTTGGTAGATAAAAGGCAGGGATTTATTTTAATCACTGGGCCAACGGGTCACGGCAAATCAACAACGATTGCGGCAATGATCGAGGAGATAAATAACAAAAAAGCTGCCCACGTGATGACAATTGAAGATCCAATAGAATATTATTTCCAACCTAAAAAATCAATTTTTTCCCAAAGAGAGATGAATCGTGATGCTATTTCTTGGGAGCGAGCTTTAAGCTCTTGTTTAAGGGAAGATCCGGATGTGGTTTTTATCGGTGAAATGCGCGATCTTCAGACAATTGCTGCTGCTTTGACAATTGCTGAAACCGGCCATCTTGTGTTTTCTACTCTTCATACCAACTCAGCAGCAGAGACAATTGATAGAATTGTTGATGTCTTTCCCGAGGGAGCAAAGGGTCAGGTGAGGATGCAGTTAGCTAATAGCTTATTAGCAATTGTTTCTCAAAGACTAGTGCCGACATTAAAACCTGGTAGGGTTCCAGCGGTTGAGTTTTTGATCAATAGCTATGCGGTTAAAACTGCTATTAGGGAAGGAAAAACCCATATGATTGATAATATTATTCGGACTTCTTCTGAATTAGGAATGCATCTTTTAGAGATTTCTTTAGCGGATTGGGTCAACAAAGGAGTGATTGGAATTGAGGTGGCGAAAAAATTTGCTATTAGAGAAAAAGAATTAGTCAGAAATTTAAGACGCAAGAATGAATAAATATATCTATAAAGCCAAAGATTGGCGAGGCAAAACAGTTTCCGGTTTAGTAGAGGCACGTAATTTTAAAGAAGCGGTAAATTTAATCAAAAAAAGAAATTTAATCGTAGTTAATGTCATTTCCCAAAAAACTTCGTTTTTTCAAGAGTTAAAATTATTAATTGGGAAGGTTTCCGGCAAACAGGTTACTTCTTTTACCCGGAGATTAGCGACAATGATTGAGGCTGGTTTGCCTTTAACTAGTGCTTTAGAGATTTTAGCTAGACAGGAAACTGGAAAATTAAGACAGGTGATAGAGGAAGTTCTTGCTTCGATAGAAGGTGGCAGTTCTTTAACTCAAGCTTTAGAAAAAGAAAAGGATATTTTTGGAGAAATTTATATTTCTTCGATTAGAGCGGGCGAGGCGGCAGGAGTCTTAGACAAGGTTTTACTCCAACTGGCTGATAATTTGGAAAAAAAACAGGAATTTTTAGGCAGAGTGAAAGGAGCAATGATTTATCCAATAATTGTTATTGTTGGAATGTGTGGAGTAATTTTTATTGTGATGACTTTTGTCATCCCGAAAATGACTGCTTTATATTCTGAATTTGGGGCACAGATGCCTTTGCCAACAAGAATCCTAATGACAACAGCTAATGCTTTCTCTAAATTTTTTTGGCTAATACCAGTTTTAGTTGGAGGATTGTTTTCTTTCTTTAAAGCTTTTGGTAAAAAACCAAAGGTAAAAACTAAATTAGATGAGATAAGGTTAAAAATTCCTATCCTAGGTCCGCTTTTAAAGGCAACTTTAATGACTGATATTACTCGCACTTTAGGGATGTTAATCTCAACTGGTGTGCCTTTGGTTGATGGTGTTTCTCTCATTGGTCGCTCAACTGGGAACATAATTTTTGAGAATGCCTTTCAAGAAGTGGGCAAGCGAATTGAAAAGGGATTTGCTCTTTCCGAGGCAATGAGAGAACAAATGGTTTTTCCGGATATTTTGGTGGAAATGGCGGCCACTGGAGAGCAAACAGGCAAATTAGATACCGCTTTATTTAATTTGGCTCATTATTTTGAGGTGGAAGCGGATCAGAAAGTAAAAACCTTGACAAGCGCAATTGAGCCACTTATTATGATTGTATTAGGGATTAGTGTTGGATTTTTGGTCTTTGCTATCATTATGCCAATTTATAATCTAACGAGTCAATTTTAACAATTACTCAATTACGGATTACTCCGGATTACGGGTTATGAGTTATGAGAATTAAGAGTTTTAAAGATTTAGAGATTTGGCAATTAGCTCTTTTAATTACTAAACAGATTTTACGATTTATCAGCAAAGAAAGATTTTAATCGCGATTTTGGTTTAAGTAATCAAATAATTGGTTCTATATGAAAGGAGGTGAGAAAGAAAAAAATGAGAAAAATTAAGGGATTTACGATGATCGAGTTGTTGATTGTCATTGCTGTTTTGGGTATTTTGGCAGTGGCAGTTTTGTCGGCAATTAACCCTCTTGAGCAAATAAACAGAGGAAGGGATACCGGCTTAAGATCTGATTCGGAACAAATATTAAGCGCGACTGATAGATTTTATACCGCTCAACAATATTATCCTTGGCAGAAAGGAGTTAATAATCCTATTAATGATAAAATTGACTGGGTAGCCTTACCACAAGCTACAGACGGAACTACTTTAGTCTTAGATAAGTTATCTCAAGCAGGGACAGAGGAAATTAAAAAGTCTTTTGCTGATAGGCTGAAAAAACCTGAGTATAAATTATTTATTTATAAAAAACAGGGGACAGAAAATAGCACCTACGTTTGTTTCAATCCTAGATCAGCGTCCTTTCAGACTGAAGCGGCAAACAGATGCGCAGGTACCTTGCCTTCGGATTGGCCATCATCTGCTTGTAACAATACCACTGATTGCGGTACGAAAGGGAATTGTATCTGTTTACCATAAAAAGCTTTAGATTTTTGTTTTTGGTAAACCAGATGGGCAAGGAGGGTAGATACTAATGTTTGTTTTTGGGTCAAAATGGGTGTTTTACCAGGAATACTATTTTTATTAGTGGGTTTTTGTCTGGGAAGTTTTATCAATGCAGTTATTATCCGTTGGTCCAAAGGAAGAGCAGTTAAGCTTAAAAAGGTTTTAGGGATTAACAAGAAATGGTGGCGTTCTTTTTGTGATAATTGTCAAAGAAAACTTTTGTGGTGGGAAAATATTCCTCTGGTTTCGTTTTTGGTTTTGAAAGGCCGCTGTCGAACTTGCCACTCCCCTATTCCCTACTGGTATTTTTTTTCCGAGTTGATAACAGGTATTGCTTTTCTTTTAACCTATTTTTATTGGAGTAAAAATTTTCTTGGCCACGGTTTGCCAATTAGCAATTACGCTATGCTTTTGGTTTATTTATTAATTACTACTCTTCTAGTATTCATCTTTTTTTATGATGCTTGTTACCAGATTATTCCTGATTGGGCAGTATTAATCTTAATTGTCTTGATTTTCTTAACCAACTTTAAAAACTTAGGAGTAGCTTTAGGAGCGGCTGGTCTTTTTCTTTTTTTGCATCTTTTGACTCGCGGTCGAGGGATGGGAATTGGCGATGTAAAATTTGCCTTTTTTATGGGTTTATTTTTAGGTTTCCCGAAAATAATTTTTGCTTTCTATCTTGCTTTCTTGACAGGAGCTTTATGGGGTGTCATACTGATTTTGAGAAAAAAGAAAAAAATTGGCCAACAGATTGCTTTTGGGCCGTTTCTAGTCTTAGGAACATTTATTAGTTGGTTTTGGGGCGATAGATTTTTAGATTTTTTTTATCAATGGTTTGGCTAAAAAAAACAACTAAAGGCGTTACTTTGATAGAAATCGTGGTTGTAGTTGCGATTGTGGCGATTTTAAGCCTTCTTTTTTTGATGGGATATTTGCTCCAGTTACAAAAGGGTAGAGATGCTAAAAGAAAAGCTGATTTGATGGAAATCAAGAGAGGAATGGAAGATTATTTTAATGACTACGGTTGTTATCCTAAAGGTAGCGATCTTCAAAACTTGACTAAATGCAATACTGAGGCTTTTAAGCCCTGGTTAAGAACAGTTCTCTGTGATCCCTTTTACCGCACTCCTTATTTAATTAAAGTCGAAGACAGTGAATGTCCGCGGTGGTTTGCGATTTATACTAATCTTGAATATACCAATGATCCTCAATTAGAAACGAATGAATGTTCTAATTACCAATGTTTAGTTAATAAAAAAATCTATAATTTTGGTACTAGTAGCGATAACATTACTGCCGGAGCAGTGGACGATGATGGCGGGACATTAGAAGCTGGGATGGCCTGCGAGACTTCTGCTCGCTCAATCCTAAGCCCGACAGGAGATTGTAATGCCTGTCCAGACAACAAGTGTCTATGTTGTATTAAGAGTTGTTTTGTTGATGAGTATTGTCAAATTCCTTGCGAAGCATCGGAAGCATTTTGCAATACCTGTTTTTAATTATTTCGAAACCGGAAGAGGTTAAATGAAGAGTAAAAAAGGTTTGACTTTAATTGAACTTTTGGTAGTAATGGCTATTTTAGGTCTCCTTTCAACAGTTGCTTTCAGCCAATACAGAACTAGTCAACAAAAAGCCAGAGATGCTAAAAGAAAAGCTGATTTAGACAATATTGCTCGAGCACTGGAGATGTATTACAATGATAATCAGAGTTACCCTACTGCTTCTTTGGATGGAAAAATAATGGGGATAAGCTGGGGTTCGGAATTTTCTAAAACTTATGGGACACAGACTGTTATTTATATGAAAGAATTACCAAAAGATCCGGCTGCTAATTGGCATTATTGTTATGAATCTAATGGTAGTTATTATAAGCTTTTTGCTAAGTTAGAAAACAATAAAGATCCTAGTTATAATCCTTCGGGATATTCTTGTGGAGGAGACAACACATACAGATATGGCGTTAGGAGTGCCAATGTTTCATTATGAATACCTATTTAAACTTTAACAAAGAAACCGGATTTACATTAATTGAATTATTAGTTGTTTTATTTATCATCGGAGTTTTGACAGCATTGATATTTCCCAATTTGATGGGTGCTAGACAACGAGCCCGCGATAGCCAAAGAAAGCAAGATTTAGTCCAGATTAAAAATGCCTTAAGACTTTATTACAATGACAATCAACGTTATCCAAATAGTATTTCTTTTGGTAGTTCCTGGTCTGGTTATATGGAAAAAATTCCCCAGGATCCTTTAGGTAGTGGTCACCCCTATCGTTATTGTGTTTCAGCTACTAAAGAAGGGTTTATTCTGGCAGCAAGTTTGGAAAATGCTGGTGATGCTGATATCGCCGGCTCCCAATCTCATTGTCCGACTAGTATTTGTGACCCGGGATGTACAACAAACTGCTTTTATATTTGTACCAATTAAGTTATTATTTAATTAAATAATCAATGAAAGACAAAAACTTGACAAACAAAAAGGGTTTTACTCTTTTTGAATTGTTGGTGGTAATTTCAATTATCGGAGTTTTGGTGGCCGTAGCCAGCGTTTCTTATTCTGCCGCCCAAAAAAGAGGTAGAGACGCTAAAAGAAGACAAGATATGCAGGCAGTCCAAAAGGCTTTTGAGCAGTATTATGCGGAAAACAATACTTATAATGCTACTTGTGCTGATATGGCGGGAGCTTTGCCGGGCGGGCTACCTTCAGATCCTAAACCAGGCTGGACGAGTTATCAAGGTAGCTGTACGAGCACCTCTTATTGTTATTGTGCTTATTTGGAGATTTCGGGTACAGGAAATGCTAACAATAGTAGTTGCAGTTATGGGGGGAGTAAAAATTATTATTGTGTGAGTAATTTGCAGTAAATTATTTAAAAAAGCAGCAAATAAGAAAAAATGAATATCAAGAGCAACAAAAACGGTTTTACTCTTGTTGAATTGTTGGTTGTCACCACCATTATTATTCTGCTTTCTTCAGTGGCAGTTGTTTCCTACCAGTCTGCTGGCAAAAAAAGTCGCGACAACAAAAGAAAAGCCGATTTGGAGCAAATTAGATCAGCTTTAGAGATGTATCGGTCTGATAATAATCAATATCCTGCTGGTAACTTTAGTCAAATGACTACTGCTCTCAAAAATGCTGGGTTTTTGACCGAAGCGCCCAGCGATCCTAAGGGCTATTCTTATTATTATAAACAGACAACTACCACTTCTTATGACCTTTGTGCTTATCTAGAAAGTGGTGGTCCTGCTAATTGTGGTAATAACTGTTCTGCTCCTGGTGGGGCTGTTTGTAACTATAAAGTGACTAATCCTTAATCTTCTTTTTATGCTAGAATGTTTTAATGAGATTGTCTAAAGATGGTTTTACTTTAATTGAACTTTTGGTGGCAACAACAATTTCTGTTTTAGTGATGGGTTTTTCAGTTGCCGGCTATCGCTATTTTACCGACAAAAAAGTCGTTGATTTAGCCGGAGATGAACTAAGATCACAATTGACAACAATTAAGAATATGGCTGTAGTTGGAGAAAGACCGGCTGGTTGTCAATCATTGATCAAATATAATCTTCAATTTGTCAATAAGCAATTGAAGTACCAAGCAATTTGTGATCACAACTCAGGGAGCAAAATAACCTTGCCAAATGAGTTTTTTTCTAGGGTCGCGACTATTAGTTGTAATGATTGTGATTTTTCCTTTAAATCTTTATCTGGAGAACTTATAGATGCCACCGAGGTCAATTTTGATCTGAGCGAAGGAGTAATTTGCAAAAGAATAAAAATTTCTAGTGGTAATATTAGTGTTCAAAATAATTGTTTATGAACCAAAAGTTAAAAAAATTTTTTAGCGACAATCAAGGCATTTCTTTGGTAGAAATAGTTTTTGTCATTCTTTTGAGCTTTTTGCTTTTATCTGGTTTAGCAGCAGCTGTTGTTTTTATGATTTCTGCTGCCCAATTTTCAAGAAATAAAAGTTTCGCTACTCAAATTGCTAAAAAACAAATGGAGCTATTTAAGTATCAAAAACAGAGATCAGATTGGTGGAATGGAATTGTTTGCAATAATGTTTTTAAAAGCTGTGCGGAGACAAAACCCAATTTTACTTGTCAATATAAGTTTTCTAACTGTAACTTGGGAGGCGAGAAAAAAAGCGTTGAGATTAACATTGTTGTTTACTGGGGAGCGACTAAAGAGAGCAAAGGCACGGTTGAGCTTAATAGTGTTTTAACTAATTGGGAACAATGATTCAGAAAAAAACCAAAAATGGTTTTACTTTGATAGAGATCTTAGTAGCAGTTGGGATTTTTGCAATTTTAGCCACGATTGCCAGCGTTATTTTTTTTATGGTTATTCGCGGCAGAGCCAAAGCTTTAGCCACAAAAGAATTAAGAGAAGCAGGGAGTAATGCGATTTTGTCAATAGAGGATTATTTAAGAAGATTTGCCAAAAGCCCTCAGGATTGCGGCAGTCAACTTGTTATTACAGGTCTTGATGAGCAATTGACTACTTTTAAATGTGACAGTGGTAAAATAGCTTCTAATTCTGCTATTCTCACCCCCGCCACAGTCCGCTGTAGTAATTTTCAGTGGTCCTGCGAGCCCTCTGGATTTGGTTTTTCCCGAGTGACTATCAGTTTTGATTTAGAAATTGGTACCGAAGCAAGTAGTGAACTTAAAAGTGCCTTAGGAATACAAAAACAAAGCTTTTCTACCCAGATTTTTTTAAGAGGGCAAAAATTATAATTGATTTTTGATTTTTTTGCTTTTATACTGGTTTAATTTAATTAACAAATTTGCTGTTTGTTTTAA
>CAZIOQ010000061.1:0-13198 GCA_964540975.1 uncultured Gammaproteobacteria bacterium
CAAAAAATTCCGTCGGCTGATTTCTTTTATTCTCTTGTCTTCAAAAGTTACCCGGATGATATCGTCGCTATAAGAAGGATAAATTTCAATAAGATTACCTCTTTGTCTGAAACTTCCCCGATGAAATTCTAATCTTGAGCGAGAATAATGCATTGCCACCAGTTTATATAAAAATTCTTCTTGGGAAATTTTTTGATTTTTTTTGATATTGACTACCCAACGACTATATTCTAGAGGCGAACCAATGTTGTAGATACAAGAAACAGAGGCGACAACAATAACATCTGTTCTGGAAAAAATATCACTGGTGGCTTGCAGTCTTAATTTGTCAATTTCTTCGTTAATCTCCGTTTCTTTGGCGATATAAGTATCTGTTTGGGGAATATAGGCTTCTGGTTGATAATAGTCATAATAGGAGACAAAATAAGAAACCGCATTTTTGGGAAAAAATTCCTTAAATTCCTGGTAGAGTTGAGCAGCCAAGGTTTTATTATGAGAAATGACTAAGGTTGGTTTTTGAATATTTTGGATAAAATTGGCAACCGTGAAAGTTTTTCCTGAACCAGTAACACCTAATAAGACCTGATAAGCAATTCCTTTGGAAAAATTTTCTGTTAACTTTTTGATTGCTTCAGGTTGGTCGCCAGTTGGTTGATAACCTGCTTTAAGTTCAAATACCATATCTTATTTTAGCATTAGGCTTAAGTGGTAAAGCGTATTCTTAAATTGTTTTTTTCAAGGGTGATTTGACAACAAGCGAAAATTAAATTTGACAAATTTATTGTTCTCGTTTTATAATTGGCCTACTTCAATGAACCAGCAGAATTATGTTTTTAATGATAGTTTAATTTATCGGTTGCAAGGCGAATTTTTCCAGTTTCCACACTGGAGGATGAATTACTACTCGGCCGAAGACAGAGCAGGGCAACTACGAGTGAAGAATTCCTTAACTTTCTTGCTGGAGGATTCTTCAATTTGCAAATTCATCAAATCCCTTAGTCCATAGGGGGAGCTTGTTTTAATTAAGACAAGTATACCCCCGAAAAAGGGGTTTTTTTAATTAAAATTAAGGGCGAAAATGACTAAAATTCAAATATTAACCAAAGAAGGAAAAGAAAAGTTAGAAAGACAATTAGCCTCTTTGAGAAAGGAGCGGCGGGTTTTAGTGGTTAAATTAGATGAAACAAGGAGAATGGGTGATTTGGTGGAAAATTTTGCTTATCAGGAGCTAAGAAATCAGCTTTCAATTTTAGATAGCAGAATTGAAGAATTGGAAGAGGTGCTAGCCGGAGCAAAGGTAGTGGTTGACAATAGTGGGGCTGATGGAAAAGTTTGGTTTGGTTCTTCGGTTAAGATTAGGCAAGGAAATAAAGAAAGAATAATTCAGCTGGTTGGTGCTGGTGAAGCAAATCCCCTTAAAGGAAAAATATCTTACGATTCTCCTTTGGGTAGGGCTTTACTCAATAAAACTGCCGGTGAAAAAGTAGCGGTAGAGACACCAAGTGGCAAGGTAGAGTATGAATTAGTGGAAGTTTTAAACTAAATTGTGGTAAGATTAAAAAGGTTTATGAGCCAAAGAATTATTCAAATTAGATTAAAGAGACTAGAAAAGCTGAGGAGACTTAAATCATTAGGGATAAATCCCTATCCAGATTCTTTTAAAAAGGGAATTACTTGTTTGGAGGCGCAAAAAAAACTAGGAAAACAAGTTAGAGTGAGAGGAAGACTAATGTCGCTCAGGCCTCACGGAGGAGTAACTTTTGCTGACTTAGTTGATGCTTCTGGTAAAATTCAACTTTATTTTCAGAGAAATTATCTTAAAGATAAATATAAACTAATTGACTTATTGGATGTGGGAGATTTCTTAGGTGCTGAGGGTGAAGTTTTCAAAACCAAAGCAGGTGAAATAACGGTTAAGGTGGCAAAATTTGCGATTTTAGCCAAATCTCTTCGGTCTTTACCGGAAAAATGGCATGGTTTAAAAGATGTTGAACAGAGATACCGCAAGCGCTATTTAGATTTGATAATGAACCCCGAAGTTAAAAAGATTTCCTATCTCCGTTCGAAGGTATTAACTGCTATACGAGAGTTTTTAAATAGAGAAGGTTTTCTGGAAGTGGAAACTCCAATTTTGCAAGAAATGTATGGTGGAGCTTCCGCTCGACCTTTTATTACTTACCATAACGCATTAAATTGCGATCTTTATCTAAGAATTTCCGATGAACTTTATTTGAAAAGATTAATTATTGGAGGGTTTGAGAAAGTCTATGAAGTGGGTAAGGATTTTCGCAATGAGGGGATAGACCGAACTCATAATCCGGAATTTACTCAAGTAGAATTTTACTGGGCATATGCAGATTATGAAGATTTAATGAAACTTACAGAAAAAATGTTAGTTAAGGTTTTAAAAACTACATTGGGAAAGACTAAGATCAGTTTTGGGAATAAAACCTTAGATTTCACTCCTCCATTGCCCCGAGTTTGCTTTCGTGACATCCTCTTAAGGGAGACAGGGATTGATATGGACAGGATTAAGACAGAGAAAGAGCTTTTAAAAGCAATTAAAGAAAAGAAAATTGCGATAAATCTGAAAGGGGTTTTTGGTATAAGATCTGTATTCGAGGAACTCTACAAAGAAAGAATTAAACCAAAGCTAACTCAACCCACTTTTTTATTAGATTATCCGTCGAGCATGATTGCTTTGGCAAAGAGAAAAGAAAATGAACCCAACAAAATTGCTAGTATGCAGCTTTTAGCGGATGGTTGCGAATTAATAAAGGCTTATAATGAGCTGAATGATCCTCTTGATCAGAAGAGAAGGTGGCTAGAGATGGAAAAACTTGCCAAAAAAGGACTAGAAGAAACAGAAAGATTAGATGAAAATTACATTGAAGCCTTAGAATATGGAATGCCTCCGACTGCAGGTTGGGGGCTTGGTATCGATCGGTTTATTGCGGTTTTAACTAATAAGCCGCTTAAAGAAGTAATTTTATTTCCTACTTTAGTGCCAAAAAAGAAATGATTGACAGAAAGTGGGCCTTAGAATTTTTAAATCAAAAAATCGAAAACAAAAATATTATTAAGCATATGATTGCCTGTGAGGTTTTAATGGAAGAAGTTTATGAGGTGTTGGTTGCTAAGGGCAAGAAAGATTTGGGGGGAACGAAAGAAGAATGGATGATAGCCGGGTTGCTTCACGATGGGGATTATTGTCCAGAGGTTCCTCCCGAAAAACAAGGAGTCCAAATTACTGAATGGTTACGTCAGCAGGGATTCAAAATTCCAGAAAATGTTGCTCAGGCAATGGCTGCTCATAATTGGAGAAATACCGGTGTTGAGCCAAAAACAAAGATGGATTGGGCGCTTTTTTGTGGCGATAGTCTTACCGGATTAATCGTGGCGGCAACTTTAGTTTTACCCACTAAAAAATTAGCCGATTTAACCGTCCAAAATGTTTTAAATCGTTTTAAAGAAAAATCATTTGCTCGCGGCACCCGAAGAGAGGATATTTTGAAGTGCGAGGAAAAACTGGGGTTAAAGCTTGAAGAATTTATAGAAATTTGCCTTAAAGCAATGCAGAAAATCAGGTCCCAGCTCGGATTGTAAAAGTTATTACTCATTGACAATAGTAAGACCATTTGTTATCATTCTTACCATGAGTATTTTAATCACAATTACTAACAAAGGACAGGTAACTATCCCTAAGGATATTCGTTTGCTTTTGGAAGTGAAGCCAGGTGATCGAGTTTCTTTTGAAAAGGTTGCTCCTGAAAAAAAACAAGTAACAGTGCGGATTATTCCCGGGAGGACTGTCGAAGAGCTTTATGGTTCTTTGGAGACGAAAGTAAAATTCCAAAGCCGAAAATACGAGAGAGAAATGACGAAAAAACTTATTTCTCAATTAAGGAAGTGAAATAAATGAAGAGGGTTGCTCTAGATGCCAATGTTATTCTTCGTTGTCTTTTAGCTGATCACCCAATCTTATCTCCAAAAGTAAAAGAGCTTTTCGAAGCAGCTGAAGAGGGGAAATTAAAACTTTTTCTTGATGAAGTAGTTTTAGCAGAGGTGGTTTGGACATTAAGTTCATTTCATAAAATCTCTCGGGAAAAGATAGCAGAACAACTTAGAATTTTGATCTCTCAAAAGTGGCTTTTTTGTCGTCGAAAAAAATTAATACTTGAGGTTTTAAAAAATTTTGCCGAGAAAAATATTGATTATATCGATGCTTGGCTTTTTTCCGTGGCTAAGAAATTGAATTTTCAAATTGCGTCTTTTGATAAGGATTTTGATCGTTTAGACAGAAAAATCCTGATATTGATATAATTTAGCCATAATGCTTGATTTAAATTTTATTAGAGAAAATCCAGAAAAAGTAAAAAAAGGGGTTAGAAATAAAGGCTA
Source organism: uncultured Gammaproteobacteria bacterium (assembly GCA_964540975.1). GTDB lineage: Bacteria > Patescibacteriota > Microgenomatia > UBA12405 > UBA6130 > CAZIOQ01. Next base: position 4,402 of record CAZIOQ010000061.1, read on the forward strand.
TAAGCCGGAGATCGTGGATAGAGTTTTGAAGGTTGATGAAACCCGACGGCAGCTGATCAGCGAAATTGAAAAATTGCGGGAGGAAAGAAATAAGTTGGGGTCTAACGAGATTGAAAAAGGTAAAAAAATCAAGGAGGCCTTGCGCCAGCTTGAGCCTGATTTGCGGGCAGTTGAAGAGGAATTGAAAAATCTTTTATATGAAATTCCCAATTTGCCTTTAGAGAAAGCGCCAATCGGTAAAGACGAGTCGGAGAATGTTGAATTGCGTCGGTGGGGAGAACCAAAAAAGTTTTCTTTTAAACCTAAAGACCATCTTGAGTTGGGGAAAATTCTGGGGATTTTGGACTTTGAGGGGGGAGCAAAAGTGGCTGGTTCTGGGTTTTATTATTGGCAGGCAGAGGGAGCAATTTTGGAATTAGCTTTGATTCGTTATGCTTTTGATTTTTTGGGAAAAGAGGGGTTTGTTCCGATAATTACTCCTGATTTAGCCCGTTCTCGTTACTATTTAGGAACTGGTTATTTGCCGAAAGGTCCGGAGGCGCAAATCTATACAATTGAAGATGAGGATTTAGGATTAATCGCCACTGCCGAGGTGACCTTAGCAGGAAAGCATGCTGACGAGATTATTCCTGAGCAAAATTTGCCTTTAAAATATATTGGTTATTCTCATTGTTTTCGCCAAGAAGCCGGCGCTTATGGAAAATATTCTAAAGGTCTTTATCGGGTCCACCAGTTTACTAAGGCAGAGATCTTTATTTACTGTCTGCCAGAGGAATCTGATAAATGGCATGAATATATTTTGAAAATGGAAGAAAAAATCTATCAGAAGTTGGATTTGCCCTATCGGGTGGTCGAAGCGTGTACTGGAGATTTGGGGGCAGTGGCTGCTCGGAAATTTGATCTGGAAGTTTGGATGCCGGGTAGAAACGAATATGGCGAAGTTACTTCCACCTCCAACTGTACTGATTTTCAAGCACGGAATTTAAACATAAAGGTTCGTCGGAAAAATGGCAAAACAGAATATCTCCATATGTTAAACGGAACAGCAATTGCTACTTCACGGACCTCTTTGGCGATTTTAGAAAATTACCAACAAAAAGATGTTTCGGTCTTGGTTCCTAAAATTTTGCAAAGATATACCGGCTTTAAGAAAATTGAGTCAAAGAGATAAAACCTCTTCATTTATCAGCTTTACCAGCTGGCAGAAACAGCGTTTTAAAGCCTACGCCTGGAAGGAAGAAGATAAAATCAGCGATTATCTTGATATAATTAACTTATGCTTAATTTTTTAAAGAGTCTTTTTGATTATAACCAAAAGGAATTAAAACGATTGAAAAAAATCGTTGGTCAGATTAATGCTTTTGAGCCAAAATTAGAAAAACTTTCGGATAAAAAACTTCGGCGGAAAACAGAAGAATTTAAAAATAAGCTGTTTGATGGGGAAAAACCAGAAAATATTTTGCCCGAGGTATTTGCTGTTGTCCGTGAAGCATCTAAAAGAACTGCGGGAATGAGGCATTTTGATGTTCAATTAATGGCGGCAATTGCTTTATTTGAAGGTAAAATTGCTGAGCAAAAAACTGGCGAGGGGAAAACCTTGTCGGCTACCCCTGCTTTATATCTTCGTGCTTTGGAAGGGAAAGGCGCTCATTTGGTGACGGTTAATGATTATTTGGCAAGACGAGATGCCGGCTGGATGGGACCAATTTTCCACTTTTTAGGTCTTTCTGTAGGCTGTATTATTCCCGAACAGTCTTTTATCTTTGACCCGGAATTTAGTCTGACATCTGAAGACGAAAGATTATCTCATCTTAGACCTGTCGAAAGGAAACAGGCTTATTTAGCTGATATTACCTATGGCACCAATAATGAATTTGGTTTTGATTATCTGCGAGATAATATGGTTTCTTCTCTTGGGGAGATGGTCCAAAGAGGATTTTATTTTGCGATTGTTGATGAGGTTGATTTTGCCCTAATTGATGAAGCCCGGACCCCTTTGATTATTTCTTCTCCTTTTGGCGAGCAAGTAGAAAAATATTATAGGTTTGACAATTTAGCCGCTCAGCTTCAGCCAACAACAGACTATGTAATTGACGAGAAAGCGAGAACAGCGATGCTTACTGATTATGGGATAAAAAAGATAGAGAGAATGCTGAGGATAAGCAATCTTTATGAAGAAGATTTTGAAACCGTTCATTATATTGAAAACGCTTTAAGGGCAAGAACTTTATTCCAGAAAGATAAAGATTATGTAGTTAAAAATAACGAGGTAATCATTGTTGATGAGTTTACTGGTCGGTTAATGCCTGGGAGAAGATGGTCTGATGGTTTGCATCAAGCAATTGAGGCAAAGGAAGGGGTTTCAATTCGACAGGAGAGTAGAACTTGGGCAACAATTACTTTCCAAAATTATTTTAGAATGTATCAGATTTTAGCTGGGATGACCGGAACCGCTGCTACCGAAGCTGAAGAATTCAAAAAGATCTATGGTCTTGATGTTATTGTGGTGCCAACTAATAAGCCAATGATAAGAATTGACCATCCTGATGCTGTTTATAAAACTCAACAAGCCAAATACACCGCAATTGCAGCGGAAATCGAGAAATGTTTTCAAAATGGTCAACCAGTTTTGGTTGGAACAACTTCAATTGAAAAAAATGAAATCATCAGTCGGCTTTTAAGCAAAAAGGGGATTCCTCATCAAGTTTTAAATGCTAAAAACCACGAGAAAGAAGCAGGAATTATTGCCCAAGCAGGGAAATTGAAAGCAGTAACTGTGGCTACCAATATGGCAGGCAGGGGAGTAGATATTATTTTAGGTGGCGAGCCGCCGAAAAAAACTAAAAGTGAAAAGGAAGATGGGCAATGGAGGGAGGAGCATAAAGAGGTGATAAGACTTGGAGGTTTACATGTAATTGGAACAGAAAGGCATGAGGCAAGAAGAATCGATAATCAATTACGGGGTCGAGCTGGCAGGCAGGGAGATCCTGGCTCTTCTCAATTTTTTGTTGCTTTAGATGACGATTTGATGCGGATTTTTGGTGGAGATCAGATTGCTTCTTTAATGACCAGATTCAGAATGCCTGATAATATGCCAATTTCTCATTCAGTGGTGAGCAAAGTTATTGAGCAGATCCAAGTTAAAGTTGAAGGTTTTAATTTTGATATCAGAAAAAGCTTGGTTGAATTTGACGATGTAGTTAACAAGCAGCGAGAAATTATTTATAAAAAACGAAGACAATTCTTAGATTGGTTTGAGAATAATAAAGCTAGGTTAAGAGAAGAAGTTTTGAGGATTATCCAGGAGGAAGTAAATAAGGTGGTGGTGATTTCTTTAGAACCGACGACAATGAAACCAAATTTAGAAAAAGTAATGTTAGGACTGGCAGAAATTTTAGCTTGGGAGACAAGGGAAAAACGGGAAGAGATTATTAACTATCTTGAAAAATATAAAGACAATCAAGAAGAACTCAAAAAAGTTAGTTGGCAAATAATTGAGAGAGAATTAAAAAAGAGGCAGGAAAGTTTGGGTAAGGATATAAGCCAAGAGATTGAGAAATCAATTTTGATTTATACTCTTGATCAACTTTGGGTAGATCATTTGACTGCTTTAGACAATTTGCGCGATGGGGTGAGACTGAGAGGTTATGGCCAAAGAGATCCTTTAGTTGAATATCGGCGAGAAAGTTTTCAGATGTTTCAGAAACTGCTTGATAATTTAAATTATCATTTCACCAGAAGAATTTTTAGGGTTCAAGTAATGACTCAGCCTCAAGAGAAACCAATTAGCGCGGTTGAGACAAGGGGAGAAATGATTTTGCCGGGACAAATACCAGCTGAAGGTGATGTTTCCCAACAAGATTTAGGAGCCAAAATTAAACCCATTGTCTCCGGTAAAAAGAAAATCGGCCGCAACGATCCTTGTTGGTGCGGTAAAAAAGATGCTTCCGGGAAACCTGTTAAGTGGAAAAAATGCCACTATCCCGACCCCGGACCAAACGGATAGTATTTCAATAAAAATAATCGCCTTTGTTGCTACTCCAAATTCTGACATAAGATTATTTTATAAAATTTACTATGTTTTAGCGTTATTGTAAACTATGTTAATGGGTAGTTCTCGGACATTATATACTAAACTTGCCAAATATTATGACTTTCTGGCTCCCTCAACGACTAAACAGGAGTGTGTTTTTCTAGATAAAATTTTTAAGAAATTTGGTAATGGTCAGATTCAGAAGGTTTTAGATTTGGGTTGTGGGACGGGAAGACATGCTGCTTTTCTTCAAAAAATGGGGTACAAGGTTACCGGAATTGATTTATCAGACCAGATGCTTGATACAGCCCGAAAGAAATCGTCCGAATCAACTTTTCTTAAAATGGATTTTTGCTCTCCAAAATTTAAAAGAAATTTTTTTGATGCCTCTATTTGTATGTGGAGCACTATTGGTTATATTTTAGACGAAAATAAGTTTAAAGAATTTGTCAAAAATATTGCTAAAGTGACTAAAAAGATTTTAGTTCTTTCTTCAACTAATCACGAAAAAGATGATTTTCAATCAGATGAAAAAAGCGAAAAAGTTATCTTACTCCCAGATGGGAAGATAAAGACTAATATAGTAAGACACTACAATAACGAAACAGGGATTAGAGAAGAAAAATACAAATATCTTATTATTGAAAAAGATAGAGTGACAAAATTTTCAGATAAAAATAGATTGAGACTTTGGAAGATTGAGGAAATAAAAAGGTTATTGTGGCCTGAATTTGAAATATTAAATATTTATGGCGATTATTCAGTGAAGGATTTTTTTGATATCAGAAAATCAGATAAAAAAATAATTATTTGTAAGAAAAAATCGTAGCGCCTTTTAGATATTTTTTCTTGACAGTTTTTTGTTTTGGGTTTATTTTAAAAATAAATAAATCTTTATGAAATCCAAAAAAATTTCTACCCAGCTAAAAAGGTTGCCTCCTTGGGTTATTTTCTCGGGTGTTCTGATAGTTACCGCAATAGCCTTTCCCGCGATTAAGAACTTTTTTCCAAAAGCAACCAAAGAAAAATCCGAATTTACAGTTCAGCAAACAAAAACTGCCCCCCTCTCCTATCAAATTGCCGATATTCCTTACTATAGTCAGAAGAATTTTTGCTATGGAGCAAGTATGATGATGGTTTTGAAACATTCTGGTTTAGGTGAACAGCATGTCCAAAAATTTAAAAAAATTTTGGAGGAGAAGGGTAAAGGTGGGCCTCCTGATATTTTTATTGGTCTTAAAGCACTTAACCTAATTAGCAACATCCGGCTGGGCTATTTCAAAAATTACAACCAAAAATTTGCTGATTTTTATAAGCAAAATTTTGGTTTAGCAGACAAACAAATTATAAATTTTTCAGACTCGCAGGAGGGGCTCTCTTTTTTAAAACAAAAAATTTCCGCCAATATTCCTGTGATAACTTTAATTCAAAACGGCAATCATTATGTGGTGGCAACTGGTTATGACCAAAACGATATTTATCTTAATGATCCTGACCCGGATTTTGGAAAAAGAAAAATGACAATAAATGATTTTTTGGCTGAATGGACAAATTATGAGCAGAATATTAAAGGCGACCAAATCGGCTTTCCTGGAGAGATGGGAATGATTTGGTTGGAAAAATAATTTTATGCTTTACCTTTTTGGGGTAATCGCAATATTTGTTATTTTTTCCTCTGTCTGGGGGTATTTTAAAAATAAAGACAAGAGAAAATATTTATTTAGGCTTTTTATTGAATTATCACTGGTTACTATTTTGCTTTTTCTCTTTGGGCCTTTATTTGCCCTTTCTCCTATTAAAATTGGCTATTCAACCCTAAAAGAAGGAAATATCACCTTGTATTATCCAAGGAATAGTGTCGATATGGCCCGCGAGGCGATGAAACAATTACAAGAAGCAGAAGAAATGAATAGAGATTTTTATAAAAATACTTTTCCAATGAAAGTTGTTTTGGCTCGTTCTGAGTTGGATATGTTGCGATTTGGTTCATATCCTTACGCTGGGGGAACTGGTAGTGAACTATCTTTAAACATTCGTTTTGGTCGGATGACAACCGGCAAAATTGCCCACGAAATGTCCCATCGAAATTTGGCAATGCTTACTGGCAAATCAATACCTTCTCCCAATTGGTTTAACGAGGGTTTGGCTTCTTATATTGGAAAAATGGAGGAATACCGAAGGCCCAAAGAATTGCAAGTTGATTTAGATAATGGCCAATATGTTATTGATATTTTAAGTATGCGGGGAATTTTAGGGACTTCCAAATGGCTTTTGAAAATTCGCCAGGGGAAAGCAAGAGTTTTGTACGGGCAGACATATTTGATGGTTAAATATCTTTTTGACAAATATGACCAAGAGAAGATATATGATTTTGTAGTTTCTCTTAAAAACCAAGATTTTGAAAAGGCTTTTGCTCAGTCTTTTGGGATAACTGAAGAGCAGTTTCATCAGGAGTTTATTAATTACATTCGAAACTACAAACTTTAATCTTCCCCCGAGCAATCTTGGGGACAAGTTTCTTTGTTTTCTCCCAAATCCGGTTCGCATAAGGTGTTGCCGCAAATTGCTTCACCAGAGGAAGTTGTTTCGGAGAAATTTTCTTCCGGAGCAAAAATTTCTTTCTGGGTTTGAGGTAAAAAAGTAGCAGTTGTCTTTGTTTGGTAAAAAAGATGAGAGAAGAATAAAGCAATTGCTACCAATCCCAAGAAAATAAGCTTGGCTTTGTTTTTAAAAATGCTTGATAAATAGCCAAAGCCCAAAATTGCCTCCAACAAATGAACTAAAGTTGGAAAGGAGAAAAAGGGTTGGTAATAAGTTAAAGTAATTGTCCCCAAAATTGCTAAATACAAAGAAGAGATAAGATAAAAAACTTTAGGAATTTTTAATTTCCAACCCAATAAGATTAAAATAGTCCATAGACTAAAGGCACTGGCGCAAAAATCGGTAATTTGGCGAAAATTAAATTGATAATGATTAATCCCCCAAAGCATTATTGCCGCTGGTAGGGTGATTAAAGCAAAGACAGGATGAGTTAAAGAAAATTTCTCAGCAAAATAGATAATTAGCCAGTAAAAAATAACCAAAATTCCCGTTAAGATAAGACTTTCTTTTACTATTGGAAACAGGTCTTTTCTCAGAGGCGGTTTTTCTGTGAAGTCCGTCGGTTGTTTTTTCTCGCCAGCATAATCTCTCATTGTTTGTTCTTGAGGGGTGGGTTCAATTATGGTTGAACATTCAAATACTTTATTTTTGTTTGGCGTTATATAATCTTCAAAAAAATAAACCGAACCACCAGTGCCGGCGGCTAAATATTTGCCGTTTTCAGCGATATCAATCGCCTGGACAAATTCACCGACGGAGATTTTTTTTCTCTCTCCATCGGTAAATAAAATCTGGACCTGACTGTCGCTTCCACCTAAGGTAATAAAACTACTATCTTCGGCAATATCTAAAGCCCCAACCGAAGTATCTAAAGTCCAGTCTTTCAAGGGAGTATTGTTTTTACTGTTAAGTAGATAAACATCGCCCCTCATTGTTGCCGCGGCAATAAATTGACCATCGCTTGTCATACTCATTGCTCGTGAGGAGTTCCTTCTCTGATTATCAAATTTCCAAAGAGGAGCGGGAGAATCCTTGCTAAACAAAACTACTACGCTTGAATCCGGACCGCCTTCAGTAGCAAAAGCCGCCAGCGAACCATCAGCGGAAATTTTTGCTTTGGAAACAGGAGAATCAAAAGTTAGTCTTTCACTTTTCACTAACGGTTGATTACTTTCTTTTGAGAAAATATAAGCCTTGCGGTCAGGACAACCAGTGGAGGCGGCAACAAAATTGCCATCAGCCGATAAAGAAACATCATGAAAGTTGCTATCGCTGATGAATTTCCAAACAGGCTGAGAATTTTTAGTTTCCCAAAAAAGTAAAGCATTGCCCTCCTCGCTGCCAGAATCTTCTCCGACACTGGCAGCAGCGTAGTTGCCATCAGCGGAGGAAGCGACCGCTAAAATTATAGCCGAAGCTCGGTATTCCCAAATTGGCTGGTTATTTTTTGGTCCAAACAAAACTGCTTTGTTTCCTACCGGAGCAAAAATCTTTGTGCCATCTTTTGAAATTGCGATTCCATTCCCCCGCGGGCTGGTACCAATAGGAAGAAATTTACCAAATTCATATTCCCAGATTGGTTTGTTTGAAGATGTGGAGAAAAAATAAATATGTTTACTCGTTTGGGCAGCTAAATATTGACCATCGGCTGATAAAGCTACTCCACCAACCCATTCTTTGCCAGTGAAAAAACGCCAAACAACATTTCCAGTTTGGGGTTCAATTAAAACAATCTCATTTTTGTCAAAAGCTGACTCGAAAAGCACCGGGCCGTTATCAGGAGAATCGATAATTGAATCCCGAGCTTTACCTAAACCATTTGAAGCTTCAAAGTAATAAAAATTTGAGCCAAGTTTGCGAGGGACAAATTTATATAAATATACTTAACGCCCTTTTTGTAGTTATTATCCGTGGGATTTTCTTTTTCCATATCAATCATTTGACCATTAAAGTAAATTTTGACGTATTCTGGCGGTCGGCCCTCTTTATCCCGATAAACTACCGAGTAGGTATAACGGATACAAACTGGTCCCCATTCCGGATAAACATGGCCATTGGTCAATTCAGGGTCATTTGGAGTTTTTTGAAGTTTGGGAATAATTTGTTCTCCCGGCGGTTTGTCTTCGGCAAAAACAAAAGTAGGAAATAAGAAAAGGGTTAATA
>CAZIOQ010000062.1:0-2735 GCA_964540975.1 uncultured Gammaproteobacteria bacterium
AGTTCTTGGCTGGTGTGGCTTCTCAGGATCGGCGGGGTTCTGAGGCGCGAAATAAAAAAATTAAGAATAGAAAATTAGGCTGTTTGCTAAAAGAAGAAAAACAAAACCTAAGAGGGCTAAATAATATTTTAAAAATTTTTCTGGTAAGGCAAAGTTCATCCTGGCAAAAAGCCATTCTTTAAGATGGACTGGATTAGTCAAAAAGTCATTGACTTGATCTACTAGCAAATGAAGATTAAGAAAAAGAACTAAACCTCGGCCAAAGATACTTTTGGTTGAAGTAAAAATAAAAATACTTAAGATGATTAAAACTAGTTGGCAATAAAAATGGTGGAAAATTAATGAGGTATGAGTTTTATATTCTTCTCCTAAAAGCTTCAGAATTGCTGACAAATTTTTTTCTTGCCAAAGTTTTTTTGCCCTTAAAGAGTCTTCTTTTTTAGGATAAAGAAAAAACCAGTAAAGAAAATGATCTAAATCTAAAACAAAACTGCCGATGATTAATGCCAACCAAAGGAGAAAAAAATTAATTAGTGGTTGTTTTTGGATTAGCCAGAAAAATTCGATTAACAATGCCAAAACAACTCCTGTTTCCAGATGGAGAATAATTTCTTTTTTGGTCTCTCTGTCTAATTGCAACTTCATTAAGTTAATTTTCGACAAAATTCTAAAGCTTGTCTTTGCCTTGGTCTTTTAAAATAATCCCTAGCAGGCTTAAGTTTAATTATCAACCACTCAGCAATTGCATTTTTAAGATCCAAAGGATGCAACTTACCTTTTTGATAATCGCTTTTTAATTCTTCAAAAGAAGAGTATTTTTTCTCCCCCCCAAACTTAGCTGGTCTTTTAATCGTTAACTCCCCTAACCCATCTTGCCAAAAGACTAAATGTTCACTCCAGTTGATCAGCGGATTATAAATAATTTCTTGAGAAGGACAAAAAGCTTTTTGAATTTTTTGCTTGATTTCCTCCGGCGAATCATGGATAAAAATACAACTTTTGGGGTTGGACTTGCTCATCTTAAAGCTTATTTTTATTTTTCTGGTTAATCTTTTGATTGGCCAAACAGATGGTTTTTGCAAGCCGAATAAAAGTGGGTGGTGAACAGCCACCGGCGGCAAGAAACCTAGATTTTTAGCCACTTTCCGGCTAATCACATGAGCTTTCCTTTGATCTAGTCCGGCATGGGCGAGGTTCACTTTAAGAGTAAAAATATCAGCTACTTGAAGTGGCGGGTAGATAAGTTTGGCAAAATCAATACTTTCTCCTGCTTCTCTTCCGGCGATATCCAAAGATCTTTTTACCCGCGAGAGGGTAACGTTTTTAGAAATTGTCATTAAATTTTCCCAATGGATTGGATTTTTATACAAATCACTGGCGAGAATAAAATTAACTTTTCCTGCTTTTACTCCGAAACAAGCAAGAGAAGCAATCATTGCTTCTTGGAAGTAACTTTTGGCTACTTTTTTAATAATTTTCCAGTCTCCTCCCAATTTGTCATTAATAAAAGTATGCCAATCAGCTAAGAAAATATTACATTCTACCCCGGCTTTTAAAAAATCAGCAATTTTTCCTGCGGATAACAAACCTGTTCCTAAGTGAACTAAGCCAGAAATTTCAAAGCCAATATAATGTTTTAAGGGAACTTTATTTTTGATTAAATTTTTAAGCTCATCAAGACCCAGAATTTCAGCTGTATTTTGGCTGATTGGTTGAATTTTTTCTGGGATATTCATTTGGCTCATTATAACATCTGACTAATCCTTATTCATCAAGAAATTTTTAAAATTGCTTTCGCCTCCTTTAGGCTTATTTGAGGAAAGGAGTGATAAAATTGAGAAACAGAGAAAAAAAGTTCTGGTTGTTGAAGAACTATTACTTGGTTAACCAAATTCTTAAGTTTTTTCACTGTTTCCGGCGGAGCAACCGGCAGAGCAACAATAATTTTTTTCGGTTTCTGATGAAGAATATGCTTTATCGCGGCAATTAGAGTCGCACCAGTCGCTGCCCCATCATCAGTCAAAATTACTGTTTTCTGAGAAAAATTAATTTTTGTTGCCTCGTTGAAACTAGATTTTTGTTTTTCAACTTTTTCTTTGGCCACTGCCATTGCTTCTTCTATTTGCTTTTGGCTGATTGAGAGTTCTTTAATTAATTGTTCGTTGAGAAAAAGACTCTTTTTTGACAAACTGAGAGCGCCGATAGCTAATTCCGGTGCTCCCGGCTGAGTAATTTTTTTGCTAATAATTACTTTATGGGGCAAATTCAATAAAGCGGCGATACCTCCGCCAACAACTACCCCTCCTTTGGGCAAAGAAACAATCACTGTATTTTTAAGATTAATGTGTTTTTGTTTAATCTTTTCTGCTAATAATTGGGCAGCTTGCTGACGATTAGTAAACATAGTTTTTTTAATTAAAATAATCCCATCTGGACTTTTGTTGGTTTTTCTTCTTTTTTCTCCTCTGGCCAAATTTTTACTTTGCCAAAAAGACCATCAAATCCTGGTTTAATAAAAATATTTTGTTCCCTTACTCTCTGGATTGCTTCACTAATTTTGGGATTAAGATGATTAAAATTTCTCTTAATTGTTTCTAAAGGGGTATGGATAATAATTTCCATCTCTGTTCCCAAAGTTTTGATCATCTGATCATAAAAAATTTTTGCTTTTTGACTGGTAGAGATAGTGTTGAGTGTTTCGGCAATAATTTCTAGCAAAGGAATAATCATTACAT
>CAZIOQ010000063.1:0-2837 GCA_964540975.1 uncultured Gammaproteobacteria bacterium
GCTTTGATATAATTAAATTTGAAGCAAAAGGGGAATTAATTCCCCCATTTGAAATAAGAGCAAAAGAGGAAGATTCCAATGTTCAAAAATCCAATATTCAAAGTAATTAAAAAACTAAAAATTAAAAATTTAGACATTCGAGAATTCGAACTTTTCTAAATATGATTCCTGCCCAAGCTATTCGTGCCAGTACTCAAGATCATCTAGAAATTGAGGATATCAAAGAAGGAATTGTTATTTTAAAAGACGGCGGCGCTTGCTTAGTTATCTCTGTTACCTCAATCAACTATGATCTTTTATCAGAAAAAGAACAGGAAGCAATTATTTATGCTTATGCCGGACTTTTAAATTCTTTAAATTTTCCCATCCAAATTGTGATTCGTTCTCAATTAAAAGACGTCAGTTCTTATATTAATTTTTTAAATGACTTGGCCGAAAAAGAGACTCGGCCACTTATTAAAGAGCAAATTATAAAATATGCGAAATTTGTTGCCGAAATTGTCAAAAAAAATAATGTTTTAGACAAAAAATTTTACATTGTTGTTCCTATGAGCTCCCTAGAAATTGGGGCAACTAAAGCTTTTGTCAGTACCTTTTCCCCAGGAAAAAGAAAACTGCCTTTTGATAAGGCTTATATTCTCCAAAAGGCAAAAATTAATCTATATCCCAAAAGAGATCATATTTTACGGCAACTAGGAAGGCTAGGACTTAAAGGAAAACAACTAGAAACTAAAGAATTAATAAAGCTTTTCTTTGAAATATATAACCCTCAATCTCCTGGGCAACAATTTGTCGAGCCTGAACAATATCAAAGACCTCTTGTCCAATCAACCTTTTCAACGGTAGCTTTTTCTCCAACGCAACCTACTGAAACCCAAGCTTCCCCACCTCCTTCTCAACCCAAAGCGGAGGAACCCGTTCCCCCTGTCCTTCCCGAAGAAAATAAAGAAACTCACCAGCAGATTTTTGAAAAAATTAATAATTTAGTAAAACAAACAGCGGTTTTTGAAAAGGAAGAAAATAAATGAATTTGCCATTTTTTAAAAACAAAACTAGTCAAGAAAATCAATCGTCTCCCCAAAATGGAGATGTTGAAAATTTAGAAAAGGGTCTTATTTCTGTTCAAGATATTATTGCCCCAGGAGCAATTGAAGTAGATTTTGATCACCTTAAGATTGGTAATAAGTACTTTCGGACACTTTTTGTTGCCGGCTATCCAAGGTTTGTTTCTGCCAACTGGCTAGCTCCTTTAATTAATTTTGATTATGGTTTAGATATTGCTATGTACATCTATCCGGTGGAAGGAAAAGGGGTTTTGGACGAGCTCCGAAGGAAAATTACTGAAATGGAAGCAGAACTTCAGATTACTACTGAAAAAGGACGGTTACCAGATCCAGCAACAATAGCAAAACTAGAGGATGCTCGTCAGCTTCAAGAACAATTAACAAAAGGGACAGAAAGATTTTTTCAATTTGGTCTTTATATTACTATTCCGGCTGATTCTTTAGAAGAATTAAATCAAATTTCCAAGCAAGTTATTGCCACTTTAGGTTCTCTGATGATTATTTCCAAACACGCCACCCTACAAATGGAAGAAGGATTTAAAACCACTATTCCTACCTGTATTGACAAACTAATGATTACACGAAATATGGACACTACTTCGCTAGCTACTACCTTTCCTTTTACTACTTCAGAGCTAACGGCCAATGAGGGAATTATGTATGGGATTAATGAACACAACGGTTCGCTGGTTGTTTTTGACCGCTTTACTCTGGAAAATGCCAATTCGGTTGTTTTCGGAAAATCAGGCTGCGGTAAATCCTATCTTATCAAACTTGAAGCTCTCCGCTCTTTAATGTTTGGGACAGAACTTATCATTATTGATCCTGAGGCAGAATATAAAGCTTTAGCCGAAGCTGTTGGAGGTGAATATATTACTTTTGGTTTTGGCTCAAAAGCAAAAATCAATCCTTTTGATTTATCGGCAATTTATGAAGAAGGCGAAAATGAGTTGGGTTTAAAAATTCTTTCTCTACATTCTTTATTCAAAGTAATTATGGGAAAATTAAACCCAACCGAAGAAGCAATCTTAGACAGAGCCCTAGTCCAAACCTACAAGATGAAAGGAATTACTCCTGAGCCAGCAACCCAAAAAAATGAACCTCCTTTAATGGAAGACCTTTACAAAGTTTTAATCGGTATGGAACAACCAGAAGCTACCTCTTTGGCTTCTAGGCTGGAAAAATTTGTTAAAGGAAGTTTTGTTGGCATCTTTGATCAATCCTCTAATGTTGACATTAGCAATCCTTTTACTGTTTTTTCTATAAGGGAATTAGAAGAAGCTCTCCGGCCAATTGCCATGTTTATTATCTTAGATTATATTTGGACAAAAATTAAAAGAGAAATGAAAAAAAGAATTTTAATTGTTGATGAGGCCTGGTATTTAATGAAATATCCGGACTCAGCAAACTTTTTATATTCCATCGCTAAAAGAGCCAGAAAATATTACTTAGGTTTAACAACTATCACTCAAGACGTAGAAGATTTTTTATCTTCTGATTATGGAAAAGCAATTGTTACTAATTCATCGATACAAATTTTAATGAAACAATCGCCAGCAGCAATTGATAAAGTCGGCCAGGTTTTTTATCTTTCTGAAGGGGAAAAACATCTTTTACTTTCGGCTGATGTAGGTGAGGGGCTATTCTTTGCCGGCGCAAATCATGTCGCTATTCGCGTTGTTGCCTCTCCTGAAGAGCATCAATTAATTACCACCAAGCCAGAAGAGGTTTTATCTCAAAAAGAAAAACTTTAAAGCCGGATATGATATTATT